>NZ_CP010407.1:6030000-6145000 GCF_000830005.1 Streptomyces vietnamensis | reverse complement strand
CAGCTGCTCGCGGTCGCCTTCCTTCACCTCGAGGGTGTAGGGGCGGATGCGGTGCTCCTGGAGCTTCGCCTCGATGAGGGCGAGGGTCAGCTTGGAGCCGATGAGCGGGATGTCCGGCTTCAGCCGGAGCAGGTACGGGACGGCACCGATGTGGTCCTCGTGGCCGTGCGTGAGCACGATGCCCTCGATGTCGTCGAGGCGGTCCCGGATGATGGTGAAGTCCGGCAGGATCAGGTCGATGCCGGGCTGCTCCTCTTCAGGGAAGAGGACGCCGCAGTCGACGATCAGCAGACGGCCGTCGAACTCGAAGACCGTCATGTTGCGGCCGATCTCACCGAGGCCACCGAGCGGGATGACGCGCAGGCCGCCCTTGGGCAGCTTCGGCGGGGCGCCGAGTTCAGGATGCGGATGACTCAAAAGACTCTCCTCACCATGCGCGCCACGTACCGGTCGGGCACGTGGCGCGCATGACAATCGTGCACTTGCTGTTGTCAGTGTTCAGTTGTGAAGTCTGTTGTCAGAGTTCTACCCCGCCGGCGGCCAGGTCGACCTTGAGCTGCTCGGTCTCCTGCTCGGAGAGCTCGACGAGCGGGAGTCGCAGCGGGCCGGCCGGGAGGCCCTGGAGGGCGAGGGCGGCCTTGGTGGTCATGACGCCCTGGGTGCGGAACATGCCGGTGTAGACCGGGAGCAGCTTCTGGTGGATCTCGGTGGCCTTCTGGACCTCGCCGCCGAGGTGGGCGTCGAGGAGGGCGCGGAGCTCCGGGGTGACGAGGTGGCCGACGACGGAGACGAAGCCGCAGGCGCCGACGGAGAGCAGCGGCAGGTTGAGCATGTCGTCGCCGGAGTACCAGGCGAGGCCGGAGCGGGCGATGGCCCAGCTGGCGCGGCCGAGGTCGCCCTTGGCGTCCTTGTTGGCGACGATGCGCGGGTGCTCGGCGAGGCGGACGATCGTCTCGGTGTCGATCGGGACGCCGCTGCGGCCGGGGATGTCGTAGAGCATCACGGGGAGGCCGGTGGCGTCGGCGATGGCCGAGAAGTGCCGGTACAGGCCCTCCTGCGGGGGCTTGTTGTAGTACGGCGTCACGGCGAGGAGGCCGTGGGCGCCGTCGCGCTCGGCGGTGCGGGCCAGTTCGATGGAGTGGTGGGTGTCGTTGGTGCCGATGCCGGCGACGACGTGGGCGCGGTCGCCCACCGCCTCCAGTACCGCTCGTACGAGGTCCGATTTCTCCGCGTCGCTGGTGGTCGGGGACTCACCGGTGGTGCCGTTGATGACGAGGCCGTCGTTGCCCGCGTCCACCAGGTGGCTGGCGAGTCGCTGGGCACCGTCGAGGTCGAGTGCGCCGTCCGCCGTGAAGGGCGTGATCATGGCGGTGAGGACCCGCCCGAAGGGGGTCTGCGGAGTGGAGATCGGAGCCATGGGTAACACGCTACTCGCTGCTCAGCGCCGGGCGCCCCTGAGGGGGACAGGAGAAGAGGAGCCCGGCGCTGCCTGCTCGGGGGTTCAGGCAGCGCCGGGTCCGTTTGATCAGCCTAGATGAACTTCGTGAAACGTCGCAATACGGACACTTCGCATCGTGTGTTCGGACATGTGTGCCGTATGGGACTGCACAGTCGTCCAACACGGTGATCGCCTTCCTCGGCGGCGTCCTCCCGGAGGATGAGATTCGGCCGCTTTGATGAAAAAGGGCACCAAAACGTCGGTTCCGTCGTCTGTACCTGTGACGCATCACGACGAAGACAAGGAGAGTGGCCCTGATGTTCCGCCGGAGAGAGGCCGTACCGTTCGCGTTCGTCGCGGAGGCCGACCACTTCCGCAGTAACGTCACTCCACCGCCCCGGGAGCGCCTCAGCGCCTCGCAGATCGTGGGCCGCACCCTGCTCGGGCTGACCGTCGTGGCCGGCCTCGCCGGGTCCCTGGTCTTCGGGATGCCCTCGCTCCAGTCGGGGGACTCGGGCACTCGTCAGCAGCAGTCCGAGGCCTCCGACAACCGCTGAGGTAGCCTCACCGGGCACTGCCCCTTCGAGCGTGCTTGTGAGTGAGGACCTGTCGTGCCCCTGCCCTTCCTGACGGCCGACCGTGCTTTTGACACGACCGACCATGTCGCCCTGCCGTTCGACGACCACGATCAGTGGCGTCGTCCGTACCGGCCGGGGTCGTGGCGGGTGGGAGCGGCGGCACTCGCGCTGCTGCTCGCCTCGTTCGTCCTGCTCGCCTCCGTGATCGTCGCGTTCGCCGGGGCCTTCGGCGGCGCGGGCGTCACGTTCGGCATCGCCGTGCTCGTCATCGCGGCCGCCCTGCGGATGCTGCGCATGGGCGCCTGGGTGAGCCGCGCCGGTGTGCGGCGCGTGGGCTTCTTCTCGACGGTCACCGTGCCCTGGGCGAAGGTGACGTCCCTGCGGACCACCCAGCAGCCGGTGCGCTGGCTGGGACTCCCCCGCACGGTCCAGGGCCAGGCCCTGGTGCTCGACCGGCGGGGTGGTGAGCAGCTGCTGCTGCTCACCGACCACAACGCCGACTTCCTCTCCCGCATCGAGGCCTTCGACCGGGCGGCCGACACGGTCGAGGCCTGGAACGCCGAGTACGGCACGGCCCCGGTCGCTACGCGCTGACCGGACGCCCCTCGTGGAGCGCGATGGCCCGCTGCATCGCCTTGCGGGCCCGCGGGGTGTCCCGGGCGTCGTGGTAGGCCACCGCGAGCCGGAACCAGCAGCGCCAGTCCTCCGGTGAGTCCTCCGTCTCGGCCTTGCGCCGAGCGAAGACCTCGTCGGCCGAGTCCCGGAGGATCCGGCCGCCCTCCGTGCGCTTCAGCTCGTCGACGGGCAGGCCGCCCTCGGCCTCCAGCTCCGCGGCCAGGCGGTTGGCCCGGCGCGCGAAGCTGGTGTTCTTCCAGAGGAACCAGCCGCCGACGGCGGGCAGCAGGAACGCCACCGCGCCCATGCCCATGGCGGCCGGCTCGCCCGTGAGGAGGAGCAGGACGCCCTCCATCGCCACCACGCCGAAGACGAGGACGAGCACGGTGGAGAGGAAGACGTACGTGATCTTTCCGCCCATGGCCGTCAGCCCAGGTCCAGGAAGTGCTCCAGGCCGAAGGTGAGGCCAGGAGTGCTGGTCACGCGGCGGGCGCCCAGGAGGATGCCCGGCATGAAGCTGGAGTGGTGCAGGGAGTCGTGCCGGACGGTGAGGGTCTCGCCCTCGCCGCCGAGCAGCACCTCCTGGTGGGCGAGCAGGCCCCGGAGGCGTACCGCGTGGACGGGAACGCCGTCGACGTTCGCCCCGCGCGCGCCGTCGAGGGCGGTGGTCGTGGCGTCGGGCTGCGGGGCGCAGCCTGCCTTCGACCGGGCCTCGGCGATCAGCTGGGCGGTGCGGGTGGCGGTGCCGGAGGGGGCGTCCACCTTGTTCGGGTGGTGCAGTTCGACGACCTCGACGGACTCGAAGTACGGGGCCGCGATCTGCGCGAACTTCATGGTGAGGACCGCGCCGATGGAGAAGTTCGGGGCGATGAGGACGCCGGTCTCCGGGGAGGCGGCGAGCCAGGTCCGCAGCTGCGCGAGGCGGTCCTCGGTCCAGCCGGTGGTGCCGACCACCGCGTGGATGCCGTGGCGCACGCAGTAGTCGAGGTTCTCCATGACCGAGTCGGGGGTGGTCAGCTCGACGACGACCTGGGCGCCCGCCTCGGTGAGCGCCTCCAGGTCGTCGCCGCGGCCGAGGGCCGCGACCAGTTCCATGTCCTCGGCGGCCTCGACGGCCCTGACCGCCTCGGAGCCGATGCGGCCCTTGGCTCCGAGGACCGCCACACGCAGCTTGCTCATTGCTCTTCCTTACGGGACTTGTGGGTCAGTCAGGAGACCGCTTGGTGGAGGCGGTCCGCCTGCTTGTCCTTCAGCGGGCCGATCACCGACAGCGAGGGCCGCTGCTCCAGTACATCGCGGGCGACCTCGCGGACCTCGTCCGGGGTGACCGCCGCGATCCGGGTCAGCATGTCGTCGACCGACATCTGGGTGCCCCAGCACAGCTCGCTCTTGCCGATGCGGTTCATCAGCGCGCCGGTGTCCTCCAGGCCGAGCACGGTCGAGCCGGAGAGCTGCCCGACGGCGCGGGTGATCTCCTCGTCCGTGAGGCCGTCGGACGCGACCTTGTCGAGCTCGTCCCGGCAGATCTTCAGGACGTCGTGGACCTGGCTGGGCCGGCAGCCCGCGTACACCCCGAAGAGGCCGCAGTCGGCGAAGCCCGAGGTGTACGAGTACACGCTGTAGGCCAGGCCGCGCTTCTCGCGGACCTCCTGGAAGAGGCGGGAGGACATGCCGCCGCCGAGGGCGGTGTTCAGCACGCCGAGGGCCCAGCGGCGCTCGTCGGTGCGGGCCAGGCCCGGCATGCCGAGGACCACGTGGGCCTGCTCGGTCTTGCGGTTGAGCAGCTCGACGCGGCCCGCCGTACGGAGGGTCCGGGAGCCCTCGCGGGGGGCGACGGGGACGGCGTCGGTACGGCCGAGGGCGCCGGCCTTCTCGAAGGCGCGGCGGACCTGGCGCACCACCGTGGCGTGGTCGACGTTGCCGGCGCAGGCGACGACCAGGTGGGTCGGGTCGTAGTGCTTCTTGTAGAAGCGGGCGATCTGGCCGCGGCTGAGCGCGTTGATCGTGTCGACGGTGCCGAGGACCGGGCGGCCCAGCGGGGTGTCGCCGAACATCGTCTGCGCGAACAGCTCGTGCACGACGTCACCGGGGTCGTCCTCGGTCATCGCGATCTCTTCGAGGATGACGCCGCGCTCGGCGTCCACGTCCTCGTCGAGGATGAGCGAGTCCGTGAGCATGTCGCAGACGACGTCGATCGCCAGCGGCAGGTCGGTGTCGAGGACCCGGGCGTAGTAGCAGGTGTACTCCTTCGCCGTGAAGGCGTTCATCTCGCCGCCGACCGCGTCGATCGCGGCGGAGATGTCGAGGGCGGACCGCTTGTGGGTGCCCTTGAAGAGGAGGTGCTCCAGGTAGTGGGTCGCGCCGTTGAGCGTCGGGGTCTCGTCGCGGGAGCCGACGTGCGCCCAGATGCCGAAGGTGGCGGAGCGCACGGAGGGGAGGGTCTCGGTGACGATCCGCAGGCCCCCGGGGAGGGTCGTGCGGCGGACCGTGCCGATGCCGTCCTTGCCCGGGAGAAGCGTTTGGGTACGGGCGACGGCCCGCCCCTCCGAAGAGGGGCGGGCCGTCGCGCGGGAACTACGGGACGTCACTTGGCAGCGTCGTCCTTGTCACCCTCGGCGCCGTCCTCGTCCGCGATCACGGGGATCAGGGAGAGCTTGCCGCGCTGGTCGATCTCGGCGATCTCGACCTGGACCTTGGAGCCGATCGCGAGCACGTCCTCGACGTTCTCCACGCGCTTGCCACCGGCGAGCTTGCGGATCTGCGAGATGTGCAGCAGGCCGTCCTTGCCCGGGAGCAGGGAGACGAAGGCACCGAAGGTGGTGGTCTTGACGACCGTACCCAGGTAGCGCTCGCCGACCTCCGGCATGGTCGGGTTGGCGATGCCGTTGATCGTGGCGCGGGCGGCCTCGGCGGCCGGGCCGTCGGCGGCACCGATGTAGATGGTGCCGTCGTCCTCGATCGTGATCTCGGCGCCGGTGTCCTCCTGGATCTGGTTGATCATCTTGCCCTTGGGGCCGATGACCTCACCGATCTTGTCCACGGGGATCTTGACGGTGATGATCCGCGGGGCGTTCGGGGACATCTCGTCCGGCGTGTCGATCGCTTCCATCATCACGTCGAGGATGTGGAGGCGGGCGTCGCGGGCCTGCTTGAGGGCCGCGGCCAGGACGGAGGCCGGGATGCCGTCCAGCTTGGTGTCGAGCTGGAGGGCGGTGACGAACTCCTTCGTACCGGCGACCTTGAAGTCCATGTCGCCGAAGGCGTCCTCCGCACCGAGGATGTCGGTGAGGGCGACGTAGTGCGTCTGGCCGTCGATCTCCTCGGAGATCAGACCCATGGCGATGCCGGCGACGGGGGCCTTCAGCGGCACACCGGCGTTCAGCAGCGACATGGTGGAGGCGCAGACCGAGCCCATGGACGTCGAACCGTTGGAGCCGAGGGCCTCGGACACCTGGCGGATCGCGTAGGGGAACTCCTCGCGGGTCGGGAGGACCGGGACGAGGGCGCGCTCGGCGAGGGCGCCGTGGCCGATCTCGCGGCGCTTGGGCGAGCCCACGCGGCCGGTCTCGCCGACGGAGTACGGCGGGAAGTTGTAGTTGTGCATGTAGCGCTTGCGGGTCACCGGGGAGAGGGTGTCCAGCTGCTGCTCCATGCGGAGCATGTTGAGGGTGGTGACGCCCAGGATCTGGGTCTCGCCACGCTCGAACAGCGCCGAGCCGTGCACGCGCGGGATGGCCTCGACCTCGGCGGCGAGCGTACGGATGTCCGTGATGCCGCGGCCGTCGATGCGGACCTTGTCCTTGATGATGCGCTCGCGGACCAGCTTCTTGGTCAGCGCGCGGTAGGCGCCCGCGATCTCCTTCTCGCGGCCCTCGAAGGCCGGGAGGAGCTTCTCGGCGGCGAGGTCCTTGATGCGGTCGAGCTCGGTCTCGCGCTCCTGCTTGCCGGCGATGGTGAGCGCCTGGGCGAGCTCGTCCTTGACGGCGGCGGAGAGCGCCTCCAGGACGTCGTCCTGGTAGTCGAGGTAGACCGGGAACTCGCCGGTGGGCTTGGCGGCCTTGGCGGCGAGGTCCGACTGGGCCTTGCAGAGGACCTTGATGAAGGGCTTCGCGGCCTCGAGACCGGCGGCGACGACCTCCTCGGTCGGCGCCTCGGCGCCGCCCTTGACCAGCTGGATGGTCTTCTCGGTGGCCTCGGCCTCGACCATCATGATCGCGACGTCGCCGTCCTCCAGGACGCGACCGGCGACGACCATGTCGAAGACGGCGTCCTCGAGCTCGGTGTGCGTCGGGAACGCGACCCACTGGCCCTTGATCAGGGCGACACGGGTGCCGCCGATCGGGCCGGAGAAGGGCAGGCCGGCGAGCTGCGTGGAGCAGGAGGCGGCGTTGATCGCGACCACGTCGTACAGGTGGTCGGGGTTGAGCGCCATGATCGTCTCGACGATCTGGATCTCGTTGCGCAGGCCCTTCTTGAAGGAGGGGCGCAGCGGGCGGTCGATCAGACGACAGGTGAGGACGGCGTCCTCGGAGGGGCGGCCCTCACGGCGGAAGAAGGAGCCGGGGATCTTGCCGGCCGCGTACATCCGCTCCTCGACGTCCACCGTCAGGGGGAAGAAGTCGAGCTGGTCCTTGGGGCGCTTCGAGGCGGTGGTCGCGGAGAGGACCATCGTGTCGTCGTCCAGGTAGGCGACGGCGGAGCCGGCGGCCTGCTTGGCGAGACGGCCGGTCTCGAAGCGGATGGTGCGGGTACCGAAGGCGCCGTTGTCGATGACGGCCTCGGCGTAGTGGGTCTCGTTCTCCACTATGGGTTTCTCCTACGTGTTCGTCTTTGCGTCCTTCGGCCCGTGTGGCCGGGGACGGTGTGCGACGGGGCGGAGAGCTCGCCTAGGGTGCGGGCCGGTCTTCGATCGAAGCACCCGGGTCTTCGTTTCCGGGGGCCACTACCGAGGACCGGCGGCTGGCCGGCGGCTGCGCGCTCGTCGTATGGGGTTGTGCGACCAGACTAAGTGCCGATGCGCACTTTGTGCACGTACAGCAAAGGGAGCGGCCCCCTGAAAGTGGGAACCGCTCCCTTCATGGCGTCTTACTTGGCGCCGCCGGCCGCACCGCGGCGGATGCCGAGGCGGTCGACCAGCGTACGGAAGCGCTGGATGTCCTTCTTCGCCAGGTACTGCAGCAGGCGGCGGCGCTGGCCGACCAGGATCAGCAGACCACGACGGGAGTGGTGGTCGTGCTTGTGCTGCTTGAGGTGCTCGGTCAGGTCCGAGATGCGACGGGACAGCATCGCGACCTGGACCTCGGGGGAGCCGGTGTCGCCCTCCTTGGTGCCGAACTCGGCCATGATCTGCTTCTTGACAGCGGCGTCGAGAGCCACGCGGATCTCCTCTTTGGTGTTCGTGCGCCCGCGAGTGCCCCTGGTCCAGTTCTCAGGGGAAGCTTCCGTGACTCGACGGGCGAAGGTCCGATGGGCGCAGCTTCCAGAGGCTTCCGAGTGGTCTCGGGGGCTTTCCGGGAGCGCGTACACAAACGGCCGTTACACAGCGTACCAGCTTGCCGGAGCGCCCCCGGGCCCCTTTTCCGCTTGCCGGTGCTACTTGCTGGTGAGGGAGCGGACCCGGGTGAAGACGTCGAGGACCGCGAGGGCGAGCGGGACGAGGGAGAGCAGGACGAAGCCCTCGGCCAGGTCGAGGAGCCGGCCCCAGAACGGCGAGAGGCCCTTCCTCGGGATGATCAGGCCGATCGCGGTGACCAGCGCTGCGCCGGCGGCGACGGCGGCGGTGAGCCAGATCGTCCGGATGTCGAGGCCGCCCCGGTCCCCGTACATGAGGAGGTCCTTGACCAGGTCGGCCGGCGGGTTGAGGGAGAGGCCGAGGACGAGCAGCGCGATGGCGGCGATGCCGGCGACGAGGACGCAGGCGACCTGCGAGGTGTACCGGAAGAGGCGGGCGCGCAGCAGCATCGCGAGGCCGGCGGCGAGGGCGAGGAGCTGGCCCCAGACGTTCCCGGCGAAGCCGAGGACGGCGGCGGAGCCGACGACGACGGCAGCGCAGCCGCCGACCAGGCCGAGGAGCATCTCGTGCCCGCGGCGGGCCTGGAGCGCGATGCGCTCGCCGTCGACGGGCTGCGCCTCCTCGCCGGGCTGCTGCGGGTCGGCGGAGAAGTCGTCCTCTGCGGCGCTGCGCGGGGCGGCGTAGCCGATGGGGAGCCGGGCGAAGCGGGCGGAGAGGCCGGGCAGGAAGGCGACGGCGCCGATGGCGACGGGCGCGCAGGCCGCGGCGGCCTCGGTGGCGGTGGCCTCCGTGAGGATCATCAGGAAGGTGGCGAGGGTGCCGACGCCGGCGAGGAAGGTGGCGGCGACGAAGGGGGCGTCGCCGCTGGGGGTGAGCGCGACGAGGGCCACGGAGGCGACGAGGACGGTGACGCAGCCGAGCAGGAACTGCAGGCGGCCGGGGCCCTGGCCGGCGTCGGGGGCGATGATGCCGGAGCCGGCGATGAGGAGCAGCGGCAGGGCGCCGAGGCCGAGGGCGACGGCGGTCGCCCGGTCCGCGTAGACGCGGGCGCGGACGCCGGCGAAGGCGGTGAGGAGGAAGCCGGCGGCGCCCGCGATGATCCCGGGGAGGCTGTGCATGTCGTGGCGGACCGGGTCGGCGAACCAGAGGACGAAGCCCATGAGGACGAGGAGCAGCACGCCGCCGAGGAGTCCGGCGCCGCGGAGGAGTTCGTCGCTCCACAGGTGCCGGTCGCGGGTGACGGCGGAGGCGACGGCGTCGGACACGTCGTCGTAGACGGCCGGCGGCAGGGACTGGGCGAAGGGCCGCAGGGAGAGCACCTCGCCGTCGAGGACCTGCTGGGCGGCGAGGGTGCGGGCGCCGTCGAGGACGGATCCGTCGCGGCGGACCAGGTGGTAGCCGGTCGGTGTGCCCGCCGCCTGGGTCTGGCCGGTGAGGCGCAGGATCTCCGGGTAGACGTCGGCGACGGCGATGTCCTCGGGGAGCGCGACGTCGATGCGGCTGTCCGGCGCCACGACGGTGACGCGGCAGAAGCCGGTCGTTGCGGTCGTACTCACGTGTGTGGACCCCCTGATTCGCGGTTGCGGCCGTCCGGTTCGCGGTTGCGCCCGTCCTGATTCGCGGTTGCGCACGATGCGCGCGCCACCCTACCGGGGACGGCAGGTGGGGGCTGCAAGTAGGATCGCCGTCCCATGGGGGAAGTCCGCGCGCCCGGCTGCCGACAGGGGTCGCGTGCGGATGCTCCCGCCACGAGCCCGCCTCCAACGAGGGATTGATGCGCCGGTGAGCCAGATCGTCGTCAAACGCCCGCCGAGGTCCCTTCCTCCGGAAGTGCCCGGTGAGGAACTGGTCCTGGAGTCTCCGCCGGAACTTCCGCGGGGACAGCAGGAGTCGGCGTTGATGCAGCTCCTGCCGATGCTCGGCATGGGTTCTTCGGTCGTCTTCTTCTTCATGACGCCGTCTCCGATCATGCGGATCATGGGCTCGCTGATGCTGGCGTCGACGGTCGGAATGGCCATCGCCCAGTTCGTCAGATTCCGTCGCGGTACGCAGGGGCAAATGGCCGATGTCCGCCGCGACTACCTCAAATACCTCGCGCAGACCCGGCGTACGGTCCGGCGCACGGCGCGCAAGCAGCGGGACGCCCAGCTGTATCTGCACCCCGCCCCCGAGCAGCTGTGGTCGGTGGTGGCCGAGGGTTCCCGGGTGTGGGAGCGCCGGGTCGGCGACCATGACTTCGGGCAGGCGCGGATCGGCCTCGGGGCGCAGCAGTTGGCGACTCCCCTGGTGGCGCCGGACACGGCTCCGGTGGACGAGCTGGAGCCGCTGTGCGCGGGTGCGATGCAGCAGTTCCTTGCGGTGCACGGCACCTTGGACGGGCTGCCGATGGCGGTCTCGATGCGGGCGTTCTACCACGTGACGGTGTCGGGCGAGCCGGAGTCGGCGCAGGCCGCGGCGCGTGCCCTCGTGGCGCAGCTGGTGACGCTGCACTCCCCCGACGACCTGATGCTCGCCGTGGTGGCGGCGCGGCCGGCTCAGGAGCGCTGGGACTGGACGAAGTGGCTGCCGCACACCCAGGTGCCGGGGCAGGTCGACGGGGCCGGTACGAAGCGGCTGTTCGGCGACGACCTCGGTGAGCTGGAGAACCTGGTCCGCTCGAAGCTGGACGGGCGGCCGCGGTTCTCCCGGGAGAACCAGCCGGTGCTCGACCAGCCGCACGTGGTGGTGGTCCTGGACGGCGGGATGGTGCCGCCGGACTCGCTGCTCGCGGCGGCCGAGGGCCTGCAGGGCGTGACGATCGTGGAGGTCGTCTCCGGTGAGCTCGACGAGCCGCGCGGTGGCCTCTCGGTGGTGGTACGGCCGGGCCGGCTGCGTCTGGAGTCGGGCGGCGGCTTCGCGTACGAGGGGCTGCCGGACGGCATCTCGCTGCCGGCGGCCGAGGCGCTGGCCCGGCAGCTGGCGCCGCTGCGGATGGGCGGCGGGGACGACGACGAGCCGCTGCTCGCCAACCTGGACTTCACGGACCTGCTGAACCTGGGCGACGCGGCCTCGGTGGACGTGACGCGGACCTGGCGGCCCCGGTCGGTGGCCGAGCGGCTTCGCGTGCCGATCGGTGTCGGCGAGGACGGCCTGCCGGTCATGCTGGACCTGAAGGAGGCCGCGCAGGAGGGCATGGGCCCGCACGGTCTGTGCGTCGGCGCGACGGGTTCCGGAAAGTCGGAGCTCCTTCGCACGCTGGTGCTCGGTCTGGCGGTGACGCACTCCTCGGAGACGCTGAACTTCGTCCTCGCGGACTTCAAGGGCGGCGCGACCTTCGCGGGCATGTCGCAGATGCCGCACGTGGCGGCGGTCATCACCAACCTCGCCGACGACCTGACGCTCGTCGACCGCATGGGCGACGCGATCCGCGGCGAGCTCCAGCGGCGGCAGGAGCTGCTGCGCTCGGCGGGCAACTACGCCAACATCCACGACTACGAGAAGGCGCGGGCGGCGGGTGCGCCCCTCGAACCGCTGGCCTCGCTGGTCCTGGTGATCGACGAGTTCTCCGAGCTCCTCACCGCCAAGCCGGACTTCATCGACATGTTCATCCAGATCGGCCGCATCGGCCGCTCCCTGGGTGTGCACCTGCTGCTCGCCTCCCAGCGCCTGGAGGAGGGCAAGCTGCGGGGCCTGGACACGTACCTCTCGTACCGGATCGGTCTGCGGACCTTCTCGGCGGCGGAGTCGCGGACGGCGATCGGTGTGCCGGACGCGTACCACCTGCCGTCGGTGCCGGGTTCGGGCTATCTGAAGTTCGGTACGGACGAGATGACCCGCTTCAAGGCGGCGTACGTCTCGGGGACGTACCGGACGGGCGGGCCGCGTCTGGAGATCGGGCAGATGCCGGTGGAGCGGCGGCCCGCGCTGTTCACGGCGGCGCCGGTGCCGGTGGTGTACGCGGCGCCGGACCCGGCGTACCTCACGGCGCAGCGGAACGAGGAGGACGACGCGCTCGCGGACACCGTCCTCGACGTGATCGTGCGGCGTCTGGAGGGCCAGGGGGTGCCGGCGCACCAGGTGTGGCTGCCGCCGCTCGACCAGGCGCCCTCGCTCGACCAGCTGCTGCCGGGGCTCGCGCAGACCGCGGACCGGGGGCTCACGGCGACGGAGTACACGCGTCAGGGCGCGCTCACGGTGCCGCTCGGGCTCATCGACAAGCCGTTCGAGCAGCGGCGCGAGGTGCTGTACCGGGACTTCTCGGGTGCGGCCGGTCACATGATGGTGGTCGGCGGTCCGCAGTCCGGCAAGTCGACGATCATGCGCACGCTCGTCTCCTCGTTCGCGCTCACCCACACCCCGGCCGAAGTGCAGTTCTACTGCCTGGACTTCGGTGGCGGCGGCATGGTCTCGCTGGCCGATCTGCCGCACGTCGGCGGGGTGGCGTCCCGGCTCGACCCGGAGCGGGTGCGCCGGACGGTCGCGGAGGTCATGGGCGTCCTGAACCGGCGGGAGGAGTTCTTCCGCGCGCACTCCATCGACTCGATCGCGACCTACCGGCGCAAGCGGGCCGCGGGCGAACTGCCGGGCGAGGCCTGGGGCGACGTCTTCCTGATCGTGGACGGCTGGGGAACCTTCCGCAACGACTACGACATGCTGGAGCCGATCGTCTCCGACATCGCGGCGCGCGGTCTGGGCTACGGCATCCACGTGGTCATCACCGCCGCCCGGTACATGGAGGTGCGTGCGGCGCTCAAGGACCAGATGCTGGGCCGGCTCGAACTGCGGCTCGGTGACGTCATGGACTCCGAGTTCGACCGCAAGGTCGCGGCGAACGTGCCGACCGGCGTGCCGGGCCGCGGCCAGGTCCCGGAGAAGCTGCACTTCATGGGCGCGCTGCCGCGGATCGACGGGTCGAGCTCCTCGGCCGACCTGGCGGACGGCACGGCGGCGTTCGTCCAGGCGGTGAAGGCGAGCTGGACCGGAGCCCCGGCCCCCGCGGTGCGGCTGCTGCCGCGCAGGCTGCCCGCGGAGCAGCTGCCGAAGGGCTTCGAGTACCCGCAGCACGGCATCGCGATCGGCATCGACGAGACGAACCTGGAGCCGGTGTTCGTCGACTTCGAGTCCGATCCGTTCTTCCTGATCTTCGGCGAGAGCGAGTCCGGCAAGACGGCGCTGCTGCGGCTGATCGCCAAGCAGCTGTGCGAGCGGTACACGCCCGAGCAGGCGCGGATCGTGGTCGGCGACTACCGGCGGACGATGCTGGAGGCGGTGGCGCCCTCGCACCTCCTGGAGTACGCGCCGATGGCCTCGGCCATGCAGATGCACATGGACGCGGTCAACACGGTGATGACGAAGCGGGCGCCGAAGCCCGACATCACGCCGCAGCAGCTGCGCGACCGCAGCTGGTGGTCGGGTCCCCAACTGTTCGTCCTCGTCGACGACTTCGAGCTGGTGGCGACCAACTCGGGGAACCCGCTGGCCGTTCTGGTGGAGAACCTGCCGTTCGCGCGGGACGTCGGCATCCGGTTCATCGTGGCCCGCAGCCAGGCGGGCGCCTCCCGGGCGATGTACGAGCCGTTCATGCAGCGGATGCGGGAGCTGGGCGCGCAGGGCGTGCTCCTCTCCGGCGACCCGCAGGAGGGCGACATCCTCGGCGGCGTCCGGGCGCGTCCGATGCCTCCGGGCCGGGGCACGTTCATCTCGCGGAAGCGCGGGACGCCGCTGGTGCAGCTGGGCTGGCTGCCCGAACAGCACTGAGCTGCCGGAACAGCACGGAACGGAGCGGTCCCTCCCGCTACGGTGGGAGGGACCGTCGTACCACCGCGAAGGGAAAGCGCCGATGAGCGACGCACACGAGACCACCGCCGAGAGCGCGGACGCCGCGCTCGCCGCCGAGAAGCAGCGCCAGAAGGACGAGCTGTACGCGCTCGACATCTCCGGCGTCGAGTGGCAGGGCGCCCCGGGGACGAGCCCGGACGAGGAGCGCGTGGAGATCGCCCGGCTGCCCGAGGGCGCGGTGGCGATGCGCTCGTCCCTCGACAAGGACACGGTGCTGCGCTACACGAAGGCCGAGTGGGACGCGTTCGTCCTGGGCGCCCGTGACGGCGAGTTCGACCTGCGCTAGGGGATACGCGTGAGGGGGTGGCCCGTGGGAACGGGCCACCCCCTCACGCGTATCGGCAAGGAATCACATCATGCGGAAGCGAGCCGCGTTGCCCTTGTCCGTGTCCTGGTAGCCGGCGACCGACTCGTCGAGGAGCTGGGCGATGCGCGCCAGGTCCTGGTTCATGCCGGCCATGTCGCGGGTCAGGCGGTCCTGGCTCTCGCGGTAGGCGATCTTCGCTTCACCTTCCCAGTTGGAGGCGACGCGGTTGACCTCGGCCATGAGGTCGTCGAGCTTCTGCGTGAGGGTGCTGGAGGTCAGGCGGGTGTCGGCCGCCGCCTGCGTCACGGTGTCGTAATTGACCGCAGTGGTCATGGTGTTGACTCCTCGGGTGAGAGTGGCGCGGAGGACTGGTCGGGTCGGACGGCTCAGATGCCGAGGATGGCGCTCTGACCGCCGGAGGCACCGGCGCCGGAGCTGCTGTCCATCTGACGGAAGGACCGCATGCGGTCCTCCTCCTCCTGCGAGAACCCGTCGGCGCTCATGCGCATGATCTCCTCGAGCTTGCTGAGCTCGGCGCGCATGCTGCGCAGACGCTGGTTCAGGTCGTTCTGGACCCGGTCGTACTCCTTGCTCGCAGCGCCCTGCCAGCCCGCCTGAACGCGGTCCACCACACCGTTGAGGGAGGTGATGCGGGCCTGGAGCTCGTCGGAGAAGTCCTGGATCCGGCCGGCGAGCTTGACTTGTTCGGCACTGGTTACGTTCAGGTCTTTCGACATCTTGCCCCTTCTTCCTTCGGCGGCGTCGACGGACGGGCCGTCGGGCCTTCCGGTGTTGATGCGGACGGGAATCTTCTGATGCCGCCCCCGTGCTGGGTTCGCACTGTCGTGCCCCCAGCGGTCACTGTAGCCATTGACGGCGGCAGTTCCAACTGCAAAGGAAGGTCCCGATACTTGACCGGTACGCGCGTCACCGGGCCTCCCTCCTGCGGCGGCTGTCGCGGATCACGGTGGCGGTCCCTGCGACCACGGCCACCAGGACACCTCCGATCCCCAACGTGTAGGTGGCGAGCCGTTCGGAGCGCTCCTGGGGCGTCTCCGACAGCACCAGACGGGCCGGCTCGGGAGCCGGCGGCTTGGGCGGGCCCGGGTCGGGCACGGGCGAGGAGGCGGGCGTCCCGGGCTGGTCGGCGAGCGCCCGCACCGGATCGACCACACCCCAACCGACGTGGTCGTCACGGCCGTTGATCGAGCGGACGGCGGTCTGCTCGATGCGGGTGACGATCTGGGCCGCGCTCCACTCCGGGTACTTGGCGCGGAGCAGGGCGGCGACGCCGGCGACGTACGGGGCGGAGAAGCTGGTGCCGTTGTCGACGCACTGGCCGCCGCCGGGAACGGTGGAGACGATGTCGACGCCGGGGGCGGCGACGCCCACCATGGGGCCGGACTGGGAGAAGGCGGCGCGTTCGTTGTTCCGGTCGGAGGAGGCGACGGCGAGGACGCCGGGGAAGGCCGCCGGGTACGTCTTCTTGCTCTTGCCGTCCATGCCGTCGTTGCCCGCGGAGGCGACGATCACGACGTCCTTCTCGATCGCCTTGGCCACCGACCTGGCCATGGGCGAGTCCGGGCTCATCGGCTGGGTGGTGTCCTGCGAGATGTTGATGACCTTGGCGCCCTTGAGCACGGCGTAGTCGATCGCCTGGGCCATGGTGTCGGACTTGCCGCTGTTCTTCTCGTCGTTCTGCCGGATCGGGATGATCGTCGCCTCGGGGGCGAGGCCGACGAAGCCGGTGCCCTTGCGGGGGCGGGCGGCGATGATGCCGGCGACCTTGGTGCCGTGGCCGACCTCGTCGACGGTGCCGTCGGTCTTGCCGCGCTTCTCGTCGCCGTAGGAGGGGTTGTTCTTGTCGGGCTTGAGGTAGTCCTTGCCCGACTTGGCGTCGACGGCGGAGCTCAGCTGCTGGTTGACGTCGTCGACGCCGGTGTCGATGACGGCGACCCGGACGCCCTTGCCCTTGGTGTCCTGCCACAGCTCGTCGAGGAGGACCCGCTGGAGCGGCCAGGGGATGCCCTCGATCTGCTTCTTCATGGGGAAGGTGCACTCGCCGCTGCCGTCGAGGGCCGGGCCGTCGTCGCGCGGCTGGGCCGCCGCGGCGGGGGCGGCGAGCAGGGCCACGAGGGTGCCCGCGGCGAGCAGGGCGGTCGTGCGGTTCGTCGTCGTCACCGGTGCCACCCCCTAGGAACCCTGCGGCTGACGCGCGCTGTTGGTGTCGAGCCTCGGGCCCTTCGACAGGAACTCCGACCATTCGATCGGGACGAGGACCGGCTGGACGTTCTCGTAGCCGAGACGCTTCTGGGCGTCGCTGGGTTCCGGCCTGCCGTCGGTCTGCTTCTGCTCGCCGGCGCCGATCTCGGAGCGGGCGGAGTCGCTGTCGCCGTTGGCCTGGACGGCGTACCGCAGGCCGGTGTCGGTGACGAGGAAGAGGGAGCCGTCGGGCGTCTTCTGCTTGCCCTGGATCTGGGTGTAGAGCAGGCCGGTGCCGGGGGTGACGTACGTGCTGGTGCCGCCGGCCGTGATGTCGGCGGGGTACTCGGTGCCGGCCCAGGTGGCGAGCTCGGTGTCGCCCTTCTCGTTGACGTCGGTGAGGACGCTGCAGATCGTGTCGCGGGCGCCCTCGCCGGTGGAGGCGTTGATCTGGGTGGACTTCAGGGTCGGCCAGCGGACGCCGTCGTGGAAGACGGTGGGGTCCGGGACGAAGGAGGAGGCGTCGACGGTGGTGGCCTTGCCGTCCATGTCGAGGTTGCCGGTCTCCGGGGAGTTGATGAGCAGCCAGGCGGTGAAGGGGGTGACGGGCTGGACCTTGCCGGCGAGGACGACGTAGTACTGCGGTCCCGAGCCGGTCTGGGCGAGGAGGACCATGCCGATCCGGTTCTCGGTCCCCGTGAGGGTGTTGCCGGGGATGCCGGCGGAGGCGCCGACCGTGCCGTCGATGTGCGGGAAGTCGATCTCGTCGCCGGTCTTCAGGGTGGCGAGCCAGTCGTCGGTGACGGCCTGCGGTTCCTTGCCGAGGCCGACGAGGGCGGTGAGGAGCCCGGCCCGGTCGGCCTTCACCGGGTACTTGGTGCCGGTGTGGTCGACGAGGAACTGGGCGTTGCCCTTCTGGCCCTTGACGTACAGGACCTGCCCGTCCTTCAGCTTGTGGTCGCCCTCGGTCCGCTTGGCGTCGCGCTCGGCGAAGAGGAAGGTCGCCTTCTGGACGCTGGCGCCCTTGCCGCCACCGGGCTGCTCGCAGACGGCCCAGCGCTTCTTCCTGCCCGCGTCGTCCGGGGCGGGAAGCCGGTCGGGGGCGTACGGGATGCCGAGGATGGGGCCGCGCGGCGGCTTGCCCTCGTCGAGCTTCTTGTCGTCGACCTGGATGACCTGGAACTGGTCGGGGTTGAGCAGCAGTCGGGCGGAGGCGAGGTTGAGGACGGGGTGGAGCAGGGTCTTCTTGTCCTTGCCCTTGCCGGTCTCCAGGACGACGTACCGGGTCGTCGACTGCTTGCCGATGATGACCCGGGTGCCGGGGGTGTCCCAGCCCTTGGGGGCGGTGGGGCTGAACATGCCCCAGGCGCCGAATCCGGCGACGACGAGCGCGGAGACGATCAGGCCGGGGACGACCGCCTTCAGCGGCTTCGGTGCCCCCTCCTCCGTGCCGGAGGGCGAGGGTTGGAGGAATGCCGCCACCGTGCGCTTCTTCGCAAAGGTGTACGCGTTGAGCTCGTCCCGCCGCGATGCCATGAGTCCCCATTCTCGTCAGGCGCGATCTTCGCGCGGGGCGCCGGGGTGGTGACACCCGGGCCCCGGCCTTCGGACCGGCCCCCTACTATGCCTGCTGTCCCGTGGGGTTCGTGGGGCGGGTAGGGTGATCCGGCCGCCAAAGCCCTGGCGGGCCAGGGTCATCGGGACGAATTGAGGGGGATTCTCCATCATGGCTTCCGCGAGGCGGAGGCGGCCCGCCGCGGCCGCTGCCTCCACACCCCCGTCCACGGGACCCGCACCCGCGGTCTCACCGAGGCTCCAGGCACGCCCGGGACACTTCGGTTCGTTCCGATTGCAACAGCTCGTACTGGTCGAGGTGGCGGCGGCGCTGCTGCTCCTCGCCTGGGTCGTCGAGCCGATGCTGCTCGTGCCCGCGGGCGTGGTCGCCGTCGTGCTCGTGCTGCTCGCCGTGGTGCGCCGGCACCGGCGTTCGCTGCCCGAGTGGCTGGGCACCTTCCTCGCGCTGCGCGCCCGTTCGCGCCGGGCCTCCTCGTTCACGGTGCCGGAGGGCACCGAGCCGGGGTTCGCACCGCTCGTGGAGTGCGATCCGGCGCTGCGGACCTACGCGTACAGCGACCGTGACCGGCGTCCGGTCGGGATGGTCGGCGACGGCACCTTCCTGACCGCCGTCCTGCGGGTCGAGTCGGACGGCACGGCGCTGCGTCCGGACCGCGCGGCGAAGCCGCTGCCCGTCGGGCTCGTCCGGGACGTGCTGAGCGTGGACGGCATCCGCCTGGAGTCGGCGCAGATCGTGCAGCACACGCAGCCGGCGCCCGCGCCGCACCTGCCCGCGCAGTCGATGGCCGCCCGCAACTACGGGCCGCTGCAGGCGCAGACGGGTTCGCCCGCGGTGCGGATCACCTGGATCGCGCTCAAGCTCGACCCCGAACTCTGCCCGGAGGCGGTCGCCGCGCGCGGCGGCGGCATGACGGGCGCCCAGAAGTGCGTGGTGCGGGCTGCGGACCAGCTGGCGAGCCGGCTCGCGGGCGCCGGGTTCCGGGCGAGCGTGCTGACGGAGCAGGAACTGACCTCCGCGCTCGCCACGTCGAGCTGCGCCAGCCCGATGGCGATAGCGCAGGCGGGCCGGGGGCAGGCGCAGGGGCGCCGCACCCAGGAGACCGCGCGGACCTGGCGGGTGGACGACCGGCGGCACACGACGTACTGGGTGGGGCGCTGGCCCCAGTTGGGCGGCCGGAGCGGCGGCGCGGGCGCGTCGATGCCGCAGCTGGTGGCCCTGCTGACCTCGCTGCCCGCGCTCGCGACGACGTTCAGCCTGACGCTGAGCGGCGGGGACCGGCAGGAGGTGACGGTGACCGGACACGTGCGCATCACCGGACGCAGCGACGAGGAACTGGTGGCCGCGCGGCACGAGCTGGAGCGTGCGGCGCGCGGAGTGAGGACGGGTCTGGTGCGCCTCGACCGGGAACAGGTGCCCGGCATCCTGGCGACGCTTCCGCTGGGGGGTGCGCGCTGATGTCCACCGCTTCTTTCGGTACGTCTCCGGCCTCGGGTGCTCCTTACCCGGGCGCTTCCTCCTCGGGCGCTCCTTACCCGGGCGCTCCTTCTCCCGGCGCTTCCTCCGCCCGGCGTACGGGGCGGGTCACGCGGCCCCGGTTCGGGTTCGGGCTCGTCGGGCCGCGCCGCGACCGGCACTCCGTACCCCTGGAACAGCTGGAGGCGCTGGCCCTGCCGGTCGGCGACGACGGCATGGTGATCGGCGTGGACGCCGAGGGCCGCCCGGCCGTGCTCGGCATCAACCGGCCCGTCCCGTACGACGTCACGCTCATCGGCGGTCTGTGGACCGCGCAGGTGCTGGCCCTGCGGGCGGCCGCGACGGGCGCCCGGGTGGCGGTCGAGACCGGGCGCGCGCAGGCGTGGACGGCCCTCGCGCAGGCCGCGGGCGGCGGGCAGCCGTGCATCACGCTGCACGACGTGGGCCGGGTGCCGCCGCAGGGCGCCTCGGCGGGCAGTCCGGTGGTCGTGGTGCGCGACTGCGGCATGCGGCCGCCGCGCGGCCGTGTCGTGTCGGCGCCCTGGCAGTCGGTGGTGACGCTGCTGCCCTATCTGAGCCCGGTCGCGCCCCGGCTCCTGGAGAAGTCCTCCCTGGTCGGGGTCCAGCGGGTGTCCCCCGACGAGGCGGCCCAGATCGGCCGCATCATGAGCCTGCCGCGGCACGAGTACGAGGCGCTGTCCACGCTCGCCGACGGGGTGACCCTCTGGTGCACGCCGAACGACCGCCAGTTCGTGATGACGCAGGCGACGGACGCCGAGACCGGATTGTTGGGCGGCGCGCGCCGGATGGACTGAGGCGGCCGAGCGGCGACGTCATGACGTGAAGTCGTTCAAGTACGTCCGCTTTTGCATCGTTTTGAACGGTGGGGGTTCTCACTCTGCGGCGCGACCGGGTCACTTGGGGCCCGGAACGGTCCGTGGAGGCGGGCGCGGAGGGGCCGTCGGCCCTGCCCGGGGGCGGCCCGCGGCGATTAGGGTGGAAGGGCCCCGCCCACAACGGCACAAGGGTGCTCGACCACACCAGGAGGCAAAGTGAACGGCGATCGCGACGAGATCCACGGGGGTTGGAATCCGCCCGCCGACGATCAGTCCGACGCGGATCCCGCCGAGATGACGGGTGAGTTCACCATCGACTACACCCCGCCCGCCTGGTACACGCAGAACGCGTCGGGCGGTACGGGGGCGGGCGGTGTCACTCCCCCGCCGCCGAGCGGAGCGCCGGTCGCCGTACCGGGCCTCCCGGCGGGCAGCGGCTTCGAGCCCAGCTGGAACATCGCGCCGCCGGCCCCGCCGGTGGCGGTGCCTCCCGTGACGCCGCCGACTCCTGCACCTGTGCCCGCTCCGGCGGTTGAGCCGGTCGCGCCTGCCGCACCCGTCGCGCCCGTCGCGCCCGTCGCGCCTGCTCCCGTGCAGCCCGCCGCTGCGGTGCCGCCGGTGGGGGCTCCTCCGTTCGGCACGCCTGGTGCGCCGGTGCCGGGTGCGCCGGTGCCTGGTGCGCCCGTGCCCGGTGGTTCGCTGCCGTCCGTCCCGGCGCCCGCGGCCTCGTACGGGGGCGGGGACGTCGAGAGCGGTGCCACCGTGCGCTTCTCCCCCGCCGCTCTCGAGCGCGAGATCGCCGAGCGCACGGCGGAGAACGCAGAGAACGCAGAGAACACGGCGGACGCGGAGAGGTCGGCGGGCGCGGACGACTCCGCCGACCCGGCGAGCAGCGCGGCCGCCGAGGACGGCGGTGCGGCGGACTCCACCGAGGCCCCCTCCGCGGAAGCCGTGGAGACCGAGAGCACCGACGACGAGGTGGCCGACGACGCGACGGACGCGACGGGTACGGGCGACGACGAGGCCTCTGCAGAGGCCTCCGGCGACGCCGCGAGCCCGGAGGACGCGCCGGCCGCTCCCGAGGCGGACGCGGAGCCGGAGACCGGCACCGACGCGGAGACCGGGGCGGCCGTCGCCGCCGACCAGGCCGCTCCCGGCG
This sequence comes from Streptomyces vietnamensis, assembly GCF_000830005.1. NCBI lineage: Bacteria > Bacillati > Actinomycetota > Actinomycetes > Kitasatosporales > Streptomycetaceae > Streptomyces > Streptomyces vietnamensis. The sequence goes on along the minus strand of NZ_CP010407.1, from coordinate 6,123,487 downwards.
CCGGCCCCCTCCCCGCCGCGCACCCCGCCGCCGACGCGCCGCAGGGCTTCGGCCCCGGCGCGGCTCCCGGTCCGTACGACGCGGCCGGGCAGCAGCCCGGTGGCGCTCCCGGACCCTACGGCGCCCCGTACCCGGGCGCGGGCGCCGCCGCCCCCGGGCCGTACGGCGCGCCGTACCCGGGCGCCGGGCCGCAGGCCGGAGCCGGGGCCGGGCTGCCTCCGCTGCCGCCGTCGTTCCAGCCGGCCGCCCCCGAGCCCGCGCAGCAGTGGCCCGCGCAGCCCGCTCCGGGTGCCCAGCCGGTGCCGCCGGCCGCGCCGCTGCCGCCCGCCGCCGCCTGGCCCGCCCCTGCGGCACCCGTGCCCGGCACGCCCGGTCCCGGCCCCGTACCGCCGCAGACCCAGGCCCAGACGCCCGGGGCCTACGGTTACCCGCAGGCCCCGCAGGCCCCGCAGGAGCCCCAGGCCCCGGCGGCTCCCCAGCCCCCGGCCCCGCAGGGCGGTTACGGCTTCCCGCCGCAGCAGGCCGGTTACGGCTACCCGCAGCAGCCCGGCGCGCCCGGCGGTGTCCCGCCGCAGGCGCAGGCCCCCGGCGGCTACGGCTACCCGCACCCCGGAGCCGTACCCCCGCAGGCGGCGCAGGCCCCGCAGCCCCCGTACGACGGTCAGCCGGCCGTGGATCCGCGGACCGGTGCCGCCTGGCCCTCGCCGGTGACGCACGACCAGCGGGAGCGGTCCGTGCCGGGCGCCCCGCTCGGGTACAACGCGGCCGTGGAGCTCTCCTCCGACCGGCTCCTGCGCAACAACAAGCAGAAGCCCAAGTCCAGCCGGAACCCCGGTGCCGCCAACCGCTTCAAGCTCGGCGGCAAGAAGGAGGAGGCGGAGCGGCAGCGGAAGCTGGACCTGATCCGTACGCCGGTCCTCTCCTGCTACCGGATCGCGGTCATCTCGCTCAAGGGCGGCGTCGGCAAGACCACGACGACCACCGCGCTCGGCGCGACCCTCGCCACCGAACGGCAGGACAAGATCCTGGCGATCGACGCCAACCCGGACGCCGGCACGCTCGGCCGCCGGGTGCGGCGCGAGACCGGGGCGACCATCCGCGACCTGGTGCAGGCGATCCCGTACCTGAACTCGTACATGGACATCCGCCGGTTCACCTCGCAGGCGCCGTCCGGCCTGGAGATCCTCGCCAACGACGTGGACCCGGCCGTCTCGACGACCTTCAACGACGAGGACTACCGGCGTGCGATCGACGTCCTCGGCAAGCAGTACCCGATCATCCTCACCGACTCGGGTACGGGCCTGCTGTACAGCGCCATGCGCGGGGTCCTCGACCTCGCCGACCAGCTGATCATCATCTCCACGCCCTCCGTGGACGGCGCCTCCAGCGCCTCGACGACCCTCGACTGGCTGTCGGCCCACGGCTACGCGGACCTGGTGCAGCGGTCCATCACGGTCATCTCGGGTGTCCGCGAGACCGGCAAGATGATCAAGGTCGAGGACATCGTGCAACACTTCCAGACCCGCTGCCGCGGTGTCGTGGTCGTGCCCTTCGACGAGCACCTGGCGGCCGGCGCCGAGGTCGACCTCGACATGATGCGGCCGAAGACCCGGGAGGCGTACTTCCACCTCTCGGCGATGGTGGCCGAGGACTTCGTACGGGCGCAGCAGGCGCAGGGTCTTTGGACCGGTGACGGCCAGGGCGCGATGCCTCCGCACACGGCCCCGCCGATGCCGGGCCAGCCGATGCCCGGACAGCAGGTTCCGGGGCAGTTCGCGCCCGGTCAGCCGATGCCGGGTCAGGTGCCCGGGCAGCCCGTGCCCGGACAGCCGATGCCGGGGCAGCCGATGCCCGGCCAGTTCGCGCCCGGCCAGCCCGTCCCCGGTCAGCCGTACGCGCCCCAGGCGCCGCAGCCCGGTCAGCCGTACCCGCCGCAGCCGCAGGCCGGTCAGCCCTACCCGCCGCAGGCGTACCCGCAGCCGGGACAGCCGATGCCGGGTCAGGTGCCCGGTCAGCCGATGCCGGGTCAGATGCCCGGCCCGATGCCGGGTCAGTTCGCCCCCGGCCAGCCCGTCCCCGGTCAGCCGTACGGCCCCCCGGCCGGCCAGCCGCAGCCGGGACAGCCCATGCCCGGTCAGCCGACGCCCGGGCAGCCGGGTGTGCCGCAGGCCTGGCAGCAGCCGCAGGACGGCGGCGAGCCCCAGCCGGGTCAGCCGCTGCCTCCGCAGGCGGACCCGCAGGGCCCTCCGCAGGCGCCGCCAGCCCCTCAGCAGTAGGGCGTCACAGGATTAGACCAATGAGGCTCCGTATCGGCTCACCGATACGGAGCCTCTTGGCGTTCCCGCAGACCACAAGGGGTTTGAGGGATCGTTGACGACGGCAGACCACCGCTGATACACCTTCGCTTCACCGCTCGTCAGCCCAAGATCCACGACAGAAACTCCGACGCGAGGTCACGTCCCATGGTCATGGTCACGAAGGTTCCACCCCGCCCCGCCCCCGCCCGCAGAGCCCTCCGACTTCTGCTCGCCACCGGTCTCGCCGGCACCTCGCTCGTCGTCCTCCCCGGCACCGCGCAGGCGGAGGACGAGAAGTCCGGCGGCACCACCCTCACGGTCGCCGTCTCGCAGAGCATCGACTCGCTGAGCCCGTTCCTCGCCCAGAAGCTCACCTCGACCAGCATCCACCGGCTGGCGTACGAGTACCTCACGAACTACGACCCGAAGGACGCGCACACGATCCCGGGTCTGGCGACCGCGTGGACGTCCTCGGCCGACAAGCTGACGTGGACGTACACGATCCGCAAGGACTCGACCTGGTCGGACGGGCAGCAGGCCACCGCCGAGGACGCGGCCTGGACCTTCAACAAGATGATGACCGACCCGAACGCCGCCACCGCCAACGGCAGCTTCACGGCCAACTTCGCCCAGGTCACCGCGCCCGACCCGCAGACGCTCGTCATCAAGCTCAAGAAGCCGCAGGCGACGATGACGGCCCTCGACGTGCCGATCGTGCCGAAGCACGTCTGGGAGAAGGTCACCGACTTCTCGAAGTTCAACAACGACAAGCAGTTCCCGATCGTCGGGAACGGCCCCTTCGTCATCACGGACTTCAAGGTCGACCAGTACATCAAGCTCAAGCCGAACAAGAAGTTCTGGCGGGGCGCACCCAAGTTCGACGAACTGGTCTTCAAGTACTACAAGGACGGCGACGCGGCCGTCGCGGCCCTGCAGAAGGGCGAGGTGTCCTTCGTGCCGAACCTGACGCCCGCCCAGGCGGCCGCCCTGAAGACCCAGAAGAACATCAAGGTCAACGACGCCCCCGGCCGCCGCTTCTACGCCCTCGCCACCAACCCGGGCGCGAAGGCCCAGGACGGCAGGACCTTCGGCAACGGCAACAAGGCGCTGCTCGACCCCGAGGTGCGCAAGGCGCTCTTCCTCGCCGTCGACCGCACCACCCTCGTCGACAAGGTCTTCCAGGGGCACGCCGTCGAGGGCGAGGGGTACATCCCGCCGCGCTTCGGCTCGTACTTCTGGAAGCCGGAGGCCGCGCAGAAGCGGGCGTACGACCCGGCCGAGGCGGAGAAGGTCCTCGACGCCGCCGGATACAAGAAGAACGCCGCCGGCAAGCGGCTCGGCAAGGACGGCAAGCCGCTCGACTTCCGGATCCTCTGTCACGCCACCGACCCGAACGACAAGGCCGTCGGCAAGTACCTCCAGGAGTGGTGGGGCAAGCTCGGCATCGGCCTGAAGGTCGAGTGCCTGGACAGCGTCTCCGACCCCTGGGTCAAGGGCGACTACGACCTGGCGTTCGACGGCTGGTCGGTCAACCCCGACCCGGACTACGTGCTCTCCATCCACACCTGCGGCACGCTCCCGGCGACCCCGAAGGACTCCGGCGCCACCGACAACTTCATCTGCGACAAGGAGTTCGACGGGCTCTACGCGCAGCAGGCGGTGGAGTACGACGCCGCCAAGCGGGCGGATCTGGTGAAGCGGATGCAGTCCCGGCTGTACGACACGGGGTACATGAACGTCATGGCCTACCCGAACGCCCTGGAGGCGTACCGCACGGACCAGATCAAGTCCATCACGACCATGCCCGAGGCCGCAGGGAACCTGTGGGGCCAGGACGGCTACTGGAGCTGGTGGTCGGCCGTGCCCACCGCACAGGCCGAGGACTCCGACGGCGGCTCGTCCACCGGGGTGATCATCGGCATCGCCGCGGCCGTGATCGTCGTCCTCGGCCTCGGCGCCTTCCTCGGTCTGCGCCGCCGCTCCACCGCCGACGACCGCGAGTAGTACGTGACGACGGCAAGCACCCCCGCCGACGTGGCGCGGGCCGAGAAGGCCCGCGCCACGGACGGCGCACCCCGCACCGGTTCCTCCCTCGGCTACCTCCGCCACGCGGCGGGGAAGCTGGGCGGCGCGCTCGTCTCGCTCCTCGCGGTCCTGGTCACCAGCTTCTTCCTCTTCCGGATCATCCCCGGTGACCCGGTGAAGGCGATGACCCACGGCGTGCCCACCTCCGCCGAGCAACTCGCCACGCTGCGCCGCCAGTTCGGGCTCGATCTGCCGCTGTGGCAGCAGTTCACCGACTACTGCGCCAAGGCGCTGAGCGGCGACCTCGGCACCTCGTTCCAGTTCCGCGCCCCCGTCGGGGACCTCATCGCGGAGAAGCTCCCGGCGACGCTGCTGCTCACCGGGGTCGCCGTGGTGATCTACTCGGCGCTCGGGCTGTGGCTGGGCACCCGCTCGGCCTGGCGGCACGGCAGGCTCGGCGACAAGCTGAACACCGGGATCGCGCTGACCCTGTGGTCGGTGCCCTCCTTCTGGCTCGGGCTGATCCTCATCATCGTCTTCTCCGTGGGCATGGGGCCGATCCCGGGGCTCTTCCCGACCGGCGGCATGGAGTCGGGCACGGGCGAGACCGGTTTCGCGTACGTCCTGGACGTCGCCCACCACCTGGTCCTGCCCGTGGTCACGCTCGTCGCCGTCGGCTACGCGCAGACCCTGCTCGTGATGCGCTCCTCGCTCCTCGACGAGATGGGCGGCGACTATCTGACGACGGCGCGGGCGAAGGGGCTGCGGGACGACGTCGTGCGGCGCAAGCACGCCGTGCCGAACGCGCTGCTTCCGACCGTGACCATGATCTTCATCAACCTGGGCCACGTGGCGGCCGGTTCGATCCTGGTGGAGACGGTGTTCTCCTGGCCGGGGCTCGGCGGGCTGTTCTACCAGGCGCTGAGCGTGCCCGATCTGCCGCTCGTGCAGGGCCTGTTCGTGGTCTTCGCCGGAGCGATGATCCTGATGAACCTGATCGCCGACCTGCTCTATCCGCTGCTCGACCCCCGGGTGGGCCGATGACCTCTCTCGCATGGGAGCGCCGCAAGGGTTCGGTCGCGCGCTTCTGGACGTCGTACCGGACCCACCGCGCCGGGCTCTACGGCCTCGTCGGCCTCGCCCTGATCGCCCTGCTCGCGCTCACCGCCCCGTGGACCGTCGGCTCCGACGTGCAGTCGGTGACGGAGGCGCCGGGCACCGCCCTGGAGCCGCCGAGCGCCGAGTTCCCGCTGGGCACCGACCAGTTCGGGCGCTCGCTGCTCGGCCTGCTGATCTGGGGCGCCCGGATCTCGCTGCTCGTCGGCCTGCTCGCGGCGACCCTGTCCGTCGCCATTGGGACCCTGGTCGGCATCATCGCCGGGCACTACGGCGGCTGGTTCTCGACCGTCGTCATGCGGATCACCGACTGGTTCCTGGTGATGCCGACGCTGGTGCTCGCGATCGTCCTCGCCACGGTCATGTCCCGGTCGATGTGGACGGTGGTCCTGGCGATCGGCGTGACCTCCTGGCCCACTACCGCCCGACTCGTACGGGCGCAGACGATCGCGGTGGAGTCCCGCCCGTACATCGAGCGGGCTACCGCGCTCGGCGGCGGCCACCGGCACGTCATGACCCGGCACGTGCTGCCGAACGTGATGCCGCTGGTCCTCGCGCAGACCACCCTCGGCATCTCGACTGCCATCCTCACCGAGGCGACCCTCGCCTTCCTCGGCCTCGGCGACCCGACGGTCGTCTCCTGGGGCGGGATGCTCCAGGACGCCCGGGAGGCGGGCGCCGTCTCCTCCGGGCACTGGTGGTACCTGGCCCCGCCCGGGATCGCGATCGCCCTGGTCGCGCTCGCGTTCACGCTGTGCGGCCGGGCCGTGGAGTCCGTACTGAACCCGAAGCTGGGGGTGGGGCGATGAGCCTCCTCGAGGTACGGGACCTCAGGGTGACGTACGGGTCGGGCGCGGCCGCCGTGCCCGCCGTGCGCGGGGTCGACCTGACCCTGGAGTCGGGGACCAAGCTGGGAGTCGCCGGCGAGTCGGGCTGCGGCAAGTCCACGCTCGCGCTCGCGCTCCTTCGGCTCCTTCCGGCCTCGGCGCGGATCGAGGGCGAGATCCTGCTCGACGGCGACGACGTCCTCGCCATGTCCTGGGGCCGGCTGCGGGCCGTGCGCTGGGCGGGCGCTTCGATCGTCTTCCAGGGCGCGATGCACTCGCTGAACGCCGTGCACCGGATCGGGGACCAGATCGCCGAGCCGCTGCTCGTGCACGGCCGGGCGACCCCGGCGGCGGCCCGCAAACGGGTCGGCGAGCTGCTCGAACACGTCGGGCTCCCGGCGGCCCGGGCCGCCGCCTACCCCCACGAGCTGTCCGGCGGGCAGCGGCAGCGCGTGATGATCGCGATGGCGCTCGCCTGCGACCCGCGCCTGATCGTCGCGGACGAGCCGACGACCGCGCTCGACGTGATGATCCAGGCGCAGATCCTGCGGCTGATCGAGCGGCTCGTCGCCGAGCAGTCCATCAGCCTCCTGATGATCAGCCACGACCTGGCGGTCCTCGCCGACACCTGCGACCGGCTCGCCGTGATGTACGCGGGCCGGGTCGTCGAGGAGGGGCCGGCGCGGGCGGTGTACGAGGCGGCCGCGCACCCCTACGGGCGGGCGCTGTCCTCTGCGTTCCCCCGGATCGGGGACCTCGCGTCCCGGCGGGCGCCGCGCGGCCTGCCCGGCGACCCGCCGGACCCGGCGGACCTGCCCGGCGGCTGCACCTTCCATCCGCGCTGCCCGGTGGCGGTGGACGCCTGCGCGGAGCTCGACCAGGAACTGCGGGAGGCGGGCGCGGGGCGCCGGGCCGCCTGCGTACACGTGGGGAGCACGTCATGAGCGGCGAGGCACGTGGGGAACACGTCGCGAGCGGCGAGGGGCGTGGGGAACACGCCATGGTCACCGAGACGCATGGGGAACACGCCCTGAGCACCGAGACGCATGGGGAACCCGCCCTGAGCACCGAGGCCCCCGCACGCCCTCTCCTCTCGGCGCGCGGACTGCACGTGACCTTCCCGGGGCGCCGGGGCGCGCCGCCCGCGCGCGCGGTGGACGGCGTGGACCTGGACATCGGCGCCGGGGAGATCGTGGCCCTGGTCGGCGAGTCGGGCTGCGGCAAGACGACGCTGGCCCGCTCGCTGCTCGGCCTGGTCCGGCCCACGGCAGGCACGATCGCCTTCGACGGGCAGCCGCTCGCGTACTCCTCGGGGGCGCTCAGGGCCTACCGGAAGCGGGCACAGCTGGTCCTCCAGGACCCGAGCGGTTCGCTGAACCCCCGGCACACCGTGTACGACGCGGTGGCGGAGGGGCTGCGGATCCACGGGTACGCGGGGGACGAGCGCACGGCCGTCGGCGAGGCCCTGGCACGGGCGGGGCTCCGTCCCCCGGAGCGGTTCTTCCTCCGCTACCCGCACGAACTGTCCGGCGGCCAGCGGCAGCGCGTGGTCATCGCCGGCGCGCTCGTCCTGGAGCCCGAACTGATCGTCGCCGACGAGCCGGTGGCGTCCCTGGACGCGTCGGTACGGGGAGAGATCCTGGCGCTGCTGCTGCGGCTGCGCGACGAACTCGGCCTGTCCGCGCTGGTGGTGACCCACGACCTGGGGCTCGCGTGGAACATCGCGGACCGGGTGGCGGTGATGTACCTGGGCCGGGTCGTGGAGACGGGACCGGTGGAGTCGGTCCTGACGAACCCACAACACCCATACACCCGGGCACTGTTGTCGGTCCTGCCGGAGTCGGAGGGCGCGCCGGTGGTCCTGACGGGCGAACCCCCGGACCCGTCCCGCATCCCCTCCGGCTGCCGCTTCCACGCCCGCTGCCAGCTCCTCGCCTCGGGCGAGGCGACGCCGGTCGCGGACCGCTGCCGGGGGGAGGACCTGCCGGTCCTGGGCGGCGGCGGGGAGGCGGTTGCCTGCCACTGGGTGACACGGGGGGCCTGATCCGGGCCCGTCGCGGACGGCCACTCCGCCGGGGCGGCGCCCCGCCGTTGTGGGCGTCGCCCGCCCCGTTGTGGGCAATCGTTCCGCTGGGGCGGTGCCCACCCGCCCGGACGGCGCCTCCGTTGCGGGCGCCCCATGCCGCCCCCGTTGTGGGCAATCGTTCCGCTGGGGCGGAACGGGTGGGCACAACGGACCCGCGCCCTGCCGGCGCCAGAGGCTTCCGCGCCTGAACCCGCACCCCGTGCACGGCGCTCGGTCGGTGCGGGTCCAGGCGCGGAACGCCTAGGCCCGGCTGGGGGCACCGTCCCGTGTGCCCACCCGTCCCGCCCCAGCGGGACGATTGCCCACACGGCGGGGGGCGACGCCCAGCCGGGGCGCGGGCCCACACGGCGGCGGGGCACCGCCCGCCCCGGCGCGGGGCCACACGGCGGGCGGCGGAAGGACATCGCCCAGCACGGGCGGGGGCGAAGCCCAGCAGGGTGTGGGCCCGCACGGGGCGGGCCGTTAGGTGCGGTCGTATTCTTCCGTCAGTTCGCGGCAGCGCTTCACGTCCGCCGCCATCGCCTGCAGCAGATCGTCCAACGTGTCGAACTTCAGCATGCCCCGCACGTACGCCAGGAAGTCCACCGCCACGTGCAGCCCGTACAGGTCGAGCCCCTCGCGGTCGATCGCGTACGCCTCGACCGTCCGCTCCGTGCCGTCGAACTGCGGGTTCGTGCCGACCGAGATCGCCGCCGGCATCCGCTCCCCCGCGGCCGTCAGCCAGCCCGCGTAGACGCCGTCCGCCGGGATCGCCGTGTGCGGCAGGGTCTCGACGTTGGCCGTCGGGAAGCCGAGCTCGCGGCCGCGCTGCGCGCCGCGGACGACGATGCCCTCGACCCGGTGCGGGCGGCCGAGGATCTCGGCGGCGCCGGCCATGTCGCCCTCGGCGACGAGGCGGCGGGTGAGGGTGGAGGAGAAGGGCTGGCCGCCGCCGGCGGCCCCGCTGACGTACAGGTCGATGACCTCGACCTCGTAGTCGTAGGTGGCGCCGAGCTCGGTGAGGAAGGCGACGTTGCCGGCGGCCCGGTGCCCGAAGCGGAAGTTGGGGCCCTCGATGACGGCCTTCGCGTGCAGCTTGTCGACGAGCACCTTGACGATGAAGTCGGCCGGGGAGAGTTGCGAGAACTCCGCCGTGAACGGCAGCACGAGCACCGCGTCCACGCCGAGCTCCGCGATCAGCTCCGCACGCCGGTGGTGCGGGGCGAGCAGCGGCGGGTGGCTGCCGGGGCGCACGACCTCGGAGGGGTGCGGGTCGAAGGTGACGACGACGGAGGGGACGCCCAGCTCCCGGGCGCGCTCGACGGCACGCCCGATGATCAGCTGGTGTCCGCGGTGCACCCCGTCGTAGGAGCCGATGGTGACGACGCTGCGTCCCCAGTCCTGGGGGATGTCCTCCAAGCCACGCCAGCGCTGCACTGTGACCGCTCCTCGTCCGCCTGTTCGCCCTGTTCGCCTTTACGCAGGTCTAAGACTGCCATGTCCACGGCCGTCGGTCCGCATCGGCATGGCAGTGCCGGGGCTCCGCAGCGCCTGGAGGGTCTCCGGGCCGAGCAGCGGCACCCACTCGCCGGGGGCGGCGACCGTCCAGGCGGCGAGGAGCGCGGCGAAGGCGGGCAGCTCGCGGACGGCCCCGGCGAGGGTCCGGTCGAGCCGCCAGGCGCCCGCGGGGGTACGGACGCACAGCGCGCCGACGCGGTACGTGAGCTCCCGGGTGCGCGGCACGGTACGCCGCTCCGCGCCCTCCGCGGCGGCCCGCAGGAGGGCCTCCAGGACGGTCAGCTCCCCGGTCTCGGCCTCGTACCGCTCGTGCTCCAGGAGTACGTCGAGCAGCTCGGCCCGCAGATGGCGGGAGGCCCCGGTGCCGGGGGCGGCGAGGACGGGGGCGAGGGCGCGTCGGAGCGGGGCGGGGCGACCCCGGATCAGGCCTGTGACCAGCGGGAAGAGGATCGCCCTCGCGGCGGGTCCGTCCTCGAGGCGGCGGTCGACGAAGGCGGCGACGAGCGGGGCGCCCTCGGGGTGGCGGGCGGCGTGCTCGCGGACGAGGGCGGCGATCCGGCGGGCGAGGGCGGGCGTGTCGACCTCGGCGAGGACCCGCAGGGCGGCGGCGGCCGTCTCGCCGGTGGCGCCCAGGCGGGCCCGGAAGGCGGCGAGGACCTCCTCGGGGTGGGTCGGGAGTGCCTCGGCGAGCGCGGCGGCGGGCACCTGGGGCTCGGCCAGGGCGCGCGGGAGGTGGCGGGCGCGGGTGTGCGGGTCGCGGACGAGGAGCCCGAGGGCGGCGCCGTGGAGGGTCTGGTCTCCGGGGCGGGCGAGCAGGGCGAGGGCGGCGTAGCGGAGGAGCTCGCGGTCGGCGGAGGTGGTGACGTGCCCGGCGACCAGGTGTCCGTACGCGGCGGCCGCGACGCGCCGCTCCGGGCGCCCGTCGTCGTGGGCCCAGCGGTCGACGGCCCGGCAGAGCGCGGAGGGCTCGTCCCGGGCGAGCGCGGCGAGGAGGCCGTCGGCGAGCGGGTGGGCGGTGGCGACGAGCGCCTCGCACAGGTCGTCGACGGCGAGCGCGCGGTGGGTGTGCAGGAGGGCCTGGGCGGCGGTGGCGACGGGGGGCCGGGGGTCGCCGAACCAGCGGCAGAGGAGCGGCTGGACGCCCCGGGGGTCGGCGGCGAGCAGGGCCGCGACGGCGTCGAGGCTGCGTTCGCCGAGCCGCCGCAGCAGATCGATCCGCTCGTCCTCGCCGACCGGCAGCCCCAGCCAGAAGGCGGTCCCGAAGGAGGCGAAGACCGGATGGTGTTCCGGGTGGGCCCCGACCTCATCGGCGAGGAGCCGCAGGACGGGCAGGTACGGCCGCGGGTCCGGCACCCGCCGCACGGTCTCCCCGAGCAGCCGGGCGGCCCACCAGGCCCCGTCCCCGTTCCGCCCCTCCCGGGCGAACCCTCCGAGCGCCTCGACGAGCCCGGCCAGCCGGGGCCCGAGCCCGGCGACCCCCCGCTCCCGGTGGAGCAGCAGCAGCGCCTGCGACACGGGCCCGATGCGGTGCCGGGGCACGGGCAACGGCCCACCCGCCGCCTGTTCCCCGGCGCCCGGACCGGGCGCGCCGGTGGCGCCGGGTCGATGGGCCACGCCGGGCACTCCGGACCGGTCGGCTGCACCGGACACCCAGGGCTCACCGGCCTCCGCGGCCGCGCCGGGCCCGCGTTGCCCGCCAAGAGCACCAGGGAGGCCAGCCCCACCAGGGGCTCCCGGCCTGCCTGGGACTGCGGGCCCGGCCGGACCGACCGCCCCGCCGAGCCCGCCGGTGGCACCGGGACCGGCAGAAACGCCGGGCCCGGCCGGTCCGGCGGCCCCGCCGGTGGTGCCCGGACCGGCCGGGATGCCGGGCCCGGGCGGCATCGCGGATGGCATCGCGGGTGCGGCGTGCCTGCCCCTGCTGGGCCTCGGGGGCCCGCCGGGCGGGCCCGGGGCGGGCGGGTCGTCCGGCGCGGGTGCCTCGGGCGGGCGGGGCGGGTCCGTGGGCCGGGCTCCGTGGACCAGGGCCTCCAGGGCCGTGTCCAGGTCCAGGTGGGCGGCCTGGACCCAGTCGGCGAGTTCCTCGTGGGCGAAGCGGTAGCCGGAGCCCGCCGGGACGAGGAGGCCCTCGGTGAGGACGGCCGGGGCCCAGCCCTCGCGCCAGGGGAACAGCTCCTCGAAGGAGGCCCGGTCGAGGACGCCGTGTCCGGGGCCGAGGCACCGGCGGGCCGCCTCGTGCAGCCGGCCCGTCACGCGCGCGGCGAGGCGGCGGACGGCCGTCCCCCGGGGGAGGGGGCTCGAGCCCGCGGCGATCCTGACGGCGGTCCGCAGGCACATCAGGTCCAGGTAGGCCGTGAAGATCTCCTCGCGCCCGGGCCGTCCCGGCACCTCGCCCGGCAGCGCCGCCCGCACCTCGGCGAGCAGCCGCAGGGCCAGCGGGTGCCGGGCGTCCGCCGGGGCGAGGTCCGTCTCCCCGATCCCGTAGCCCTCGCGTACGGCACGGGCCTCCGTCTCGGTGTACGGCCCGAGGACGACCGCGGCGGGCATGGCGTCGCCGGTGCCGGTCGAGGCCCGGCCCGGGTCGGACGGGCCGATGCCGGGCCCCACCGCCCGGCCCGGGTCCCCCGCCGGCCGGTGCAGCGCCCCCGGTCCGTACAGCGCGCCCGCCTGTTCCCAGTGCTCCGGGCGGCAGGCGGTGACGAGGCGGGCTCCGTGGGTGCGGAGCCAGTGCTCCGTGGCCGCCGTCCAGTCGGCGAGCCGGTGGGCGAGGAGCGGCGGCATCTCCTCGGGGCCGTCGAGGACGACGAGGAGCGGGCGGCCCGCGTCCCGGGCGAGGGCGGCGGCCCGCTCCGGGGTGGCGGTCGTGGTGTCGCCGAGCGCCCCGGAGGCGGCGACGATCCGGCCGGCCTGGTGCAGGGCGCGGCCGACGGCGTCGGCGAGCGAGCGGTCCTCGGCGCGCAGGTCGGCGCCGCGCAGCCGGACGGTGGGGGCGGGTGCGGCGCCCCGGGCTCGGCGGGCGCAGAGCGCGGCGAGGGCGGTGGTGCGGCCGGTGCCGGGAGCGCCGACGAGGGCGAGGACGGGGGCACGGCCGGCCGTGAAGCGGGCGAACTCGCGGACGCAGTCGGGGCGTTCGACGGGCTCGGGCCAGGGGCCGGGGTCCCGTACGGGCCCGGTGGAGGTGGCGGTGAGCTCCAGGATGGCGGCGAGGTTGAGGTCGGGCCCGTAGGCGGGGACGGTGGCCGCGTTGCGCCGCAGCAGGGCGGTGAGCGGGTCGGCGGGCCGTGGCGGCACGGCGGCGGGCCCCTCGTGGTGTGGCCCGGAGGGCCGGACCGGCACGGCGTACCCGGCGGGCCGGAGCGGCACGGCGTATCCGGCGGCCCGGCGGTCGCCGCGCAGGGCGGTGCCGAGGACGGCGAGGACGGTGCCGGTGACGGTGTCGAGGACGGGTCCTCCGGCGGCCTGTCCGCCGCGGCGGAGCGCCTCGGCGCCCTCGGTGCCGATGGCCAGTTCGAGGGCGTCGGCGAGGGCGTGGAAGCGGTCGGCTGCGGTGTACGTGACGGAGGCGGGGCCGAGGACACGGGCCTCGCGCCAGCCCTGGGCGGCGATCCGTACGTAGGTGCCGGGTTCGATCTCGGGCCGGGTGGCGAGCGGCAGCGGGCGGCCGCCGAGCCCTTCGGTCCGGACGAGCGCGAGGCCGCTCTCGGGCAGCGGGGTGACGGCCTCGGCCTCGGCGAGCCAGCTCCGGTCGCCGGGGGCGTGCAGGACGACACGGCTGAGCCCGTCGACGGCTTCGTGGCTGGTGACGACCGTTCCGTGGTGGTCGGCGAGGAAACCGGTGCCACGTGGCCGGCCCGCCGGATCGCAGATGCGCACCAGCGTCGCCAGGTCCCCGCTTCCCATGATGTCGACGGTAGGCGGCCGGTGATCACCCGGAGGCGCTCGCGGGGAAACGCGCCCCCTCCCACTCCCCCGTTCACTCCGAGCGCCTCCCTGATGGGGTGAATTTCGGCGGCTCCGCCGGACAGACACTCCACGGGGGAAACCGAGGGGGGAAAGAAACGTGGGGCGGGCACGCGCGCGCGTGCCCGCCCCACGTTCGGAGGTCGGCTCAGCCGAAGACGGCGAGGCTCTTCGCCTTGCCCCGCTGGTCCTCGACCAGCGCGAGCAGCTTCCCCTCGGGCCCGTAGACCGCGACGGGCCCCTTCGGGTACTCCGGCATCTCCAGGCGGACGCCGTTGAGCAGCAGCCTGGCCCGCTTCTCGTCGACGTCCCAGCGCGGGAACGCCGCCGCGGCCGCGTCGGCGACCGGCATGACCGTGAGCTCCTCCTGGAGCTGGTCCAGGGTCCTGGCCGAGTCCAGCTTGTACGGGCCGACCCGGGTGCGGCGCAGTGCGGTCAGGTGGCCGCCCACGCCGAGTCCGGCGCCGAGGTCCCGGGCGAGCGCCCGGATGTACGTACCGGAGGAGCAGACCACCGAGACGACCAGGTCGACGACGGGCGTGCCGTCCTCGGCGGTCTCCTCGCGGACGTCGTACACGCGGAAGGAGGAGACGGTGACCGGGCGGGCCGGGATCTCGAACTCCTCGCCGCCGCGCACGCGCGCGTACGACCGCTTGCCGTCGATCTTGATCGCGGAGACCTTCGACGGGACCTGCATGATGTCGCCGGTCAGCTCGGCGACGCCGGCGTCGATCTGCTCGCGGGTGACCTTCGAAGCGTCGACCGACGCCGTGATCTCGCCCTCGGCGTCGTCGGTGATCGTCGTCTGGCCCAGGCGGATGGTGCCCAGGTACTCCTTCTCGGTCAGCGCGAGGTGACCGAGGAGCTTGGTCGCCCGCTCCACGCCGAGGACGAGGACGCCCGTGGCCATGGGGTCGAGCGTGCCGGCGTGGCCGACGCGGCGGGTCTTGGCGATCCCGCGCATCTTGGCCACGACGTCGTGCGAAGTGAAGCCCGACGGCTTGTCGACGATGACAAGCCCGTCGGGCGTCTTTCCCGAGGTGCTCATTCGGCGGCTTCGTCCTCGCCCTGCTTCTTGTAGGGGTCGGCGTCACCCGCGAAGGTGGCGCCCGAGGAGGCCTGACGCACCTGGGCGTCGGAGGCGCGCGCCTTGTCGAGGAGGTCCTCGATGGTGCGGGCGTTCTCCGGGAGGGCGTCGGCCACGAAGGTCAGGGTCGGGGTGAACTTGGTCCCCGCCGCCCGGCCCACGGCCGAACGGAGGATGCCCTTGGCGCTCTCCAGGCCCGCCGCGGCGCTCGCGCGCTCCTCGTCGTCGCCGTAGACCGTGTAGAAGACCGTGGCCTCCCGCAGGTCACCGGTGACGCGGGTGTCCGTGATGGTCACGTGCGTACCCAGGCGGGGGTCCTTGATGCCGCGCTGCAGCTTCTCGGCGACCACCTCCCGGATGAGGTCTGCCAGCTTCTTCGCCCGCGCGTTGTCGGCCACTGGTCCTTCTCCTTCTTTGCCTTGCTCAAATCAGTCTTCATCAGTGTGGAGCCTTCGGCGTACCGAAAGGAGTTCCACCTCCGGACGCGCGGCCACGAGCCGCTCACAGCGGTCGAGCACGTCCGATACGAATCCGTGGTCCCCGGACACCAGCGCGACGCCCAGCCGGGCCCTGCGGTGAAGGTCCTGGTCGCCCACTTCCGCCGCGCTCACGGAGAACTTGCGCTGGAGCTCGGCGACGATGGGCCGGACGACGGAGCGTTTCTCCTTCAACGAATGAACGTCGCCGAGGAGCAGGTCGAAGGACAGAGTCCCCACGTACATGCGGTGCCGGATGTCCCGCCGGTTCGGGTTCGGTGGCCTGCCACGCCGTCGCTTGGCAGGGACACCAGAACCGTACACGCAACGGCCGGGGCCGATCGACGGAAATACTTCCGCCGACCGGCCCCGGACGCAGCCCTACGCGTTACGCGCGCGGCTTCTCGCGCATCTCGTACGTCGCGATGACGTCGTCGATCTTGATGTCGTTGAAGTTTCCGAGGTTGATACCACCCTCGAAGCCCTCGCGGATCTCGGTGACGTCGTCCTTGAAGCGGCGCAGACCCTCGATGTTGAGGTTCTCCGCGATGACCTTGCCGTCGCGGATGAGGCGCGCCTTGGTGTTGCGCTTGACCTCGCCCGAGCGGATGAGGACACCGGCGATGTTGCCCAGCTTGGACGAGCGGAAGACCTCGCGGATCTCCGCCGTACCGAGCTCGACCTCTTCGTACTCCGGCTTGAGGAGGCCCTTGAGCGCCGCCTCGATCTCCTCGATCGCCTGGTAGATGACCGAGTAGTACCGGACGTCGACGCCCTCGCGCTCCGCCATCTGCGCGGCACGGCCGGCCGCACGGACGTTGTAGCCGATGACGATGGCGTCGGAGCCCATGGCCAGGTCGATGTCCGACTCGGTGACCGCACCCACACCGCGGTGCAGGACGCGGATGTCGACCTCTTCGCCGACGTCGAGCTGGAGCAGCGAGGACTCGAGGGCCTCGACCGCACCGGACGCGTCGCCCTTGATGATGAGGTTGAGTTCCTGGACGAGACCGGCCTTGAGCACCTTGTCGAGGTCCTCGAGGGACACCCGGCGGACGCGCTTGGCGAAGGCGGCGTTGCGCTCACGCGCAGCGCGCTTCTCGGCGATCTGGCGGGCCGTGCGGTCCTCGTCGACGACGAGGAAGTTGTCGCCGGCACCCGGGACGTTGGTGAGACCCAGGACGAGGACGGGAGTCGACGGGGTCGCCTCCTCGACGTTGTTGCCCTTGTCGTCGAGCATCGCCCGGACGCGGCCGTACGCGTCGCCGACGACCATCGTGTCGCCGATGCGCAGCGTTCCGCGCTGGACCAGGACGGTCGAGACGGCACCGCGACCGCGGTCGAGGTGGGACTCGATCGCAATACCCTGCGCGTCCTGGTTCGGGTTGGCCCGAAGGTCGAGCGAGGCGTCGGCGGTGAGGACGACGGCCTCCAGCAGGGAGTCGATGTGCAGACCCTGCTTGGCGGAGATGTCGACGAACATCGTGTCGCCGCCGTACTCCTCGGCCACCAGACCGAACTCGGTCAGCTGACCGCGGACCTTGACCGGGTCGGCACCCTCGACGTCGATCTTGTTGACCGCGACGACGATCGGGACGCCGGCGGCCTTGGCGTGGTTGAGCGCCTCGATCGTCTGCGGCATGACGCCGTCGTTGGCCGCGACCACGAGGATCGCGATGTCGGTCGACTTCGCACCACGGGCACGCATGGCGGTGAACGCCTCGTGACCCGGGGTGTCGATGAAGGTGATACGACGCTCTTCGTCGTTGACCTGGGTGGAGACCTGGTAGGCACCGATGTGCTGGGTGATGCCACCGGCCTCGCCCGCGACCACGTTGGTCTTGCGGATCGCGTCGAGGAGTCGGGTCTTACCGTGGTCGACGTGACCCATGACGGTCACGACCGGCGGACGGGAGACCAGGGCCTCTTCGCCGCCCTCGTCCTCGCCGAACTCGATGTCGAAGGACTCGAGCAGCTCACGGTCCTCCTCCTCCGGCGAGACGATCTGAACCTGGTAGTTCATCTCGTCGCCGAGGAGCTGCAGCGTCTCGTCGGAGACGGACTGCGTGGCCGTGACCATCTCGCCGAGGTTCATCATGACCGCGACGAGCGACGCCGGGTTGGCGCCGATCTTCTCCGCGAAGTCGGTGAGGGACGCACCGCGCGACAGGCGAATGGCTTCGCCGTTGCCGCGAGGCAGCATCACGCCGCCCACGGACGGGGCCTGCATGGCCTCGTACTCCTGGCGCCTCTGACGCTTCGACTTGCGACCACGACGCGCGGGACCGCCGGGACGACCGAAGGCGCCCTGCGTGCCACCACGGCCACCCGGACCGCCGGGACGGCCGCCGAAGCCACCGGGACGACCGCCGAAGCCGCCGCCACCGCCGCCGGGACCACCCGGACGACCGCCGCCGCCACCGGGACCACCGGGACGACCGGCGAAGCCGCCGCCGCCACCGCCGGGACCGGCCGGACGACCGGCGAAGCCGGGACGACCGCCGCCGCCGGGACCGCCCGGACGACCGCCGGGGCCACCGGGGCCACGACCGCCGGGGCCGGGACGCGGGCCGGCAGCGGGACGCTGCGGCATCATGCCCGGGTTCGGACGGTTACCGCCGGGCGCGCCGCCCGGACGGGGAGCCTGCGGGCGAGGCATGCCACCGGGGGTCGGACGGGCACCGCCCTGACCCTGCGGACGCGGGGCGCCACCGGGGCCACCCTGCGGACGCGGGGCGCCCGGAACGGCACCGGGGCCGCCGGGACGGGGAGCGCCGCCACCCGGACGGGGCGCCTGCGGGCGCGCCATGCCGGTGGAGCCACCCGAAGTGAAGGGGTTGTTGCCCGGACGGGGACCGGCCGGACGGGCACCGCCCGGACGGGGGGCCTGCTGGCCGCCGGGGCGCGGAGCACCCTGGCCCTGCGGGCGGGGGGCACCCTGACCCGGGCGGGCGGGACGCTCGCCGGTGGGACGGGGACCCGGGGTGGCGCCACCGGAACGCGGACCGGCGGCGGGAGCCGACGGGGGCGCGGTGAACTCCGGGGCGGCCGGAGCCGGCGTGACCGGCTTGGGCGCGGGCTTCGGGCCCGGGCGGGGGCCCGGAGCGGCCGGAGCCGGAGAGGGGGTGCTGCTCGCGGGCGCGGCCGGAGTGACCGGCGCGGGCGCCGCAGGCGCGGCGGGGGCCGGCTTGGGGGCCGGGGCGCCGGGCTTCGGAGCAGCGGGACGTGCCGCGGCGGCCGGAGACGGCGCCGCGGGGGAAGGCGTCGCCTTGCGGGGCGCGCCGGGCTTGGCAGCGGTCTTGCCGGCGTTGCCACCGGGACCCTGCAAAGCGTCAGTCAACTTGCGCACGACCGGCGCCTCGATCGTCGAGGACGCCGAACGGACGAATTCACCGAGTTCTTGGAGCTTGGCCATGACGACCTTGCTCTCCACACCGAACTCCTTGGCGAGTTCGTATACCCGGACCTTAGCCACTTCGCTCCTTTATAGGTCCGGTTACCGCCGGACCGTCGCTACTTCATGGGCGTACTCATCGCGTACTCATCGAGTGCTCATCGCAATCTCGACCTACTTCCAACTCGCGAGGTACCTGACCGCACGGTGTTCCGTGCCGTACTTCTTGTTCACTGCGGTGCCGCCTGCTCGACGTGGTGACGGAGTGCCTCCGTGTCGAGCGGTCCCTGGACCTTGAAGGCCCTCGGAAAGGCCCGGCGACGGACCGCCAGGTCGAGACAGACCACGGCGGGGTGCAGGTACGCACCCCGGCCGGGCAGCGTACCGCGATGATCAGGAACGCACTCGTCCTTGTTCACCACGATCCGCAGCAGATCGCTCTTGGCCGCTCGCTCCCGGCATCCCACACAGGTTCGCTCAGGGCACGCGCAGGCATGCGTCCGGCCAGACACGATTAAGTCTACCTCCCCGTACCGACCTCACCCGTTTGGGGCAAAAATCGAACAGCTGTTGGCCAAAAACGGTCTCAGTCCTGCGGACCGGCCGGCTCCGTGTCCGGACGGATGTCGATCCGCCAGCCGGTCAGACGCGCGGCGAGGCGGGCGTTCTGGCCCTCCTTGCCGATCGCGAGCGACAGCTGGTAGTCCGGCACCGTCACCCGGGCGGAGCGGGCGGCGAGGTCGACGATCTCGACCTTGGAGACCCGCGCCGGCGAGAGCGCGTTCGCCACCATCTCGGCCGGGTCGTCCGACCAGTCGACGATGTCGATCTTCTCGCCGAGCAGCTCGGCCATCACGTTGCGGACGCGGCTGCCCATCGGGCCGATGCAGGCGCCCTTGGGGTTCAGGCCCGAACGGGTGGAACGGACGGCGATCTTGGTGCGGTGACCGGCCTCGCGGGCGATCGCCGCGATCTCGACCGAGCCGTCGGCGATCTCCGGCACCTCCAGGGCGAAGAGCTTCTTCACCAGGTTGGGGTGCGTGCGCGAGAGGGTGACGGACGGACCGCGGACACCCTTCGCCACCCGGACGACGTACGTGCGCAGCCGCAGACCGTGCGTGTACTCCTCGCCCGGCACCTGCTCCTGCACCGGAAGGATGGCCTCCAGCTTGTCGTCCAGCTTGACGAGGACGTTCTTCGGGTCCTTGCCCTGCTGCACCACACCGGCGACGACATCGCCCTCGCGGCGCGCGTACTCGCCGAAGGTCACGTCGTTCTCGGCGTCCCGCAGCCGCTGCTGGATGACCTGGCGGGCGGTGCTCGCCGCGATCCGGCCGAAGTCCGACGGGGTGTCGTCGAAGTCCTTGGGCTCCTGGCCCTCCTCCAGGTCGGAGGGGTCCTCCTTCGCCCACACCGTCACGTGACCGGTGGCCCGGTTCAACTCCACGCGCGCGTGGCGACGGGCGTCGGGGGTCCGGTGGTACGCGATGAGGAGGGCCGACTCGATCGCCTCGACCAGCATCTCGAAGGAGATTTCCTTCTCCTGTGCCAAGCCCTTCAGGAGCTTCACGTCGATGTCCACGGCTACGCCTCCTCTTCCTTCTTGTCCTTGCGGTTGAACTCGATCTCGACACGCGCCTTGACGATCTCGGCGAACTCGACCCTGCGGGCGGTGGGCTTGCGCCCCTTCACGCCCGGTACCTCCATGTCGAGGCCGTCCTCGTCCACGGCGAGGATGCGCGCGACCAGGTCCCCGCCCTCGGCGAGCTGGAGCTTCGCCAGGCGGCCGGTGGCTCGCACGTAGTGGCGGTGCTCGGTGAGGGGACGCTCGGCGCCGGGGGAGCTGACTTCGAGGACGTACTCGCCCTCGCCCATCGCGTCGGTCTCGTCCAGCTTCTCGGAGATCTCGCGGCTCAGCTCGGCACAGACGTCCAGCTCCACGCCCTCGTCCGAGTCGACGACGATCCGCAGCAGTCCGCGGCGGCCGGCCCGGGACACCTCGATCTCTTCCAGATCCAGGTCCTTGGCGGCGACGAGCGGCTCCACGAGTCCGCGCAGCCTGTCGCTCTGGGTGGTGCTCATCCGGGTGACTCCTCGGCCGCGTGTGCTGTTGTGGGTTCGTCGCGTGTCGTCGCGTGTCAGCACAAAGGGTATCCGGTCCGGGAGGGTGTTGCCGTCCACCGCCCCGGGGCCCGCGGGTACGCTCGCCTGCGGTGATCTCGACGATCTTCGACGACGACGGCAGCCGGGGAGAGAAGGCGTGACGACGACGGGCAGACGCGCACTCCTCGTGGCGGGTGCGGCAGCGGGGGCGACGGTCCTGGTGGGCTGCACCTCCTCGTCCGGCGGGCAGACCCGCCGACCGAGCGCCGCCGAGCTGGAGGCCGAACGGGTGGCACGCGCCGAGGCGGCCCTGCGGCTGCGGTCGGTGACCATCGCGCGCGATCTGCTCGAACGTTACGACGCGACCCTCGCGGCCCACCCGGCCCTGGCACCGCGACTGACGGCGCTGCGGAGCACGGTGGCGGCGCACGCGGAGGCGCTGGGAGAGGACGGGACGACGACGAAGCGTCCCGCGGCCACCGGGTCCGCGTCCCCGGGGCCCTCCGCGCCCCCGACCGCCACCGCACCCACCCCCACATCCGCCCCTGCCTCCGCTTCCGCGAAGTCCGCGGCCACCCCCGCGCCCGTACGGGTGGCGGCCGACCCCCGGGGCGCTCTCAAGGAGCTCGCGGCCGCCGAGCGCACGGCCTCCGACGGGCACACGACCGCCCTGCTCACCGCCCCGCCCGAGTACGCCCGGCTGCTCGCCTCCGTGGCGGCCTCCGGCGCCGCCCACGCCTACCTGCTGACCGAAGGAGCCCGGGCATGAGCGCCCTCGACGCGACCCAGGCCGCGCTGGCCGCCGAGCACGCCGCGGTGTACGGCTACGGGGTCGTCGGCGGCCGGATCGGTACGGAGCGGCGGGCCGAGGCCACCGCCGCGTACGAGGCGCACCGGGCCCGCCGGGACGCGCTGCGCAGGACCGTGAAGGACCTCGGCGGGGCCCCGGTGGCGGCGGAGGCCGCGTACGAGCTGCCGTTCCGGGTCGAGGACCCGGCCGGCGCGGTGCGGCTCGCGGCCCTCCTCGAGGACCGGGTGGCCGGGGTGTACTCCGACCTCGTCCGGGCCACCGAGGGCCGCGCGCGGGGCGAGGCGGCCGCCGCGCTCCGGGAGGCGGCGGTACGCGCCGTCCGCTGGCGCGGCAGCGACGTAACCTTTCCTGGGCTCGCCGAGCGGGTGTAGTCCCGCCCCGACCGAAGGAACAACGTACGCATGGGTTTCGAACCGCCGCAGCGACTGGCCAGGACGCTCGGTGAGACGTACGGGGACGCCGCGGCGGCCGAGTGGCTCGGGAAGCTGCCCGGACTCACCGAGCAGGCGCTCGCCCACGCGTCCCTGGACACCGAACGGGTGATGGCCCCCGGCGGACGGAGCAGCCTGGTCGTACTCGTCCGGCGCTCCGACGGCTCCCCCGCCGCGCTCAAGATCGCGCCCCCGTTCACCCGGCCCGACCTGGAGCGGGACGCGCTGGCGCACTGGAACGGCTGGGGCGCGGTCCAGCTCCTCGACGAGGCCGGGGAGGGCGCGCTCGTCCTCGAACGGCTGCACCCCGAGGTCTCGCTGCGCTCCCTGCCGGAGGCGAAGTCGCTCCTGGAGGCGGCGGGCACCGTACGGAAGCTGTGGGTCGAGCCCCCGGCGGGGCACGGGTTCGAGACGGCGGCCGAGCGGACTGCCCGGCAGGCGGAGGCGATGGCCCCCCACCGGTCCGAGGCCGCGACCGCCGAACTGACGGCGGCGGCGCTCGCGGCCCGCGAGGAGCTGGTGGCCGACTCCTCCGAGTCACTGCTGCTGCACGGGAACTTCCGGCAGGGCAAGGTGCTCGCCGGCGACCGGACGCCCTGGCTGGCCGTCGGCCCCGAGCCGCTGGTCGGCGAGCGGGCCTACGACCTCGCCCGGCTCGTACGGGACCGGGTCGAGGACCTCGTGGCCGCGTCCTCCGGGGCCTCGGCGGCCCGGCGGCGGGTCAACAAGCTGGCCGACTCCCTGGACCTCGACCGGGAGCGGCTGCGCGGCTGGACCCTGTTCCGCGCGGTCGAGTCGGGGACGCGGGCGCTGACGGCGGGGCGGCGGCAGGACGCGGAGCTGCTCCTGGAGTTCGCGAGCTGGCTGTAGGGGAATACCCTTTTTGTACCGTTCGGCTCAATCCAGGGGGCCGTGATGATCGAAGAAGTGCTGATGGCTGTGGCCGGCGCGGCTGCGGCGATCGCCGTATACGCGGGCGCGGCGGCGCGGGTCGTGAAGCAGTACGAGCGAGGCGTCGTCTTCCGCTTCGGTCGGCTGCTCGGCGACGTGCGGGCGCCGGGATTCACGATGATCGTCCCGATCGTCGACCGCCTGCACAAGGTGAACATGCAGATCGTCACGATGCCCGTGCCCGCCCAGGAGGGCATCACCCGGGACAACGTGACGGTACGGGTGGACGCGGTCGTGTACTTCAAGGTCGTCGACGCGGCGGACGCGGTGGTACGGGTCGAGGACTACAAGTTCGCGGTCTCGCAGATGGCGCAGACCTCGCTGCGGTCGATCATCGGCAAGAGCGACCTCGACGACCTGCTGTCCAACCGGGAGAAGCTCAACCAGGGCCTGGAACTGATGCTCGACAGCCCCGCGATGGGCTGGGGCGTCGCCATCGACCGGGTCGAGATCAAGGACGTGTCGCTGCCCGAGACGATGAAGCGCTCGATGGCCCGGCAGGCGGAGGCGGACCGGGAGCGGCGGGCGCGGGTGATCAACGCGGACGCGGAGCTCCAGGCCTCGAAGAAGCTGGCGGAGGCGGCGGGCGTGATGTCGACGGAGCCGGCCGCCCTTCAGCTCCGGCTGCTGCAGACGGTGATGGCGGTGTCCGCCGAGAAGAACTCGACGCTGGTCCTGCCGATTCCGGTGGAACTGCTGCGGTTCCTGGAGCGGGCGACGCCGGCGGCGGCTGCGGCGGAGTCTGGGGCGGATTCCGGGGCGGCTTCCGGGGCGGGGGCGCAAATGCCGCTGCCACTGCCGCTGAGCGAGGCGTACCTGAAGGGCCGGGCGGCGGCGGAGGAGGCGATCGAGGACCTGACGGGCCCGTCGGTCGAACCGACCCCCCACGAAAACGAAACCTGACCCCTACCGGACCTGCGCTTGCCGGACCGTCTTGCGGGCCGCGCCGCACCGGGTTGTGGCCCGCGCCCTCCCAGACCGTTGCGGGCCACGCCCTCGTGGGGCCGGGTTGTGACCCCCGTCGCCCCGCCGTTGTGGGCAATCGTTCCGCCGGGGCGGAACGGGTGGGCACAACGGACGGCGCCCTTGCCGGCGCCAGAGGCTCCCGCGTCCGAACCCGCACCCCGTGCACCGTCGCTGGTGGTGCGGGTCAGGGCGCGGGAGCCTAGGCCCGGCTGGGGGCGCCGTCCCGTGTGCCCACCCGTCCCGCCCTGCGGGACGATTGCCCACACGGCGGTGCGCACCGCCCGGGCGGGCGCGCCGCCCAGGGGGGTGCGCCCGCGTGGGGCGGGGCGGGTGGGGGTTGGCCCGGTGGGGTTAGGCCGTCAGGCGGGTCAGGGCCTCGTCGACCGTCAGTTCCTCGCGCTCACCCGTGCGGCGGTCCTTCAGTTCCACCACGCCCTCGCCCGAGCGGCGGCCCGCGACGAGGATCTTCGGGACGCCCATGAGCTCCGCGTCGGTGAACTTGACGCCCGGGGAGACGCCCGCGCGGTCGTCGACCAAGACGCGGAGGCCGGCCGCGGAGAGCTTCTCCGAGACCTCGAGGGCCAGTTCCGTCTGGAGGGCCTTGCCGGCGGCGACGACGTGGACGTCCGCCGGGGCGACCTCCGCCGGCCAGCACAGGCCCTTCTCGTCGGCCGTCTGCTCGGCCAGCGCCGCGACCGCGCGCGAGACGCCGATGCCGTACGAGCCCATGGTCACGCGGACCGGCTTGCCGTTCTGGCCGAGGACGTCGAGCTTGAGCGCGTCCGCGTACTTGCGGCCGAGCTGGAAGATGTGGCCGATCTCGATCGCGCGGTCCAGCTTGAGGCCGGTGCCGCACTTGGGGCACGGGTCGCCCTCCTGGACGACGACGACGTCGACGTACTCCTCGACCTCGAAGTCACGGCCCGCGACGACGTTCTTCGCGTGCATGCCGTCCTTGTTGGCGCCGGTGATCCAGGCGGTGCCGGGGGCCACGCGCGGGTCGGCGATGTACTTGACCTTCTCCAGGCCCTGCGGGCCGACGTAGCCGCGGACCAGGTCGGGGCGGACCGCGAAGTCCTCCTCCGTCACCAGCTCGACCGTGGCCGTCGGGCCGAAGTGCTCCTCGACCTTGTCCATGTCGACCTCGCGGTCGCCGGGGACGCCGACGGCGACGATCTCGCCGTCGACCTTCACCAGGAGGTTCTTGAGGGTCGCGGAGGCCGGCACGCCGAGGGAGGCCGCGAGGGTCTCGATCGTCGGGGTGTCGGGGGTGGGGATCTCCTCGGCGGCCGGGACGGCCGAGCCGTCGACCGGCTTCACCGCCTGGTACACCGCCTCGGTGTTCGCCGCGAAGTCGCAGTTCGGGCAGTCGGCGAAGGTGTCCTCGCCGGCCTCGGCCGGGGCGAGGAACTCCTCGGACTTCGAGCCGCCCATCGCGCCGGCGGTGGCGGCGACGATGCGGTAGTCGAGGCCGAGGCGCTCGAAGACGCGCTGGTAGGCCGTGCGGTGCAGGGCGTAGGACTGGGCGAGGCCCTCGTCCTCCGTGTCGAAGGAGTACGAGTCCTTCATGAGGAACTCGCGGCCGCGCAGGATGCCGGCGCGGGGGCGGGCCTCGTCGCGGAACTTGTTCTGGATCTGGTAGAGGATCACCGGCAGGTCCTTGTAGGACGAGCACTGGTCCTTGACCAGGAGCGTGAAGATCTCCTCGTGCGTCGGGCCGAGGAGGTAGTCGCCGCCCTTGCGGTCCTGGAGGCGGAAGAGCTCGGCGCCGTACTCGTCCCAGCGGCCGGTCGCCTCGTACGGCTCACGGGGCAGCAGCGCGGGCAGGGTGACCTCCTGCGCGCCGATGGCGTCCATCTCCTCGCGGACGATCCGCTCGATGTTGGAGAGGACCTTCTTGCCGAGGGGCAGCCAGCTCCAGATGCCGGCGGCGGTGCGGCGGACGTAGCCGGCGCGGACGAGGAGCTTGTGGCTGAGGACCTCGGCGTCCGCCGGGTCGTCGCGCAGCGTCTTCGCCATCAACTGGGACATGCGCTGGACCGGTGCGTTGGCCATGGTTCTCGTACTCCTGCCGGGACTGACGGTGATGGCCCCGAGGTTAGCCGGGCCGCCCCTGGCAGGAGAAATCAGTTCCGGCGCTTGAGCGGCAGCGGGGCGCCCATCACCGCGTACGGGCGGGGGGCGCTCGGGAAGTGGACCTGGCGGGCGAGGTCGACGTAGCCGAGGGAGCGGTAGAGGCCGCGGGCCGGGGAGTCGGTGTCGATCGCGGAGAGGATGGAGCGCTTCTCGTCGGCCGTGTCGGTGATGGTGGTGATCAGCGCGCGGCCCACGCCCCGGCCCTGGAAGTCGGGGTGGACGTGGAGTTCGGTGATGACGAAGGAGTCGTCGAGCCAGTCGGCGGTGCCGGTGGCCCGCAGGTACGTCTCGACGACGGTGGACCACCAGTGGGTGCGGTCGTTGGGCATCCCGTACACGAAGCCGACGAGGCGCCCGTCGGGCGTGGTGGCCCCGTAGGCGCGGGCGCCGGGGCTGAGGAGGTGGCGCAGCACGATGTGGCGGCGTACGGCGACCTCGCCCGCGTCCAGGCCGAAGGCGACCGCCTGCACGGCGAGGGCCTCGTCCACCCGGGCCGCGAGATTGACCGGACCGATCTCGACCTCTGCGTCATCCATGCGGCGCACCCTACAAGCGGCCGCCCCCCTCGAACAGCACGTTCAGAACAGCACGCTCATGAAGGCGCCGGTCTCGCGGAAGCCGACGCGGCGGTACGCGGCCCTCGCCGGGGTGTTGAAGTCGTTGACGTACAGGCTGACGACGGGGGCGACGTCGGCCAGGGCGTACCGGAGGACGGCGGCCATGCCCGTCTCGGAGAGGCCCTTGCCGCGGTGCTCGGGGGCCACCCAGACGCCCTGGATCTGGCAGGCCTGGCGGGTGGCGGCGCCGATCTCGGCCTTGAAGACGACCTTGCCGTCCTCGATGCGGGCGAAGGAGCGGCCGGCGCCGACGAGCTCGGCGACGCGGGCCTGGTAGAGCAGTCCGCCGTCGTTGGCGAGCGGGGAGATGCCGACCTCCTCGGTGAACATGGCCACGCAGGCGGGCATGATCACCTCCATCTCGTCCTTGCGGACGCGGCGCACCAGCGGATCGGGCGTGACGGTGGCGGAGGGCTCCTCGGCGACCATCAGCGGCTGGTGGGCGCGGACGTCCCTGGCGGGGCCCCAGCTGGGCTCCAGGAGCCGCCACAGCTCGCCGGTGGCCTCGGCGGGGCCGACGATCGAGGAGCAGCGGCGGCCGATCCTGCGGGCCCGGTCGGCGAAGGCGCGGACGGCTTCGGGGGTGGCGCAGATGGGGACGAGGTTGGCGCCGGAGTAGCAGAGGGAGCGCAGTCTGCCCTCGGTGTACCAGCCCCACATCTCGCCGCCGAGGCGCCAGGGGTCGAGCCCTGCGACCTGGACGCGGGCGGTCACGAAGGCGTTCTCGACGGGGGCGCTCTCCAGGACGGCGAGTGCGGCGCCGAGGTCGGCGGGTTCGAGGACCCGAGTGGTGGTCTCTGTCAGCACGAGGGGGGCCTCACGGTACGGATCTGCTGGTCTCCGCACTGTACCCCCGTGCCCCTCGGCGGGGCCCGTCCTGCGTACGAAGCCCCTACCACCGGGTGGGGTGGAGGGGCTTCGTGAGGGGTTTCGGAGGGCGTCAGGCGCCGATGGCGACCGTCGGCTCGCCGCTGGCGACGCCGTCCTTCTCCATCTGCTCGGCGATCTTGAGCGCCTCCTCGATGAGGGTCTCGACGATCTTCGACTCGGGGACGGTCTTGATGACCTCGCCCTTGACGAAGATCTGGCCCTTGCCGTTGCCGGAGGCGACGCCGAGGTCGGCCTCGCGGGCCTCTCCGGGGCCGTTGACGACGCAGCCCATGACGGCGACGCGCAGCGGGACGGTCATGCCGTCGAGGCCGGCGGTGACCTCCTCGGCGAGCTTGTAGACGTCGACCTGGGCGCGGCCGCAGGACGGGCAGGAGACGATCTCCAGGCGGCGCTGGCGCAGGTTCAGCGACTCCAGGATCTGCATGCCGACCTTGATCTCCTCGGCCGGCGGCGCGGAGAGCGAGACGCGGATGGTGTCGCCGATGCCCTGGGAGAGCAGGGCGCCGAAGGCGACGGCCGACTTGATGGTGCCCTGGAAGGCCGGACCGGCCTCGGTGACGCCGAGGTGCAGCGGGTAGTCGCACTGGGCGGCGAGCTGGCGGTAGGCCTCGACCATGACGACCGGGTCGTTGTGCTTGACCGAGATCTTGATGTCGCGGAAGCCGTGCTCCTCGAAGAGGGAGGCCTCCCAGAGGGCGGACTCGACGAGCGCCTCGGGGGTGGCCCTGCCGTACTTCTTCAGGAGGCGGGCGTCGAGCGAGCCGGCGTTGACGCCGATCCGGATCGGGGTGCCGGCGTCGGAGGCCGCCTTGGCGATCTCCTTGACCTTGTCGTCGAACTGCTTGATGTTGCCCGGGTTGACGCGGACGGCCGCGCAGCCGGCGTCGATCGCGGCGAAGACGTACTTCGGCTGGAAGTGGATGTCGGCGATGACCGGGATGGAGGACTTCCGGGCGATCGTCGCGAGCGCGTCGGCGTCGTCCTGGGTCGGGCAGGCCACGCGCACGATCTGGCAGCCGGAGGCGGTCAGCTCGGCGATCTGCTGGAGCGTGGCGCCGATGTCGGAGGTGCGGGTCGTCGTCATCGACTGGACGGAGACGGGCGCGTCACCGCCGACGGCCACGCTGCCGACCTGGATCTGGCGGCTCTTGCGCCGCTCGGCGAGCCGGGTCGGAACGGTCGGGATACCGAGAGAAATCGCGGTCATCTGAAGTGCAACCTCAAGGTTGTGCGTCGGCGGGCTCAGGGTTCCGAGGTTACCGCCCCGGGGGTGGGGGCCGGACACCACCGGGTCCGGCCCCCCTGGGAGCTACGTCAGTTTCACCGGGTTGACGATGTCGGCGGCGAGGACGAGCAGCGTGAAGCAGACGAAGACACCGGCCACCACGTAGGCGGCGGGCATCAGCTTGGCCACGTCGAACGGGCCGGGGTCGGGGCGCTTGAAGATCCGGGCCGCGTGACGGCGGACGGACTCCCACAGGGCGCCCGCGATGTGACCGCCGTCGAGCGGCAGCAGCGGGAGCATGTTGAACAGGAACAGCGAGACGTTGAAGTACACCAGCAGGTTCATGAACATGACGAGGATCCGCTCGGGCGGGGCGTCGACGGTCATGAGTTCGCCGGTGATCCGGGCGGCGCCCAGCACTCCGACGGGCGAGTCCTCGGCGCGCTTGCCGTCGCCGAAGGTGGCGTCCCAGAGACCGGGGATCTTGCCGGGCAGGGCGATCACCGAATGGACGCCGTTCTCCAGGAGGGTGGTCATCTCCTCGGTGGTCTCGCCGAACGTGAGCGCCCTGACCTCCGCCTTCGGCTGGAAGCCGAGGTAGCCGGCGGGCACGTACTGGACCGGCCGGACGACGTTCCCGTCGGCGTCCTTCTTCTCGACCATGTTGGTGACGAGGTTCGGGTGGAGGTCGACCCGCTGTCCGTCGCGCTCGACGGTGAGGGTGGCCGGGCCGAGGGTGGTGCGGATGCGGTCGGAGAGGGTGTCCCAGTCGGAGACCGGCCGGCCGTCGAGGGCGACGATCTTGTCGCCGTCCTTGAGGCCCGCCTTGAACGCCGGGGAGACGGGGTCGCCCGGCCGGCACTCCTGGCGCTTGTCGCTCAGCTTGAGGACGCACTTCTGGACGCCGGCGACCTCGGTCGTCGCCTTCTGCATCCCCAGCGTCATCATCGAGCCGAAGAACAGCGCCGCCGCCAGGACCAGGTTCATGAACGGTCCGGCGAACATCACGATCACGCGCTTCCACGGCTTGCGCGTGTAGAACAGCCGCGTCTCGTCGCCGGGCTCCAGCTCCTCGTACGAGGCCTCGCGGGCGTCCTCGATCATGGAGCGCCAGGGCGAGGTGGAGCGGGCCTCGATCCTGCCGTCCTGGCCCGGCGGGAACATGCCGATCATGCGGATGTAGCCGCCGGCGGGGATGGCCTTGATGCCGTACTCGGTGTCGCCGCGCTTCCTCGACCAGATGGTGGGGCCGAAGCCGACCATGTACTGCGGCACGCGGATGCCGAAGAGCTTGGCCGTGGAGAGGTGGCCGAGCTCGTGCCACGCGATGGAGACGAGGAGGCCGAGGGCGAACAGCACGATGCCCAGGGCGTACAGGAGCGTTTCGGTCATGCGCGGGCCTCCGCTGTTGCCTTCGCTGCGAGCTCTCGGGCCCGGGCGCGCGCCCAGGTCTCCGCTTCGAGGACGTCCGACACCGTGAGCGAAGTTCCCTCGGCGGGCTTCCCGTGCTCGGTGACGACCGCAGTGACCGTATCCATGATTCCGTTGAACGGCAGGCGTCCGGCGAGAAACGCCTCGACGCACTCCTCGTTCGCGGCGTTGAAGACGGCGGGGGCGGTGCCGCCGAGCTCGCCCACGTGCCGGGCCAGGCCGACGGACGGGAAGGCCTCGGTGTCGAGCGGGAAGAACTCCCAGGTGGAGGCCTTGGTCCAGTCGAAGGCGGGGGCCGCGTCCGGGACCCGCTCGGGCCAGCCGATGCCGATGGCGATCGGGCCGCGCATGTCCGGCGGGGTGGCCTGGGCGAGCGTGGAGCCGTCCGTGAACTCGACCATCGAGTGGACGTACGACTGCGGGTGGACGACGACCTCGATGCGGTCGAACGGGATGTCGTAGAGCAGGTGGGCCTCGATGACCTCCAGGCCCTTGTTGACCAGGGTCGCGCTGTTGATCGTGATGACCGGGCCCATCGCCCAGGTCGGGTGGGCCAGCGCGTCCTCGCGGGTGACATGGGCCAGCTGCTCGCGCGTACGGCCGCGGAAGGGGCCGCCGGAGGCCGTGACGACCAGCTTGCGGACGTCGGCGCGGGTGCCGGCGGCCAGCGCCTGGAAGAGGGCCGCGTGCTCGGAGTCGACCGGGATGATCTGGCCCGGCTTGGCGAGCGCCTTCACCAGGGGGCCGCCGACGATCAGCGACTCCTTGTTGGCGAGGGCGAGGGTGCGGCCCGCTTCGAGGGCGGCGAGGGTGGGCGCGAGGCCGATGGAGCCGGTGATGCCGTTGAGGACGGTGTGGCACGGGGAGGCGGCGACCTGGGTGGCCGCGTCCGGGCCCGCCAGGAGCTCGGGCAGGGGCTCGGAACCGTACAGCGCCTTCAGGGCCGTACGCAGCTCCTCGACCGCGTCCTCGCGGGCGACCGCGACCGTCCGGACCTTCAGGCGGTGCGCCTGCTCGGCGAGCAGCCCGATCCGGCCGCCGGAGGCGGCGAGGGCGGTGACCCGGAAGCGGTCGGGGTTGCGCAGCACCAGGTCGATGGCCTGGGTGCCGATGGACCCGGTCGAGCCGAGGACGACGATGTCCCGGCGTCCTTCGGACACGTCGAAGGCGATGTGCGGGTCGGCGAGAGGAGAGGGGCGGTCGCTCATGCCCCCCATTCTTGCCGCAAAGACCGTGCGGTCTTCACGGGGTGCGGACGAACGTGTCGAACACCCGGTGGAAGTCGGGGAACGTCTTCTTCACGCAGCCGGGGTCGTCGAAGGTGATCCCCGGGGTGCGGAGGGCCGTGACCGCGAAGGACATGACGATCCGGTGGTCGCCGTGGGTGGCGATCTCGACGGGTCCGGTGGGCGTGCCGGGGTGGATCTCGATCCAGTCGGGACCGGTGTGCACGGTGATCCCGAGACGGCGCAGATTCTCCGCGCAGGCGTCGAGCCGGTCGCACTCCTTGACCCGGGTGTTGGCGACGTCCTCGATGCGGACCGGGCCGTCGGCGAACGGCGCGATCGCGGCGAGGGTCGGCATGGTGTCCGAGATGTCCCGCATGTTGACGGTGAGTCCGCGCAGGCTCCCGGTGGAGCGGACGGTGGTGGCGCTGTCGGTGATCTCGACGTCGGCGCCCATGCGGCGCAGCACGTCGACGAAGGCCAGGTCGCCCTGGAGGGCTCCGGTCCCGAGGCCGGGGACGGTGACGGAGCGGCCCGGCCGGAGGGCCGCGGCGGCGAAGAAGTAGCTGGCGGTGGAGGCGTCGGGCTCGATGCCGTACGTCCGTGCCCGGTAGCCGGTGGGGGCGACGCGGTACGTACGCCCCTCCCGGGTGACCTCGGCCCCGAAGGCCCGCATCATCGCGAGCGTGATCTCGACGTACGGCTCCGAGACCAGGTCCGTGACGGTGATGTCGAGGCCCTCGGCGGTGAGCGGGCCCAGCATGAGCAGCGCGGTCAGGTACTGGGAGGACTGCCCGGCGTCGAGCGTGAGCGCCCCGCCCTTGACCCCGGCGGCGTGGACGGAGAGCGGGTGATGGCCCTCCTTCTCGCCGTGCCGCAGATCGACACCCAGGGTGCGCAACGCGGTCGTCAGGGGGGCGAGGGGTCGTCGCCGCATCTGCGCGGAGGCGTCGAAGCGGTACGTGCCGTGGCCGGCGGCGACGAGGGTCGGCAGGAAGCGGGCGGTCGTGGCGCCGTCACGGCAGTACACGTCGGCCTCGTCCGTCCCCGGACCGGCCGGACGGCCCTCGATGTGCCAGGCACCGGGCTCGCGGCGGACGGCATACCCGAGAGCGGCGAGGCCTTCGGCGAAACCCTCCGTGTCGTCGGAGACGAGCGGGCGCAGGAGGGTCGTCGTGCCCTCCGCGGCGGCGGCGAGGAAGAGCGCGCGGGCGGTGACGGACTTGGAGCCGGGGATGTCGATGACGGTCACGGGGGTCATCCTGCCGCGGCCTGCGGCGCGCCGGGGGTCCGGTCCGCCACGTGGACGGCACCGCGGGGGGCCGCGCCCTGGTGCGGGCCTGCGCCCCAGTGCGGGCCCGCGCCCCGCCTCCTGTGGGCCAGCGCCCGTGCTGGGCGGTGCCCCGCCGCCGTGTGGGCCCGCGGCCGGCTGGGCCTTCGCCCGCGCCCGTGTGGGCAATCGTCCCGCTGGGCGGGACGGGTGGGCACACGGGACGGCGCCCCCAGCCGGGCCCAGGCGTTTCGCGCCTGGACCCGCACCACCGCCGCGGCGCGCTCCCGGTGCGGGTTCGGGCGCGGAAGCCTCTGGCGCCGGCAGGGCGCGGGTCCGTTGTGCCCACCCGTCCCGCCCTGCGGGACGATTGCCCACAACGGGCGGGGCGCAGGCCCACAACGGGGCGGCGGGGGCATCGCCCCGGCGGGCGCCGCCCGCAGCGGGGGCGGGTGGCGGGCGCAGGGGGTCAGGGGAGGCGGCGGTGGGCGTTCTGTTGTTGGGACGGGCCCGGCGTCGCGTCCGCGATCCAGGGGCCCTCCCCGCTCGGATCCACGATGCCCGCCTCCAGCCAGGAGTAGCGGCCCGCCAGGACCCCCTCCACGACCCGGCGGTCCAGGTCGTCCGTGTTGGACCAGAGGCGGCCGAAGAGTTCCTCGACGCGCAGGCGGGCCTGGCGGCAGAAGGCGTCCGCGAGCTCCACGGCCTCACGACCGTGGTCCGTCGTGGTCCGGAGGAGTTCGGCCCGTACGCACGCCGCGCTCATCGCGAAGAGCTCCGCGCCGATGTCGACGATCCGGCCCAGGAAGGCCTGCTTGAGCTCCATGCGGCCCTGCCAGCGCGACATCGCGTAGAAGGTCGAGCGGGCGAGCTTGCGGGACGTCCGCTCGACGTAGCGGAGGTGGGTCGCGAGGGCGCCGAACTCGCCGTACGCGCGCGGCAGTTGCCCCGGCCCGGCGACCAGTCCCGGCAGCCAGCGGGCGTAGAAGCCGCCCGCCCGGGCGCCCGCCTTCGCCTTGTCCCCCAGGGACTTCTCGGGGTCGATGAGGTCCCCGGCGACGGAGAGGTGCGCGTCGACGGCCTCGCGGGCGATCAGCAGGTGCATGATCTCGGTGGAGCCCTCGAAGATGCGGTTGATGCGGAGGTCGCGGAGCACCTGCTCGGCGGGGACGGCCCGTTCGCCGCGGGCGGCGAGCGAGTCGGCGGTCTCGTAGCCGCGGCCGCCGCGGATCTGGACGAGTTCGTCGGCGATGAGCCAGGCCTTCTCGGAGCCGTACAGCTTGGCGAGGGCGGCCTCGATGCGGATGTCGTTGCGGTTCTCGTCGGCCATCTGGGAGGCGAGGTCGACGACGGCCTCCAGGGCGAAGGCGGTGGCCGCGATGAAGGAGATCTTGGTCGAGACGGCTTCGTGGCGGGCGATCGGCCTGCCCCACTGCTCGCGCTCCCCCGACCATTCGCGGGCGATCTTCAGGCACCACTTGGCGGCGCCCGCGCAGGCGGCGGGGAGGGAGAGCCGGCCGGTGTTGAGGGTCGTGAGGGCGATCTTGAGGCCGGCGCCCTCGGGGCCGATGCGGTTCACCGCCGGGACCCGTACGCGGTGGAAGCGGGTGACGCCGTTCTCCAGGCCGCGCAGGCCCATGAAGGCGTTGCGGTGCTCGACGGTGATGCCGGGCGCGTCGGCCTCGACGACGAAGGCGGTGATGCCGCCCTTGTGGCCCTCGGAGGCGGGGACGCGGGCCATGACGACGAGCAGGTCGGCGACGACCCCGTTGGTGGTCCAGAGCTTCACGCCGTCGAGGACGTACGCGTCCCCCTCGGGTACGGCGGTGGTGGCCAGGCGCGCCGGGTCGGAGCCGACGTCCGGCTCGGTGAGGAGGAAGGCCGAGAGGTCGGTGCGGGCGAGCCGGGGCAGGAAGGCGTCCTTCTGCTCCTGGGTGCCGAAGAGTTTCAGCGGCTGCGGTACGCCGATCGACTGATGCGCGGAGAGCAGGGCGCCGACGGCGGGGCTGGCGGAGCCGACGAGGGCGAGGGCCCGGTTGTAGTACAGCTGGGTGAGGCCGAGCCCGCCGTACTTCGGGTCGATCTTCATCCCGAGGGCGCCGATCTCCTTGAGTCCGGTGATCGTCTCGTCGGGGATGCGGGCCTCGCGTTCGATGCGCGCGCCGTCGATCCGGGTCTCGCAGAACTCGCGCAGGACGGCCAGGAAGGCCTCGCCGCGGCGTACGTCCTCGGCGGCGGGGAGCGGGTGCGGATGGACGAGGTCGAGCCGGAAGCGGCCGAGGAACAGTTCCTTGGCGAAGCTGGGTTTGTGCCAGTCCCGCTCGCGCGCGGCCTCGGCGACCTGCCGGGCCTCGCGCTCGGTGACTTTGGGCCGCTGGACGGGTGCGGACATCTCCACCTCCTGGGGCTTCCTGTCCGTCGTACCCGATTTCGGTGGGTCCGGAAAGAGGAGGGGGTCCCTCCGGGTTTGTCCTCCTGGTGAGACGCCCGGACCGTCCGGCGGGGGCCGCGCGTAGGGTCCGCGCCATGTCTCAGCCGATCAAGCTCATCGTCCTCGTCGCCACGCAGCCCGGTCGTGGCGCGGAACAGATCGCCGCCTTCGAGGCGCTCGCACCCCTGGTGCGGGCGGAGGAGGGCTGCCTGCAGTACGACCTCCACCGGGTGGCCGACGACCCCGACCGCTTCGCCCTGATCGAGCGCTGGGCCTCCGCCGAGGCCCTCGCCGCGCACGACGTCGCCCCGCACATGGTCGCGGCCGGCGTCACGAACAAGGCGTTCCGGGCGGGGCCGGCGGAGGTCATCCGGCTCGTGGACGCGCCCCTCTCATGACGAAAGGCGGCCCGAGCCCCCGCACAGTGGGCTCGGACCGCCGGTCTCGTGAGGCGTACGCCTTAGAGGGCGAGGCCCGTCAGGACGAGGACGCGCTCGTAGGTGTAGTCGTCCATCGCGAACTTGACGCCCTCGCGGCCGACGCCGGAGCGCTTGGCACCGCCGTACGGCATCTGGTCGGCGCGGTACGAGGGGACGTCGCCGACGATCACGCCGCCGACCTCCAGCGCGCGGTGGGCGCGGAAGGCGGTCTGCAGGTCGTGGGTGAAGACGCCGGCCTGGAGGCCGAAGTCCGAGTCGTTGACCGCGGCGAAGGCCTCGGCCTCGCCGTCGACCTTGGCGATCGTCAGGACCGGGCCGAAGACCTCGGCGCGGGCCAGGGTGACGTCCGCCGGGAGGTCGGCGAGGACGGTCGGGGCGTAGGTCGCGCCCTCGCGCTTGCCGCCGGCGAGGAGCTTGGCGCCGGCCGCGACGGCCTCGTCGACCCAGGACTCGACGCGCTTGGCGGCGGCCTCGTCGACGAGCGGGCCGACGTCGGTGGCGTCGTCCGCCGGGTCACCGGTGATCTGCGCCTCGACGGCGGCGACGATCTTCGGCACCAGGCGGTCGTAGACCGAGGCGTCGGCGATCACGCGCTGCACGGAGATGCAGGACTGGCCGCCCTGGTAGTTGGAGAAGGTCGCGATGCGGGTCGCGGCCCAGTCCAGGTCGGCCTCGGAGGACCAGTCGGGCAGGACGACGGCCGCGGCGTTGCCGCCGAGCTCCAGGGTGCAGTGCTTGTGCGGCACCGACTGCTGGATGGCGTAGCCGACCTTGTCGGAGCCCGTGAAGGAGATGACCGGGAGGCGCTCGTCCTGGACGAGGGCGGGCATGCGGTCGTTCGGCACGGTCAGGATCGACCAGGAGCCGGCCGGCAGGTCGGTCTCGGCCAGGATCTCGCCCAGGATCAGGGAGGAGATCGGGGTCGCCGGGGCCGGCTTGAGGATGATCGGGGCGCCGACGGCGATGGCCGGGGCGACCTTGTGGGCGCTGAGGTTCAGCGGGAAGTTGAACGGCGCGATGCCGAGGACGACGCCCTTGGGGATGCGGCGGGTGAGGGCGAGGCGGCCCGCGCCGCCGGCCTCGGTGTCCAGGCGCTGGGCCTCGCCGGCGTTCCAGCGGCGGGCCTCCTCGGCGGCGAAACGGAAGACGGAGACGGCACGGCCGACCTCGCCGCGGGCCCACTTGATGGGCTTGCCGTTCTCGGCGGAGATCAGCTGGGCGATCTCCTCGGTGCGCTCGGCGAGCCGCTTCGACACGTGGTCGAGGGCGGCGGCGCGGACGTGCGCCGGGGTCGCGGCGAACTCGTCGACGACGGCGTGCGCGGCGGCGACGGCCTCCTCGACCTGGGCCTCGGTGGGCACGCTGACCTTGCCGACCAGACGTCCGTCGTACGAGTTCGTGACGTCGAAGGTGGCGTCGCCGGTGGCCTCACGGCCGGCGAGCCAGAAGGCGTGGGTGGTCGTCATTGCGTCCCGGCCCTTTCCGTTTCGGGGTGCGAGCGGTTGCTCTGGTGACACCGTAGGGCCGGGACGGCGGGCGCGGGCTTGTCCGGTATGGAGTAGTGGGGGTGGCGGCTCTGTCCGCTTCGGCCGAAGCGGACAGCGGGTCATGGAGCGTCACCGGCCCCTGAACGCCGAGAAGGGCTGCCGCTTCCCGTCGCCCGGGGGGCGGTGACGAACAGGCCCCCGAGCCGGCCCGCCACGCCTCGTCCCCGCTCGCCAGGTCGAAGGCGGTGGGCTTCGCCTCGTTGCCGCCACGGCTCACGGCCGCCCTTCAGGTCGATCGCGACGACGTGCCCCGTCCCCGACGGCCCGGGCGGCGTGGCCGTACTCGGCAGCGGGCCGGTCACGGCGGCGGGCTGGTCACGGCAGGGGGCCGGTCACGGTAGGGGGCCGGTCACGGTAGGGGGCCGATGATCATCCGCGTCGCTCGGTCGAGACGATCAGACAGACGCCGCCGACGACGATCGCGCCGCCGAGGAGGATCGGCCAGGTCAGGGCCTCGTTCAGGACGAGGGCGCCGAGGAGGACGGCGACGACCGGGTTGACGTACGCGTAGGTGGCGGCGAGGGAGACCGGGGCGGACTGGAGGAGCCAGGCGTACGCGGTGAAGGCGACGAGCGAGCCGAAGACGATCAGGTACGCGAGGGCGGCCCAGGAGCGGCCGGAGACGGCGCCCAGGTCGAGGCCGTGGTGTTCGCCGCGTACGAGACCGAGGGCGAGCGCGGCGAGGCCGCCGGCCAGCATCTCGTACGCGCTCGCCGTGAAGGGGTTGGCGGGCATCGGCAGCCGGGCGGAGGAGACGGAGCCGACGGACCACAGCAGGGCCGCGACGAGGACGAGCAGCACGCCGCCGATCTTCACCTCGCCGCTCAGGCCCGGGACGGTGAGGACGCCGAGGCCCGCGAAGCCGAGCAGGACGCCGCCGAAGGCGCCGAGGCCCGGGCGGTCGCCGAGGGCCGTGCGGAGCAGGACGACCCAGACGGGGACGGCGGCGACGAGGAGCGCGGCGAGGCCGGAGGGTATGGAGGTCTCGGCGAGGACGACGAGGCCGTTGCCGCCGAGGATGAGGAGCAGGCCGACGAGGACCGCGGAGCCGAGTTCGCGACGGGTGACCTTGAGGGCGGCGGGGCCCTGGCGCCAGGCGACGATCGCGGCGAGGAGCAGGCCGGCGGTGATGAAGCGGGCGCCGCCGGAGAGGAACGGCGGGAGGGTCTCGACGACGATCCGGATCCCGAGGTACGTGGACCCCCAGACGACGTACACGATGCCGAGCGCGGCCCAGACGGCGCCAGTGATCCGGCGGCCGGGGGCGGCGGGCGCGGCGGTACGGGTCTCGGGGGCGGCCGGGCGGGTCTCGGGGGCCGGGTCGACGGCAGGGCTTGTCATGAGCAGGAGAGTATGAAGTGAAAGCCCCGACAGCCAAGAAAACTGCCCGAATCCGGGCAGGGTCAGCGGAATTCGGACGGCTCGGAGACGCCCGGGGGTCTTGCGGAGGGGTGGGAGGATGACCGGGACCGCCGCACGACCCCAGGGGGAAAGCATGATCCTTTACGTACTGATCGGAGTCCTGGTCCTCGCCGTCGCCGGCTGCGGCTGCGTGGTGTGGGCGGCGCGCGGCGGGCCCCGCTGGGTGCGCGCGGTGGCCGCCGTGACCCTGCTGGGCGGCGAGGTGGTCCGCGACGGACAGCGCCGGAGCGCGCGGCGGTCCGGCGGAGTCCTCGGCGACGGCGACGGCGGCGGCTCCGACTAGGACGTCCGGCCAGGACGGCTGGCTAGGAGGTCCCGCCGGGACGGCTGGCCAGGAGACCCCGCCAGGACATCCGGCCAGGACATCCGGCCAGGACGTCCCGCCAGGGCATCGG
The DNA here is from genome assembly GCF_000830005.1 of Streptomyces vietnamensis. NCBI lineage: Bacteria > Bacillati > Actinomycetota > Actinomycetes > Kitasatosporales > Streptomycetaceae > Streptomyces > Streptomyces vietnamensis. The sequence goes on along the minus strand of NZ_CP010407.1, from coordinate 6,084,429 downwards.
CCAGGACGTCCGGCTACTCCGCGTCCTCGCCGGTCGCCTTCAGGGCCAGCCACAGCTCCATCCGGACGTCCGGATCGTCCAGGGAACGGCCGAGGATCTCCTCCACCCGGCGCATCCGGTACCGCAGCGTGTGCCGGTGGACGCCCAGGTCCGCCGCCGCCGCGTCCCACTGGCCGTGCCGGGAGAGCCAGGCCCGCAGCGAGGCCACCAGATCGCCGCGGCCGGTCGCGTCGTGCTCCCGCAGCGCGCGGAGCATCCCGTCGGCGAAGGCCCGGACGGCGTCGTCGGCCAGCAGCGGCAGGACCGAGCCCGCCGCCAGGTCCTCGTGCTCGACGAGCGCCCTGCCCCGCCGCCGGGCGACCGAGAGGGCCTGCTCGGCCTGCTTGTACGCGGCTGCCGCGGCGCTCGGGCCCGCCGGGGCCGAGAGGCCGACGACGACACCGGCCTCCTCCGCCTCCCGCTCCGCGTACCCCTCGCAGGCGGCGACGACCGCGCCCCCGTCCCCGGCGAGGACGACGAGCCGCTGCGCGCTCTCGACGACGGTGAGCACCGCCTCGCCCGCGCGGGCGGCGGCGGCCTCCAGGGCCTCGGCGAGCACCGGCAGCGGCGGCTCCGCTGCCGGTTCTCCCCCGGCGGGTTCGGCGACGAGCAGCCGGTACGGGGCGTCGAGCAGCCCTCCGTACAGGTCCCCGGCCACCGCCCGGGCGGGCTCCGGCTGGCCCGCGAGCATCAGGCGGAGGACCGCCGCGCCGAGCCGCTGCTCCGCCGCCTGGAGCGAGCGGGAACGTTCCGTCGTGAGGGTGAGCAGGGCGATCGCCGAGTGCACGGCGTACCGCTCGGCCGTGCCGAGGGGAGCGCCCGTACCGACGGCGAGGGCGCCGCGCACCCGGCGCCCGGTGCCGAGCGACTGGAGCTCGACGCGGTCGTCCGTACCGCCGACGACCGCGCTGGCGGGCGCGGGGCGCTCGCGCAGCCGCTCCACGTCGGGGGTGAGCCGGGCGGCCCGGCGCGCCGCCCATTCGGGCGAGACGGCGACGACGGTGCCGGAGGCGTCGTACAGCGCGGCCCAGCCGTCGACGTGCGCGGCGAGCCGGGCGACGACGGCCTCGGGGCCTTCGGCGAGCGCGGCCCGGGTCAGCTCGCGCTGGGCCTCGAAACCGGCGGTGACGGCGCGGTACTGGTCGGCGGAGATGGCCGCGGACACGGCCTTGCTGATGGCGAGGAACGGCGTCCGGCGCGGCACTTCGAGCAGCGGCAGGTGCTCCTCGCGGGCCGCGTCGAGCAGGGCCGGCGGGATCTCCTCGTAGTTGACGCCCACGGCGAACCCGAGCCCGACCACCCCGGCACCGAGCAGCCGCCGCACATAGCGGCGCATCGCCTCCAGGTCCTCCGCGTCGAGCGTGAGCGCGGTGGTGAGGAGGAGTTCACCGCCCTCCATGTACGGGACGGGGTCGGCGAGCTCGCTGACGTGGGCCCAGCGGACGGGGGTGTCGAGACGGTCCTCACCGGCACGGACGATGAGCTTGAGGGCGGAGTGCTGCACGAGCGAGGCGAGGGTGGGCGGCATTGGGGACCGTCGGACCTTTGAGCGAGGACCGTGCACGGGGGAGCGTGCACGGAAGCGGGGAGGCGCCGCTCAGCCGAGCGGCGCCCCCGATTGTGCCAGGGCCACCGGAAGCCCGCGCGGGCGCGCAAGGCGTGAGACGGCCGGCCGCGCGGGTGGGGCGCCGGGCACGCCGCGCGGGATGCCCTCGCGGCTGCGGGGCGCGGTGCGAGCCGGGCACGCCGGGCGAGCCGTACGGGCCGCCCCTCCCTCAGCCGCGCAGGTCGACCAGCATGGGCGGCACCTGCTCGCCGCGTACGTGGCTCAGCGAGAGGACGGCATGGCCCGGCGGAACGGCGTGGGCGAGGTCGGAGGCGGACCAGCGCTGCCGCTCCACCTCTCGTACGGTCACGGCCTCGGTCGTCACGGCCTTGCCCGTCACCAGCTTGCGCAGGGCGTGGATGGCCCGGGTCATCGGCTGGTCGGCGAAGACGGTGTGATGGGCCACCTCGGTCATCTCCACGCGTTCGGTGCCCCACGCCTCGGCGAAGGCCTTGCCGTCCCAGGTGGGGAGCCCCGCGAAGGCCATCCGGCAGCCGACGATCGCGAGGAGCGGCCCGTGCAGCGCCTCGGGCACCTCGGCGAGGGTGCGGAGGGCGAGCACGACACCCGCGTTCTGCGTGCGCAGCCGCTGGAGGCCCCGTACGGTCCCCGCCGTGACCGCGCCCGCCGCGTCGTCGAGTACGAGGCAGGCGAAGTTCCCTCGCCCCGCGCCGCCCCGGGTGACGTGCTGGAACTGGGCGAGCAACAGTCGGTTGAGCAGGCGTGCAGCCTCCTCGTGGCCGCCTTCCGGCAGGCTGACCCGTACCCGGATCGGATGCTGGGCGACGGCCCGCAGCGAGAAGGACCGGGCGTCACCGCCACCGCCGAAGAACTCGGCGAAGGCGGGCCGGTCGAGGGCCGCGAGCCGGTCGGCGAGCACGGGGCCCATGTCGGTCGCGCTGCCGACCTGACGCAGTCGGGATTCCAGTTCGCGGCGCATCGCCTGCGCACCGTCGACCGGCAGCAGATCGAGCAGCGCCCGCAAGGTTTCGGGGTGGGCCTCGAGCAGCTCTCGCAGGACCGGCACCGTCGGGAACCGGCCGTACGCGGCCTGGTACGGGCCGATGAGCTGGGCGAGCACGGTGGCGGCACGCCGCGTCTCCACTCCGTCCATGTCGCCGACCAGCCCTTCGGCCAGACATGCGGCGGCCTCGTCCGGATCCGTGGCCCCGGCGTACAGGTCCAGGTCATACCCGGAGGCCGGGTCGCCGAGCCGGATCACGACGTCGTACGCCTCGTCGGGGCCGAGCTGGGCTCCGGCCGCTCCGACGACGACGACGGCGCAGGCACCGGTCAGGGCCTGGAGGGAGAGCGACTCGACCACGGGAGCGATGAGGGAACGGGTCTTGCCCGCCCCGGAAGGGCCCACCGCCAGGAGGGAGGTGCCGAGAAGCTCGGGATCGAGCGCGAGACCCGCACCGTGGTAGGTGCGTGGGCCGCGCTCGGCAGCGACCCACCTGCCGACACGAACCTGGCTCAGGAGAAGGTCGTGGGCGGCCGAACGGTTCGACAGGTCCCGGTCACCCGACGGGTGTGCGCCGGCAGCGGCGCCCTGGCTGAGAAGGGCATCGACGAAGGCGGCCCGGCGTACGGCATCCCGGTCACTGTCCTTCCAGGTGCGGCGCACCCGTGCACAGTCGACGTCGTTCATCCGCCCGGCGGCCAGTTCGCCGACGAGCACGTCTGCGGCACGGTGCTCACCCGCGGCCCGCAGCTCGGGCCATTGCGAGCGGGGGATTCCCGGGGCGGTGGGGGCTGGGGAGACGCTGGGGGTGGCCCCGGAACTCCGCTGCTGGAAGAGACTCGCCCAGTCGCCGACCCGAGCACACGGCCAGACGACTGCCGTCGCGCCCAGCGCGTACACGGCGTAGATGACCACTGGCGATGCAGCGATACTCCAGCCGCCGGTGACCAGGGCGATCAGGTAGAGCATCGGATCGACGACGGGCACCGCCGACCAGCCGAGGTGAAGGGCCTCGGGCAGGACCAGTGCCAGGCCGATGAGAGCCCCCACACCCGCGAGCGCGGCACGCACCGGCGGACGGCTCCGTTCGACGTAGTAGCGGATGACCTTGCCCCAGGAGCCGAGGACGCCGACCACCCACGCGAGGCCGAAGAAGATGACGGCATCGAAGATCTTGTGCACGGCGACGCCCTGCCAGTCCTTCGGTGTGGCTCCAAGGCCGATCCACCAGTCGGGCGGGGTGAACTTCCGCATCACGAAGGCCGCATAGGGAAAGTTGTCGTTCCGGTAGGCCAGCCAGATGAACAGTGCGACGACCAGGGGGATCAGCAGCCCGAGAAAGTTCACTGGTGTAAGGCCCGTGACCTCCTGGGACGGCGGAACGTACCGAAACCGCCAGATGCCGAGGCCCGCCTTCGGGCGCGGAGCGTCCAGCCACTCGACGACGGACGGCGACGCCGAAGTCCCGGCCTGCCCAGGAGCCCGGGACGGCATGGGTGGGACGCTCGGCGGCGTCGGCCCGAGCCCCGGGCCCGCCTTTCGAGCAGGGTCCGGCTGCACGGCCGGGTGCGTGGGGGCGGCGGCGCGCACGTGATCAGCGGGGGGCGCCTGGGGGGCGGGTACCCCCATCGGCGGCGCTGCCGGCCGTGGGACCGCCTTCCCAGGAGGCGGCGCCGCCCCCCCGGCCATGTCGCGTGACTCGTACGTGCCGTCGGTCTCCATGAACCCCTGCCCCCTGACCAGCCAGGTCGCCGCATCTGTGCCACCGTCAATCTAGTGGGCCCGGCGCCCCCGGGAGGGGATTCGACCACCCGTACGGTCGAGGGTCTCCCCACTCGTCCGGAACGCGCCCGCGCCGCGGAACCGGCGGCCGCCGTGCCCCTCCCGCGCCGCGGAACCGGCGGCCCCCGTTCCCCTCCCGCGCCGCGGAAGCGGAGCCGCCATGTCCATCCCGGACAACGACACACCCGCCACCACTCCCGATCGGCGCATGCCCGACCCCCTCCCCCGCGCCTAGCCTGCGGAGGAAACCCGCAAGTGCGTCCAGAACACCCCCAGGAGCCCCGCATGAACGCTGTCCCGCAGGAGCGGCGCGTCGTCACCGCCATCCCCGGTCCGAAGTCGCAGGAGCTTCAGGCCCGCCGTCTCGACACGGTCGCCGGTGGCGTCGGCTCCACGCTGCCCGTCTTCACCGCGCGGGCCGGCGGCGGCATCATCGAGGACGTCGACGGCAACCGTCTGATCGACTTCGGCTCCGGCATCGCCGTGACCTCGGTCGGCGCCTCCGCCGAGGCCGTCGTGCGCCGCGCCTCCGCGCAGCTGCAGGACTTCACCCACACCTGTTTCATGGTCACGCCGTACGAGGGCTACGTCGAGGTCTGCGAGGCCCTCGCCGAGCTGACCCCGGGCGACCACGCCAAGAAGTCCGCGCTGTTCAACTCGGGCGCCGAGGCCGTCGAGAACGCGGTGAAGATCGCCCGCTCGTACACCAAGCGCCAGGCCGTCGTCGTCTTCGACCACGGCTACCACGGCCGTACCAACCTCACCATGGGCATGACGGCGAAGAACATGCCGTACAAGCAGGGCTTCGGCCCGTTCGCGCCCGAGGTCTACCGCGTGCCGGTCGCCTACGGCTACCGCTGGCCCACCGGCGCGGAGAACTGCGGCCCGGAGGCCGCCGCCCAGGCGATCGACAACATCACCAAGCAGATCGGCGCCGAGAACGTCGCCGCGATCGTCATCGAGCCGGTCCTCGGCGAGGGCGGCTTCATCGAGCCGGCCAAGGGCTTCCTGCCGGCGATCGTGAAGTTCGCCAACGACAACGGCATCGTCTTCGTCGCGGACGAGATCCAGGCCGGCTTCTGCCGTACCGGCCAGTGGTTCGCCTGCGAGGACGAGGGCATCGTCCCGGACCTCATCACCACCGCCAAGGGCATCGCGGGCGGTCTGCCGCTCGCCGCCGTCACCGGCCGCGCCGAGATCATGGACTCCGTCCACGGCGGCGGTCTGGGCGGCACCTACGGCGGCAACCCGGTCGCGTGCGCCGGTGCGCTCGGCTCCATCGAGACGATGAAGGAGCTCGACCTCAACGGCAAGGCCAAGCGCATCGAGGAGGTCATGAAGGGCCGCCTCACCGCCATGCAGGAGAAGTTCCCGGTCATCGGTGACATCCGTGGCCGCGGCGCCATGATCGCCATCGAGCTGGTGAAGGACCCGGCGACGAAGGAGCCGGCGCCGGAGGCCGCCGCCGCGCTCGCCAAGTACTGCCACAACGAGGGCGTGCTCGTCCTGACCTGCGGCACCTACGGCAACGTGCTGCGCTTCCTGCCGCCGCTGGTCATCGGCGAGGACCTGCTCAACGAGGGTCTGGACGTCATCGAGGCCGCGCTCGCGTCCATCTGAGTGACCGTCCGAGGGCCGATCCGGCACACGGTGTGAAGACTCTGTGGGGGGCCGATGGCGGGATGCGTTTCCCGCTGTCGGCCCCCCGTTCCGTGACGTACGGTTTCTGCAGATGAGAGAAACACCCCGGGCGGAGCCTCCCCAGCCCCGCCCACACCGTGCCTTCGTGCACACCACCGGGGCCTCGTGCCCCGGAACTCCTCACCGATCGGATGGCCGCCCGCCCCATACCCCCCGGGGCGCGCGGCAGCCCGATCCCCTCGGCCGCCCCGGAACCACCCCCCCTGTTCCAGGGCGGCCGGCTCTCTTCTCGGCGCTCGTCGCCCTCGCCGTCGTGACCTGGCAGGTGCTCGTCCACGGCCCCTTGGCCAGGCTCGACGAGCGGGTGTCCCGGTCCCTGGTGGACACGGTCCCCCGGCCCCTGAGCGAACTCGCCTCCGACCTCGGCAACATGACGGTCGCCCTCCCGGTCCTCGCCTGCGCGATGGCGTACGCGGTGTGGCGAGGCCGACGGCTCCCCGCCCTGTACGCGGGCCTCGCCATGGCCGCCGTCCCCCTCCTGGTGGTCCCCCTGAAGGAGTGGACGGCCCGCCCCGGCCCCCTGGAACCCTGGGCCCAGGGCTACTTCCCCTCGGGCCACACGGCCACCGCCGCCGTCGCCTACTTCGGCGCGGCCTTCCTCGTCTCGAACCGCCTGATCCCCGTCGCCGCCGTGCTGACGGCGGTGACGGGGGCCGGGCTGATCCTGCGGGGCTTCCACTGGCCGCTGGACGTGTTCGCCAGTCTCTGCCTGAGTTTTCTGACCCTGGCGGTCAGTTCCACGTGTACGCGTCGAAGTTCCGGCTGAACTCCCCCTGGTTGTAGCGGTCCCAGTTGATCGACCAGGTCATCAGGCCGCGCAGGGCCGGCCAGGTGCCGTGGGTCGTGTAGGTGCCGCAGTTCTGCTTCTTCGTCAGGCAGTCCAGGGCCTTGTTCACCTCGGTCGGGGTGGTGTGGCCGTTGCCCGCCTGGGTGGAGGCGGGGAGGCCGATGGCGATCTGGTCGGGGCGGAGGGCCGGGAAGAAGCGGTCCGTGTTGCCGGCGACCGGGAAGCCGGTGAGGAGCATGTCGGTCATCGCGATGTGGAAGTCTGCGCCGCCCATCGAGTGGTACTGGTTGTCGAGGCCCATGATGGAGCCCGAGTTGTAGTCCTGGACGTGGAGCAGGGTCAGGTCGTCGCGCAGGGCGTGGATGACCGGCAGGTAGGCGCCGGCGCGCGGGTCCTGGCCGCCCCAGGGGCCTGAGCCGTAGTACTGGTGGCCGAGCTGGACGAAGAAGGTCTCCGGGGCCATCGTCAGGACGAAGTTCGGGCCGTACTTGGCCTTCAGGGTCTTCACCGCGGAGATCAGGTTGACGATGACCGGGGTGGTCGGGTTGCGGAAGTCCGTGTCGCCGGTCTGGAGTGACAGGGAGTGGCCCTCGAAGTCGATGTCCAGGCCGTCGAGTCCGTACTCGTCGATGATCTTCGAGACGGAGGAGACGAAGGTGTCGCGGGCCGCGGTGGTGGCGAGCTGCACCTGGCCGTTCTGGCCGCCGATGGAGATGAGGACCTTCTTGCCGGCGGCCTGCTTGGCCTTGATCGCCGCCTTGAAGTCGGCGGGGGACTCGACGTTCGGGCATTCCGTGGCGGGGCAGAGGGTGAAGCGGATGTCTCCCGAGGTCACCGAGGTCGGTTCGCCGAAGGCCAGGTCGATGACGTCCCAGGAGTCGGGGACGTCGGCCATGCGGGTGTAGCCGGAGCCGTTGGCGAAGCTCGCGTGGAGGTAGCCGACGAGGGCGTGCGCGGGCAGGCCGCCGCCCCCGCCTCCGCCGCCGGAGGTCGTGGTCGCGCTCACGGCGGCCGACTTCGCCGACTCGCCCGCGCTGTTCGCCGCCGAGACCTGGAAGCCGTACGAGGTGCTGGGCGCGAGCCCGGTGGCGGTGTACGAGGTGCCGGTGACGGTCGCGACGAGGGCGCCGCCGCGGTAGACCTTGTAGGAGGTGGCGCCGGGGACCGCCGACCAGGTCAGCGGCACGGAGGTGGAGGTCGGGGAGCCGGCCGTGAGGCCGGTGGGGGTGGCCGGCGTCTGGACCGGGTCGCCGCCGGGGCCGTACAGGGAGAGGTCGTCGGCCTGGTAGGCGGGCGTGCCGTACCAGCCGTGGGTGTAGATCGTGACCGAGGTGGTCGAGGCGCCGGTGGTGAAGGTGGTGCCGAGCTTCTGCCAGTCGGGGGCGGAGGCCGTCCAGGTGGAGACGTCGGTGGTGCCGGTGCCGGAGGCGCCGAGGTAGACGTAGCTGCCGCGCACCCAGCCGCTCAGCGTGTAGGTGGAGTTGGGCTTGACCGTCACGGTCTGGGAGCACTGGGCGTTGTCGCTGCCTGCCGGGGTGGCCTGGAGCGCCTTCGTCCCGCCGTGCACGGGTGACGGGACGACGGCGCCGCTGCCCGCCGTGCAGGTCCAGCCGTCGAGGCCGGCCTCGAAGCCGCCGTTGCGGGCGAGTTCGGTGTCGGCGGCCCTGGCCGCGGCGGGGGTGAGTGCGAGGAGCCCGCCGGCGGCGAGGGCGCCCGCCAACAGCAGGGTGAGGGGTCTGGTGCGGTCCACAACTGCCTCCGGGGTGGGGGGAATCGAGGTGGAGCGCGCCACAGCATGGTCCAGACCAATCGAGTGGTCAAGACCTCTGTACGGTCGGCCAGGACCTCCGTGCGGCCCGGATCCCTAGTCGGATTCCCCTTCCCCCCTGGCCAGTTGGCCCGCCGCCTCGTGCATCGCCAGTTCCAGGAGCGAGGCGTCGGTGAGGGTGCCCAGGCCGTCCGGCGCCACCAGCCAGCGCGCCGCGCCGGTCACCCGCCCCGGGTACGGGACGACGATCCAGGTGCCGGTGCCCGCGCCGCGCACCCCGGTGCCGAGCCAGCGGGCGGCGGTTCCCGGTGGGACGAAGAAGCCCATCCGGGCCTCGCCGAAGTCGGCCAGGACCGGGCCCGGCCGGTCCACGAGCCGGGTCAGCACGTCGAGCGTGGGATAGCCGAGCTCCCCCGGCAGGATCAGCACGTCCCAGCGCCTGCCGGCGGGCAGCAGCGCGACCCCATGGGGGTTGCGCTCCCACTCCCACCGGCAGGCCTCGGGATCCGGTGCGACCGAGGCCAGCCATTCGACCGCGGCCTTGGCGCCGGAAGCCCCCGTACCAGTCATCGCGACGATCTCCTCTCCGTGCGGATGCCGCGAGCGCGGTGTCCACACGGAGAGAGCGGGTACGGGGGCTTCTCTTACGCGGTTTCGACTACCGGTTGATTGTGACGTGGGTCACAGGCGAGCCTCAGCTGTCGAAGCCGAGACCCAGGCGGTCCATGGCCTTCAGCCACAGGTTGCGCCGCCCGCCGTTCTCGTCGGCGCGGGCGAGCGACCACTTGGTGATGCCGATGCCGGCCCAGGCGACCGGCTCGGGCGGGAACGGCAGCGGCTTGGAGCGGACCATGTCGAGCTCCGTGCGCTCGGTGCGCTCCCCCGCGAGCAGGTCGAGCATCACGTCCCCGCCGAAGCGGGTGGCGCCGACGCCGAGGCCGGTGAACCCGGCCGCGTACGCCACCTTCCCCTGGTACGCCGTGCCGAAGAAGGCCGAGAAGCGCGAGCAGGTGTCGATCGCGCCGCCCCAGGCGTGGCTGAAGCGGAGCCCCTCCAGCTGCGGGAAGCAGCGGAAGAAGTGCTCGGCGAGCTTGAGGTAGGTCTCCGGGCGGTGGTCCATCTCCGCCTGCACCTTGCCGCCGTAGCGGTAGATCGCGTCGTAGCCGCCCCAGAGGATGCGGTGGTCCGCGGTGATCCGGAAGTAGTGGAACTGGTTCGCGGAGTCGCCGAGGCCCTGCCGGTTCTTCCAGCCGATCGAGGCGAGCTGCTCGGGGCTGAGCGGCTCGGTCATCAGGGCGTAGTCGTACACCGGGACGGTGTACGGACGGACGCGCTTGACCAGCGACGGGAAGACGTTGGTGCCGAGCGCGACCCGGCGGGCGAGCACCTTGCCGTACGGGGTGTGGACGCCCATCCCGGCGCCCACCGAGACCAGCCGGAGGCCGGGGGTGTTCTCGTAGATCCGTACGCCCAGGTCGAGGCAGGCCCGCTTGAGGCCCCAGGCCAGCTTGGCCGGGTGGAGCATGGCGACGCCGCGCTTGTCCCACATGCCGCCGAGGAAGGTCGGGGAGTCGACCTCGGCCCGTACGGCGTCCCGGTCGAGGAATTCGACGCCGTCCGCGAGTCCGAGCCGGTCGAGCTCCTCGTACACCTCGGTCAGTTCCTCGACCTGGTACGGCTCGGTGGCGACGTCGATCTCGCCGGTGCGCTCGAACTCGCAGTCGAGGCCGTAGCGGGCGACGGTCTCCTCGATGGCGTCGAGGTTGCGCTCGCCCAGCCGCTCCAGCTTCGGCAGCTCGCCCGGCCAGCGGGCGAGCCCGTTGCCGAAGCCGTGGGTGAGGGAGGCCGCGCAGAAGCCTCCGTTGCGGCCCGAGGCGGCCCAGCCCACCTCGCGGCCTTCGATCAGTACGACATCCCGGGAGGGGTCGCGCTCCTTGGCGAGGAGCGCGGTCCACAGTCCGCTGTATCCGCCGCCGACCACGAGGAGATCGCACTTCTCGGTGCCGGTGAGGGCGGGCAGGGCTCCGGGCTTGCCGGGGTCTTCCAGCCAGAAGGGGACGGGCTGGGCGTCGGAGAGAGATTGTGCAGCGAGACGCATGGCGACTGGGGCCATGGTTTCCAACTCCTTCGGTGCCTGAGACGTCTTTCGCTCAGGCTGTTGCTGTTTTCTTGCGCCGGTTCGTGATGATCTGCCCGGCTGCGACCATCAGTACCGCGAGGACGAACATCGCGGTGCCGATGACGTTGATCTGAACGGGGGTTCCGCGCTGCGCCGAGCCCCAGACGAACATGGGGAAGGTGACGGTGGAGCCCGCGTTGAAGTTGGTGATGATGAAGTCGTCGAACGACAGCGCGAAGGCGAGCAGCGCGCCGGCGGCGATGCCGGGCGCGGCGATCGGCAGGGTCACGCGCAGGAAGGTCTGCGTCGGTCCCGCGTAGAGGTCGCGCGCGGCCTCCTCCAGGCGCGGGTCCATGGACATGACCCGGGCCTTGACCGCCGTCACGACGAACGACAGACAGAACATGATGTGGGCGATCAGGACCGTCCAGAAGCCCAGCTCGATGCCCATGTTGAGGAAGAGCGTGAGCAGCGAGGCGGCCATGACGACCTCGGGCATCGCCATCGGCAGGAAGATCAGCGAGTTGATCGCGCCGCGCGCCCGGAAGCGGTAGCGGACGAGCGCGAAGGCGATCATCGTGCCGAGGAGGACGGCGCCGAGCGTCGCCCAGGCGGCGAGCTGGAGCGAGAGCGAGAGCGACTCGCACATGTCGGCGACGCCGCAGGGGTCCTTCCAGGCGTCGAGCGAGAACTCCTGCCAGGAGTAGTTGAAGCGTCCCTTCGGCTTGTTGAAGGAGAACGCCATCACCACGAGGTTCGGCAGGATCATGTACGCGAGCGTCAGCAGGCCCGCGATGACGACCAGGTTCTTGCGGATCCAGCGCATCAGACCAGGTCCTCCGTTCCCGCCTTGCGGATGTAGACCGTGACCATGCCGAGCACGATCGCCATGAGGATGAAGGAGAGCGCGGCCGCCGTCGGATAGTCGAGGACCCGCAGGAACTGCGACTGGATGACGTTGCCGACCATCTTGGTGTCGGTCGAGCCGAGCAGTTCGGCGTTGACGTAGTCGCCGCTCGCCGGGATGAAGGTGAGCAGGGTGCCGGAGACGACGCCGGGCATCGACAGCGGGAAGGTCACCTTGCGGAAGGTGGTCGCCGGGGAGGCGTACAGGTCCTGCGCGGCCTCGTGCAGCCGGCCGTCGATCCGCTCCAGGGAGGTGTAGAGGGGCAGGATCATGAAGGGCAGGAAGTTGTACGTGAGGCCGCAGACCACGGCCATCGGGGTGGCGAGGACGCGGTTGCCCTCGGTCCAGCCGAGCCAGTTGGTGACGTCCAGGAAGTGCAGGGTGTCCAGCGCCTGCACCACCACGCTGTCGTCGGCCAGGATCGTCTTCCACGCGAGCGTGCGGATGAGGAAGCTGGTGAAGAACGGCGCGATGACGAGGACGAGGAGCAGGTTCCGCCAGCGGCCGGCCTTGAAGGCGATCAGGTACGCGAGCGGGTAGCCGAGCAGCAGGCAGAGCAGGGTCGCGGTCCCGGCGTACAGCAGGGAGCGGACGAACTGCGGCCAGTACTCCTGGAAGGCGTCCCAGTAGGTCTGGAAGTGCCAGGTGACCTCGAAGCCCTTCTCCAGGGAGCCGGTCTGCACCGAGGTCGAGGCCTGGTAGACCATCGGCAGCGCGAAGAAGACGAGCAGCCAGATGATGCCGGGCAGCAGCAGCCAGTACGGGACGAGCCGCTTGCGGGTGGAGGGCTTGCGCAGAACCGGTTCTTCGACCGACCCCGGAGCCTCCTTCGTGAGGGTCGCGGTCACGAGGCGTCCTCCACCGTCTCCACGCCCGCGTCGATGTCCTGCGCCGCGTCGAGACCGAAGGTGTGGGCCGGGTTCCAGTGCAGGACGACCTCGGCGCCCGGGCGGAGCCGCGCGTCCCGCTCGATGTTCTGCTCGTACACCTGGAGCTCCGCGCCCGCCGGCGAGTTCACCACGTACTGGGTGGAGACGCCGATGAAGGAGGAGTCGACGATCCGGCCGGTCACCCGGTTGCGTCCGTCCGCGATCGAGCCCGCGTCGTCGGCGTGCGCGAGCGAGATCTTCTCGGGGCGGACGCCGACGAGCACCTTGCCGCCCACGCGGACGGCGTCCGTACAGCGGTCGCCGGGCACTCGGAGCTTGCTGCCGCCGGCCGTGGCCAGAACGTCGCCGCCGGTCTCCAGGACCTCGGCCTCGATCAGGTTCGAGGTGCCGAGGAAGTTGGCGACGAAGGTGGTCCGCGGGTTCTCGTACAGGTCGGCGGGGGCGCCGAGCTGCTCGACCCGGCCGCCGTTCATCACCGCGACCTGGTCGGCCATCGTCATGGCCTCCTCCTGGTCGTGGGTGACGTGCACGAAGGTGATGCCGACCTCGGTCTGGATCCGCTTGAGCTCCAGCTGCATCTGGCGGCGCAGCTTGAGGTCGAGGGCGCCGAGCGGCTCGTCGAGGAGCAGCACCTGCGGGTGGTTGATGAGCGCGCGGGCGACGGCGACGCGCTGCTGCTGGCCGCCGGAGAGCTGGTGCGGCTTCTTGTGGGCGTGCTCGCCCAGCTGGACGAGGTCGATCATCTCGTCGACCTGCTTCTTCACCGACTTGATGCCCCGGCGGCGCAGGCCGAAGGCGATGTTCTCGGAGATGTCCATGTGCGGGAAGAGCGCGTAGGACTGGAAGACGGTGTTGACCGGCCGCTTGTACGGCGGGAGGTCGGTGACGTCCCTGTCGCCGAGGAAGACGGTGCCGGTGGTCGGGTCCTCCAGGCCGGCGATCATGCGCAGCGTGGTGGTCTTGCCGCAGCCGGAGGCGCCGAGCAGGGCGAAGAAGGAGCCCTGCGGGACGGTCAGGTCGAGCGGGTGGACGGCGTGGAACGAGCCGTACGACTTGCTGATCCCGGTGAGACGGACGTCGCCGCCGGTGGTGTTGTCAGTCATGGGTTGCGGTCCCAGGGAGTGAGAGAGGTGGACGAGGCCGGACTCAGGCGCCGATGAGCTTGGCGAACTTCTCCTCGTACGCCGTCTCCTCCGCGCTGCTGAGCGAGCGGAAGGCGTGGGACTTCTTGGCCATGGCCTTGTCCGGGAGGATCAGCGTGTTGTTGGCGAGCTCGGGGTCGATCTTGGTGAGCTCGTCCTTCACCCCGTCGACGGGGCAGACGTAGTTGATGTACGCGGCGAGCTGGGCGGCGACGGGGAGCTCGTAGTAGTAGTCGATGAGCTTCTCGGCGTTCGTCTTGTGCCGGGCCTGTGCGGGGACGAGCAGGTTGTCGCTGGAGGTGATGTAACCGGCGGACGGGATGGCGTACCTGATGTCCGGGTTGTCCGCCTGGAGCTGGATGATGTCGCCGGCCCAGGCGAGGCAGGCCGCGATGTCGCCCTTGTCCAGGTCGGAGGTGTAGTCGTTGCCGGTGAAGCGGCGGATCTGCTTCTTGTCGACGCCCTTCTGGAGGCGCCCGATCGCCGCGTCGAAGTCGGCGTCCGTGAACTTCCCCGGGTCCTTGCCCAGGTCGAGCAGGGTCATGCCTATGGAGTCGCGCATCTCCGTGAGGAAGCCGACGCGGCCCTTGAGCGAGGGGTCGTCGAGGAGCTGGCTGACCGAGTCGACCTTCTTGCCGCCGGTCGCCTTGACGTTGTAGGCGATGACGGTGGAGATGCCCGTCCAGGGGTACGAGTACGAGCGGCCCGGGTCCCAGTCGGGGCGGCGGAACTGGGCGGACAGGTTCGCGTACGCGTTGGGCAGGTTGGCCGGGTCGAGCTTCTGGGCCCAGCCGAGCCGGATGATGCGGGCGGCGAGCCAGTCGGTGACGCAGATCAGGTCGCGGCCGGTGTCCTGGCCGGCCGCGAGCTGCGGCTTGATCTTGCCGAAGAACTCGACGTTGTCGTTGATGTCCTCGGTGTACTTGACCTTGATCCCGGTGCGTTTGGCGAACGCCTCCAGGGTCGGGCGGGACTTCTCGTCCTCGCTGACGTCCATGTACTCGGTCCAGTTGGAGAAGGCGACGGTCTTCTCCTTGGCCGAGAAGTCGGTGGACGCGGGGCCCTGCCCCTCCCGCTTGGCCGGCGGGATGCCACAGGCGCTCAGGCCGGCGAGACCGCCGACCGTGAGCGCGCCGACGCCGCCCGCGCGCAGCATCGAACGGCGGCTGAGCGCGCCCCGGCCGCTCGTCATGCTGCGCCGTATCGCCGCCAGCTGCGCGGCCGACAGGCTCTCGGGCTCGTACTGCTCCATGCGCTGTGCCCTTTCGGGATGGGTGGGCCGCTGGTCGGGCGGCGAACCACGCGGCGGTAGCCGCATGTCGGATACTTATCGGTCCCCGAAGATCGTGCGGTGCCAATCCTTCGCGGCGACCGCGGTGTTGTCGAACATCACGTGCTTGACCTGCGTGTACTCCTCGAAGGAGTAGGCCGACATGTCCTTTCCGTAACCGGATGCCTTGGTGCCGCCGTGGGGCATCTCGCTGATGATCGGGATGTGGTCGTTGACCCACACACATCCCGCCTTGATCTCCCGCGTGGCGCGGTTGGCCCGGTAGACGTCACGGCTCCACGCGGAGGCGGCGAGGCCGTAAGGGGTGTCGTTGGCGAGCCGGATGCCCTCGTCGTCGCCGTCGAAGGGCAGGGCCACCAGGACCGGACCGAAGATCTCCGACTGCACGACCTCGCTGTCCTGCGCGGCGCCGATGATCAGGGTGGGACGGTAGTATGCGCCGTTCTTGAGCTCTCCACCAGGGGCTTCGCCTCCGGTGACGACGGTGGCGTAGTCGCGGGCGCGCTCGACGAAGCCGGCGACGCTGTCGCGGTGGCGGTGGCTGACGAGCGGTCCGAGGTCGGTGCCGGGCGCGAAGGGATCGCCGACGCGGACGCTCTCCATGAGCTCGGCGACCCGGGCGACGAAGGCGTCGAAGAGCGGGCGCTGGACGTACGCGCGCGTGGCGGCGGTGCAGTCCTGGCCGCTGTTGATGAGGGAGGCGGCGACGGCGCCCTGGGCGGCGGCCTCCAGGTCGGCGTCGTCGAAGACGAGGAACGGGGCCTTGCCGCCGAGTTCGAGGTGGAGCCGCTTCACGGTGGCGGTGGCGACCTCGGCGACCCGCTTGCCGACCGGGGTGGAGCCGGTGAAGGAGGTCATGACGACGTCCGGGTGGCCGACGAGGTGCTCGCCGACGATCCGGCCGGAGCCGCTGACGATGTTGATGACGCCGTCGGGGATGCCGGCCTCCTTCGCCGCCTGCGCGAACATCAGCGAGGTCAGCGGGGTCAGCTCGGCGGGCTTCAGGACGATCGTGTTGCCGGCGGCGATCGCCGGGAGGATCTTCCAGGCGGCCATCTGGAGCGGATAGTTCCAGGGGGCGATGGAGCCGACGACGCCGATCGGCTCGCGCCGGATGTACGAGGTGTGGTCGCCGGTGTACTCGGCGGCCGACTGGCCCTGGAGGTGGCGGGCGGCCCCCGCGAAGAAGGCCGTGTTGTCGATCGTGCCCGGCACGTCGAACTCGGTGGTGAGCTTGAGCGGCTTGCCGCACTGGAGGGACTCCACCTTGGCGATGTCCTCGGCCCAGTCGGACAGCACGCCGGCGAGGCGGTGCAGCGCGTCGGAGCGCTCGCCGGGGGTGGCGCCCGCCCAGCCGGGGAAGGCGGCCTTGGCGGCGGCCACGGCCTCGTCCACGTCGGCGGTGGAGGCGAGCCTGTAGGTGTAGACGCTCTCGCCCGTCGCCGGGTCGATCACGCTGTGTTCCTGACCCGAGGTTCCGGCACGGAGCCTTCCGCCGATGTACTGCGCGCCGTCCGCGAAGCGGTCGGTCACCTGGAAGCGGTTGGTCATGACGCTCTCCGTTGTCCCAGCTCGATTTGAGTGCCGATCCTGACATGGGGGCAGTAGTCCAACAAGTGATTCCGTTGTTGCCTTTTGGTTACGCGACGGAATCGGTCGACCATGTGTCGAGGCGGCCGGAAAATCTCCGTACGGAATGTCTGTGGTGGCTGCCAGACTCGCATGTATGACCAAGATCGAAGAGCTGACGCAGCAGGTCACCAGGGGTGACCGAGTGAAGTGGCTGCATTTCTGGGGGCACCGTCCGCACCCCGACGGACGCCTGTCGGCGAGCTGTCTCAGCCAGTGGTGGCCGGCGCCCTTCACGGTCGACGGAGCGGCCTACGCGACCGCCGAGCACTGGATGATGGCCGCCAAGGCCCGCCTCTTCCAGGACGCCGACGCCGAGCGGGCCGCGCTGACCGCCCGTACCCCCGCGGAGGCCAAGAAGGCGGGCCGGCTCGTACGCGGCTTCGACGACGCGGTCTGGGAGCGGGAGCGCTTCGGGATCGTCGTCGAGGGCAGCGTCCACAAGTTCTCCTCGGACGAGGCCCTGCGCGCGTACCTCGTGGGCACGGGCGAGCGCGTCCTGGTGGAGGCCAGCCCGCTGGACCGCGTCTGGGGCATCGGGCTCGCCGCCGACGACCCCCGCGCCCACGACCCGGCCCGCTGGCGCGGCCTCAACCTGCTGGGCTTCGCCCTGATGGAGGCGCGGGAGCGGCTGCGGGCGGCGTGAGCACGTTCCGCGTGAACACGTTGCGCGTGAGCGCGCGAAGGGCCCCGCACCTCCTCGGGGGGAGGTGCGGGGCCCTTCGACGTCCTGTGGCGCTCAGCGAGGGGCGCTGAAGGACGTCTCGCTCACACCCCAGGGGTCCTCGCCCGTCTTGCTCCACTCGTCCGCGTGCGTGACGAGGAAAGCGATGAGCGCGATGCCCGCGATGCCGAGGGCGATGCCGATGGACCCGAGGGTGATGCCGGCGATGGCCTGCCCCCGGTTGCTCGCCTCGCCCCGCAGGTGCCGCTTGCGGCCCACGATCCCGAGGGCCAGTGCGATCCCGCCCAGGATCAGGCCGAGGATGCCGTACGAACAGAAGGCGAGCGCGACGGCGAGGATGCCCAGCACCATCGACGCCGTGCCCATCCCGTTGTTCTGCGGCTGCCCGCCGAGCACGCCGTATCCGGGGTACCCGGGGTAGCCGTACCCCGAGGTGGCCGGGGGCGTCGGCGACGCCGGCGGGTAGCCGTAGGCGCCGGCCGGCGGTGCGGCCGTCGGGTAGCCGTACCCGGGCGTGGTCGCCGGGCCGCCGGGGGCGACCGGCGGTGGCGGGACGTCGCTCCCCGGAGCACCCGGAGCGCCCGGAGTACCCGGGGCTCCCGGCGCGGCCGGGAAGGACGTCATGGTCGGCTGGTCGTGCACCGGCGAGGGCGACGGCGTCGCCGGCTTGCTCAGTTCCACCCCGTCGCGGTTCGGCGGAGCCCACGGGTCCGTCGGGTCGTACCCGCCCGGCTGCTGGTCTCGATTGTCAGACATGGGCCTCCCCCATCATGGTCACGCCATGCTAAGGCCTCGCCCTGCGGGGGAATCGCCCGGCCTACGATGACCGGATGACCGATCTCCACCCCTTCATCGCGGGGCTCCCCAAGGCCGAACTGCACGTCCACCACGTGGGCTCCGCCTCTCCCCGGATCGTGGCCGAGCTCGCGGCCCGGCACCCGGACTCCAAGGTCCCCACGGACCCGGAGGCGCTCACCGACTACTTCACGTTCACGGACTTCGCGCACTTCATCGACGTCTACCTGTCGGTCGTCGACCTGGTCCGCACCCCCGAGGACGTCCGGCTGCTGACCTTCGAGGTCGCCCGGGACATGGCCCGGCAGAACATCCGTTACGCCGAGCTGACCATCACCCCCTACTCCTCCACCCGTCGCGGCATCGACGAGCGCGCCTTCATGGCGGCGATCGAGGACGCCCGCAAGGCGGCCGAGGCCGAGTTCGGCACGATCCTGCGCTGGTGCTTCGACATCCCGGGCGAGGCCGGCCTCGTCTCCGCCGAGGAGACCGCGCGGCTCGCGACCACCGACGGGCTGCGCCCGGAGGGCCTGGTCTCCTTCGGCCTCGGCGGCCCGGAGATCGGCGTGCCGCGCCCGCAGTTCAAGCCGTACTTCGACCAGGCCCGCGCGGCCGGCCTGCACTCGGTCCCGCACGCGGGCGAGACGACCGGCCCGGAGACCGTCTGGGACGCGATCCGCGAGCTGGGCGCCGAGCGCATCGGCCACGGCACCAGTTCCGTCCAGGACCCCGAGCTCCTCGCGTACCTCGCCGAGCACCGGATCGCCCTGGAGGTCTGCCCGACGTCGAACATCGCGACCCGGGCCGTCGCCACCCTGGAGGAGCACCCGATCCGGCAGATGGTCGACGCCGGGGTCCTCGTCACGATCAACAGCGACGACCCGCCGATGTTCGGCACGGACCTCAACAACGAGTACGCCGTCGCCGCGCGTCTCCTGGGTCTCGACGAGCGCGGTGTCGCCGCCCTCGCCAAGAACGCGGTGGAGGCCTCCTTCCTCGACGCGGCCGGCAAGGCCAGGATCGCCGCCGAGATCGACACGTACACGAACGACTGGCTGGCGCGCTGACGCCACCGGGAAGCCGGTGCCGACGAGAATGGGGCCATGCGCCCTGTGACTGTCGTAGCCCATCGCGGCGACCCGTACCGCGTCCGTGAGAACACGCTCCCCTCGATCGCCTCGGCGATCGAGCGGGGGGCGGACGCGGTCGAGATCGACGTCCGGCTGACGGCGGACGGGGTGCCCGTCCTCCTCCACGACGACACCCTGAAGCGCCTGTGGGGCCACGACCGGCCGCTCTCCGGCCTCTCGCACGAGCTGCTGCGCGAGCTCACCTTCGACGGGGTGCCGACCCTGCGGGAGGCGCTGATCGCCGCCGGGGACCACCCGCTGATGCTGGACCTGCCGGGCGGGAACGAGGACTCGGTCCGCGCGATCGTCCGTACGGTCCGCGAGTGCGGTGCCGGGGAGCGCGTCTCCTACTGCGCGGGCGCCGTGGCGATGCTCCAGGTGCGGGCCGCCGACCCGGCCGCCGAGATCGCCCTCACGTGGACCTCCCTCGCCCCGCCCCGGCGCGTCCTCCTCGACGCCGTGCGGCCGAAGTTCCTCAACTACCGTTTCGGCCTGGTGAGTCGGGAGCTGACCGAGCGCATCCACCGGGACGGACTGCTCGTCTCGGCCTGGACGGCGGACACGAAGCACACCATGCGTAAGCTGATCAAGAACGGGGTCGACTCGATCACCACGAACCGGGTCGACGCACTTGCCGCCGTGCTGCGAAAGGCTCGCGAATGAACGACCGGATCCGCACCGACATCGCCCACAACGCCCGGGTGTGGAACTACTGGCTGGGCGGCAAGGACAACTATCCGGTGGACCGCGCGGTCGGCGACCAGGTCACCGGCTTCTACCCGAGCATCGGCGAAGTGGCACGCGCGGACCGGGCGTTCCTCGGGCGGGCGGTGACGCACCTGGCCGCCGAGGCGGGCGTCCGCCAGTTCCTGGACATCGGTACGGGCCTGCCGACCGCCGACAACACCCACGAGGTGGCGCAGCGGATCGCCCCCGACGCCCGGATCGTCTACGTCGACAACGACCCGATCGTCCTCACGCACGCGCGTGCGCTCCTGACGAGCGCGCCGGAGGGGGTCACGGAGTACGTGGACGCCGACGCCCACGACCCGGAGAAGATCGTGGCGGCGGCCGCCGAGACGCTCGACCTCTCCCGGCCGGTCGCGGTGATAATGCTCGGCCTCCTCAACTTCGTCCTGGACACGGACGAGGCCCGGTCGGTCGTGCGGACCCTGATGGCCGCCGTCCCCCCGGGCAGCCACCTGGTGCTGACCCATCCGACGCTGGAGCCGGAGCTCGGCGGCGAGGGCAACAAGGCCGCGATGGACTTCTGGAACGAGAACGCGACCCCGCCGATCACCGCCCGCACCCGGGAGGAGTTCGCCTCCTTCTTCGACGGCCTCGACCTGCTCGATCCGGGCATCGTCTCCTGCGCGCGCTGGCGCTCCGAGGAGGGTGCCGTGGTGGCACAGTTCGGCGCGGTGGGCCGCAAGCCGTAATGGGCATACGGGGGATGCGGGAGCTGCGCACCTGGGGGGCCGCCCATCCGTGGGCGGTGGACATCGGCCTCGCCCTCGTCGTGCAGGCGGCGATGACGATGCCGTTCGTGGTGCCGCGCGGGCCCGAGCTCGAACCGGCGACCTGGCCGGCGTACGGTCTGACGACGCTCACCGTGGTGCCGCTGGTGTGGCGGCGGCGCGCGCCGATGGCGGTGCTGCTCGCGATCCTGGCGACGAGCGCCCTGTACAAGCTGGCCGTCGAGGGGCCGGGGCAGCCGCTGCCGTACACGGGTCTGGTGAGCGTCTACACGATCGCGGTGCTCGCACCGCCGTGGCAGCGGATCGTGACGGCGGGGCTCCTGGTGGTCGCGGTGCCGGCCTCGGTGTGGCTCAACACCCAGTCGGCGCGCGAACTGACCTTCTCCCTCTTCGTGTTCGGCGCCGCCTATGTCTTCGGGCGGCTCACGGACGCCCGGCAGCGGGCCCAGCGGGTGGAGGCCGAGCAGGCGGCGACTCGCGAACGGGCCAGGATCGCCCGGGAGATGCACGACATCCTGTCGCACGCGGTGAGCCTGATGGTCGTGCAGGCGGAGGCGGGCCCGGTCGCGGTACGGGCGGCGCCCGAGCGTGCGGAGGCGGCGTTCGAGGCGATCTCGGAGACGGGCCGTGAGGCGATGGTCCAGCTGCGGCAGATGCTGGGGCTCCTTCGCGAGGGCGGTGAGACGGCGGCCCCGCGGGAGCCGCAGCCGGACCTCGCGGACCTCCCCGCACTCCTGGACCGGGTGCGGGCCGGCGGTCTGACCGTCGGGTACGCGACGGAGGGCGGGGTACGGGCGCTGCCCGCGGCGACCGGCGCGAGCGTCTACCGGATCGTGCAGGAGGCGCTGACGAACGTGGTGAAGCACGCGCGGGCCCGCACGGTCGACGTCCGGCTCGCCCACGCCGACGGCGTCCTGCGGGTCACGGTGACCGACGACGGACGCGGCCCGCAGGGCGGCCCGGGCGGGCACGGTCTGGTGGGCGTCCGGGAGCGGGCCGCCGCGCACGGCGGGACGGCGGAGACGGGCGCCGGCCCGGGCGGCCGGGGTTTCGAGGTGCGGGTCCTGCTGCCCGTACGGGAGGGAGAGGGATGACGATCCGGGTGGTGGTCGCGGACGACCAGGAACTGGTCCGCAGCGGCTTCGCGATGATCCTGGACGCGCAGCCGGACATCGAGGTGGTGGCGGAGGCCGGGGACGGGACGGAGGCCGTCGAGGCGGTGCGCCGGCTCGCGCCGGACGTGGCACTCCTTGACATCCGGATGCCCCGGACGGACGGCATCGAGGCCTGCCGGGCGATCAGCGCGGAGTCCGGCTGCCGGACGGTGATGCTGACGACCTTCGACACCGACGCGTACGTGTACGAGGCGCTGCACGCGGGCGCGAGCGGCTTCCTCCTCAAGGACGTGCGGCGGGACGACCTGGTGCACGCGGTACGGGTGGTGGCGGCGGGCGACTCGCTGCTCGCGCCGTCCGTGGCGCGGCGGCTGGTGGAGCAGTACACGGCGGGCGGCCCGCGCAGGACCGACCCGCGCCTCGACGTCCTCACCGGCCGGGAGCGCGAGACGCTGCTGCTGCTCGCCCGGGGCCTGTCGAACGCGGAGATCGCGGCGGAGCTGGTGGTCAGCGACCACACGGTGAAGACGCACGTGGGGAACGTGCTGGCCAAGCTGGGGCTGCGGGACCGGATCCAGGCGGTGATCTGCGCGTACGAGACGGGCCTGGTCGCGGCGGGCTCTCCCCCGCCCGGGGGAGGCGCGGGGCCGGCTTCCTCCCCCGCGCCGGGGAGGAACTGACCCGCCGAAGACCGCCGGTGCGGGCGATCCGTGGATCGCCGCAGGTCAGCAGGATGGAGCAATCGAGAACAACGGCTCACACCAACGGAGTTGACCATGAGGAAGACCACCGCCCGCACCCTGCTCGCCGCCGCCCTGGTCCTGGGCGTGGCGGCCGGCCCGGCGCTCACCCCCGCCTTCGCCGACACTCCCCCGACGGCGGCCCGGTCGGCGACCCAGGCGTCGAGCCCCGACCTGAGCGCGGTGATCGCAGGACTCCCCCGGGCCGACGCGACGGCCGCGCTCGTCCGGGTCGGCGGCAGCGAGGGCTCCTGGCAGGGCAGCGCCGGCGTGCACGACCTGGAGACGAACGCCCCGGCGGACCCGGCCGCCCGCTTCCGGGCCGGTTCGGTGACGAAGGTGTTCACGGCGGCGACCGTCCTCCAGCTCGCCGCCGAGGGCCGGATCGACCTGGACCGGACGGCCCGCTCGTACCTCCCGGACCTGATCCCCGGCCGGTACGCCACGGTGACCGTGCGGCAGCTCCTGAACCACACCCACGGCATCCCGGCCGCGGACATGCCCGGGGAGACGGTCGAGGAGTGGTACGCGAACCGTTTCGACGTCCACACCCCGGAGGAGCTGGTCCGCTCGGCGACGGCGCAGCCGCGCGAGTTCGCGCCGGGCACGAAGCAGCACTACCTGAACATCGGGTACACGATCGCCGGCCTGATCGTGGAGCGGGTCACGGGCGACTCGTACGAGCACCAGGTGGAGCGGCGGATCCTGCGGCCGCTCGGCCTGCGGAACACGTACTTCCCGCGCGGGGCGGCCGAGATCACCGGACCGTACAACCACGGCTACCAGACGATGGGGCTCGACGACGGCACGACGGGCCTGCGGGACGTCTCGGAGTGGGGGACGTCGGAGGCCTGGGCCGCCGGGGACCTCGTCTCGACCACCGCCGACCTGGAGCACTTCACGAAGGCCCTGTTCAAGGGCCGTGTGGTGCGCGGTCCGCTCCTGGAGGAGATGTTCACGCTCCCGAAGGTCCCCGACTTCCCGTCGGGCGACCCGGCCGCGTTCTCCGTCGGCCTGTCGATGAAGAAGCTCGGCGGCCGCGAGGTGTGGGGCAAGACCGGTGGCCGCTGGGGCTACAACACGGCCATCGCCTCGACCCGCGACGGCGCCCGCACCCTCGTCTACAGCGTCAACGCCACCGACGCGAAGGGCCAGGACATGAACAAGACGGCCCTGCGCCTGATGGTGGCGGCCTACGGCCTGCCGGAGTGAGCGTCTTCCAGCTGCTTGATCTTCCGGCGTACGTGGAGCAGCGGCAGGATGCCGATGACGCCGAAGGACATGTCGACGACCGACCACCAGAAGGGGATGTCCCGGATCGGTCCGCAGATCAGGGCCAGTGGGATTATACCGGCGCAGGCGATCATGCCGAACTCGACGACCCAGATGTTGCGGACCGGATCGCGGTACGGGCCGTAG
Organism: Streptomyces vietnamensis; assembly: GCF_000830005.1. Taxonomy (NCBI): domain Bacteria; kingdom Bacillati; phylum Actinomycetota; class Actinomycetes; order Kitasatosporales; family Streptomycetaceae; genus Streptomyces; species Streptomyces vietnamensis. The sequence goes on along the minus strand of NZ_CP010407.1, from coordinate 6,060,442 downwards.
AAGGCGACCGCGATGACGAGGTGGGCGAAGGCCAGCCAGTCGGTGCCGTAGAGCAGGTACGGGGCCTGCTCGTCGGCGGCGCGGACGCCGCCCTCCACGCGGTCGATCCACTCCGCGAGTCCCGGGAAGAGGTCGGCGACGGGGGACGCCCAGCCGTCCAAGGAGGCGTCGAGGAGCCGGAGTTCGGTGACGAGCGGGAAGGCGGTGGCCCCGCTCAGGACCAGGCAGACGACGAAGACGATCAGCCAGACGCGGATGTGCGTGAGAAGGGCTCTCGGCCCGTTCGTGTCGCTCATGGGGACAACGTACACCCCTCTTGAACGTGTTCAGAAAAGAGGGGTGGCTGTTTTTGAGCGCGTTCAGAAGCGGGCGGCGACCTTCCGCCCCACGGCGTGCGAGACCACCGTCGCCCCCGCCGCCACCGCGAGCCCCGCCACCACTCCCCCGGGCCGGACCGGCAGCAGCACCCCCGCCTTCCGCAGCCGGCCGCGGGCCCACAGGGCGAAGGGGATGACGACGAGCGGCGAGGTGGGCGCGCCGGGGGTCGCGTCCCGTACGGCGGCGGCCTGCGCGAGATGGACGAGCCCGTGCAGCCCGAAGCCGGTCAACGCGCCCTGGTAGAAGGCGGACCGGCCGCCGGAACGGGCACCCGCCGCGGCGGCCGAGGCGACGATCACCGCCATCACCCCGACGGCGGCGGCGAATTCGCGCTCGTCGACCTTCTCCATCGCCCGCCACACCGCCTCCGGCACCCCGGGGAAGCGCTCGCGCAGCCCCGGCAGGTTCTCCCGGATCCAGCGCGGCCCGCGCACCAGTTCCTCGGCGTCGTGCACGGCCCAGGCGAGGAACAGGCCGTAGGTGACGAGGGGGTTCACATGCGAAGTGGTCACGCTCCGCCCAACTCACAGCCCGACGATCGAGTTCCACCTCTTCGCGAACTCCTGGCGCTCCTCGGCGGTGATGTCCCGGGCGATGGCCAGCCGGCTCCGCATGTCGGCGTCCGGGAAGATCAGCGGGTCCTCGGCGAGCGCGACGAGCTCCTCGTCGCCGGAGTTCGCCAGGACGGCCTGGGCGGCGGGCACCGGGCAGACGTAGTTGACCCAGGCGGCGAGTTCGGCGGCGACCTCGGGCTCGTAGTAGTAGTCGACGAGCTTCTCGGCGTTGGTCTTGTGCTGGGCGAGGTTGGGGACCATGAGGGACTCCGCCCACAGTTCGGCGCCCTCCTCGGGGACGACGAACTCGATGTCCGGGTTGTCGGCCTGGAGCTGGATGACGTCGCCGGAGTACGCCTGGCAGGCGAGGACGTCGCCGGTGGACAGGTCCTTGATGTAGTCGTTGCCGGTGAAGCGCCGGATGTGCTTGGTCCGGACGAGCCCCTCGATCTGCTCGCACAGGGCGTGGAAGTCGTCGCCGGTCCACTGGGCGACGTCGACGCCGTTGCCCATCAGGAGCAGCGCCATGGACTCGTCGAGGCCGGAGAGCAGGGTGACCTTGCCGCGCAGGTCGTCGGCCCACAGCTCCTTGGTGGAGCGCAGTTCCCGGCCGAGCTTCTTGCGGTTGTACGCGATGCCGGTGATCCCGGACTGCCAGGGCACGCTGTGCAGCCGGCCGGGGTCGAAGGCGGGCTCGCGCAGCTGGGGGTTGAGGTTCTTCGCGACGTTCGGCTGGGCGGCGCGGTCCATCTCCTGGACCCAGCCGAGGCGGACGAAGCGGGCGGCCATCCAGTCGCTGACGACGATCAGATCGCGGCCGGTCTCCTGGTGGTTCATCAGGGACGGGCTGATCTTCCCGAAGAACTCGTCGTTGTCGTTGATCTCCTCGGTGTACCGGACGGAGATCCCGGTCCGCTTCCGGAAGGCGTCCAGGGTGGGCCGCTTCGAGGTGTCGTCGTCATCGGTGTCGATGTACAGCGGCCAGTTGGCGAATTCGAGCCTCCGGTCGCGCGCCGAGAGGTCCCGGCCGGCCCGGTCCCGCTCGTCGACGTAGGCGGCGGGGACCCCGCACCCGGCGAGCAGGGTCGCGGCCCCGGCACCGCCGATGCCGCGGAGGAGGGACCGGCGGGACATGTGTTTCCTGGCTGTCGCTCTCACCCGAGCAGCATCCCGGCCCGCCACCACCTGCGGCAATGGACGGTCCGTCGAGCGACGGCGCACGGCCCCGACACCCTGTCGATCAAGGGTGCCGGGGCCGCGCGGGGTCCTGCCGGGGCTCAGCCCAGGGAGGTCATGACGTGCTTGATGCGCGTGTAGTCCTCGAAGCCGTAGGAGGAGAGGTCCTTGCCGTAGCCGGACTTCTTGTAACCGCCGTGGGGCATCTCGGCGACCAGCGGGATGTGGGTGTTGATCCACACACAGCCGAAGTCGAGGGACTTGGACATGCGCATCGCGCGCGCGTGGTCCTTGGTCCAGACGGAGGAGGCGAGGGCGTACTCGACGCCGTTCGCGAACTCCAGGGCCTGCGCCTCGTCCGTGAAGGACTGGACGGTGATGACCGGGCCGAAGACCTCGTTCTGGACGATCTCGTCGTCCTGCTTGAGGCCGGAGACGACGGTCGGGGCGTAGAAGTAGCCCTTGTCGCCGACGCGGTGACCGCCGGCCTCGACCTTGGCGTGGGCCGGGAGGCGCTCGATGAAGCCGGCGACCTGCTTCAGCTGGTTGGCGTTGTTGAGCGGGCCGTAGAGCACGTCCTCGTCGTCCGGCTGGCCGGTCTTCGTCTCGGCGGCGGCCTTGGCGAGGGCGGCGACGAACTCGTCGTGGATGGACTCGTGCACGAGGACACGGGTCGCGGCCGTACAGTCCTGGCCGGCGTTGAAGAAGCCCGCGACCGAGATGTCGCCGACGGCGGCCTCGATGTCGGTGTCCTCGAAGACGACGACCGGGGCCTTGCCGCCCAGCTCCAGGTGGACGCGCTTGACGTCCTTGGCCGCCGACTCGGCGACCTGCATGCCGGCGCGGACCGAGCCGGTGATGGAGGCCATCGCCGGGGTCGGGTGCTCGACCATGGCCTTGCCCGTCTCGCGGTCGCCGCAGACGACGTTGAAGACGCCCTTGGGGACGATCTGGCCGATGATCTCGGCCATCAGGACGGTCGACGCGGGGGTCGTGTCCGAGGGCTTGAGGACGACGGTGTTGCCCGCGGCGAGCGCCGGGGCGAACTTCCACACGGCCATCATCATCGGGTAGTTCCACGGCGCGACCTGGGCGCAGACGCCGACCGGCTCGCGGCGGATGATGGAGGTCATGCCCTCCATGTACTCGCCGGCGGACTTGCCCTCGAGCATCCGGGCGGCACCCGCGAAGAAGCGGATCTGGTCCACCATCGGCGGGATCTCCTCGCTCGCGGTGAGGGCGACCGGCTTGCCGGTGTTCTCGACCTCGGCGGCGATGAGCTCCTCGGCCCTCTCCTCGAAGGCGTCGGCGATCTTGAGGAGCACCTTCTGGCGCTCGGACGGCGTGCTGTCACGCCAGGCGGGGAAGGCGGCCGCGGCGGCCTCCATGGCCGCGTCGACGTCGGCCTGCCCGGAGAGCGGGGAGGTGGCGTACACCTCGCCGGTGGCCGGGTTGACCACCTCGATGGTGCGGCCGTCGGCCGCGTCGCGGAACTCCCCGTTGATGTAGTTACGCAGCCGGCGCAGCTCGGTGGTCACTTGCCACCCCTCCTGTCACGTTCTGTCTTCGCACATCCTTGTGCGGCGTCCCGGTTGGGCGAGACACCTCAGCCTAATCGCTCGACAGACGCTTTCAACAGCCCCGACCCCCCGCAACTTCGGATTCAGCATGATCAGGAGCCCTTCACAACGAATTTCATCGCTCCGGGCTTGCACGACGGACAATCTCGGTGCACAGTGAAGTCGTGGCAAGTCAAAGCAACCACTCAAGAACCGGAACCGGTTCGTCCCCGACGATCGATGCCGTCTCCCTGGCGATCATCGAACAGCTCCAGCAGGACGGACGCCGTCCCTACGCGGCGATCGGAAAGGCCGTCGGCCTCTCCGAAGCAGCCGTGAGGCAGCGCGTCCAGAAGCTGCTCGACCAGGGCGTCATGCAGATCGTCGCCGTCACCGACCCGCTCACCGTGGGATTCCGGCGGCAGGCGATGGTCGGCATCAACGTCGAGGGTGACCTGGATCCGGTCGCGGACGCGCTGACGGCCATGGCTGAATGCGAGTACGTGGTGATGACCGCGGGCTCCTTCGACCTCATGGTGGAGATCGTCTGTGAGGACGACGATCACCTGCTGGATGTGATCAACAAGCGCATCCGCACCCTCCCCGGCGTGCGCTCCACGGAGAGCTTCGTCTACCTCAAGCTCAAGAAGCAGACCTATATGTGGGGAACTCGATAACCGTGACCCAGGACCTGTCCAAGACCGCGTACGACCACCTGTGGATGCACTTCACCCGCATGTCGTCCTACGAGAACAACCCCGTCCCCACCATCGTGCGTGGTGAGGGCACCTACATCTTCGACGACAAGGGCAAGCGCTACCTCGACGGTCTCGCGGGTCTCTTCGTGGTCAACGCCGGACACGGCCGCCAGGAGCTGGCCGAGGTCGCGTACAAGCAGGCCCAGGAGCTCGCGTTCTTCCCCGTGTGGTCGTACGCGCACCCCAAGGCCGTGGAGCTCGCCGAGCGCCTCGCCGACTACGCCCCGGGCGACCTGAACAAGGTCTTCTTCACCACCGGTGGCGGCGAGGCCGTCGAGACCGCGTGGAAGCTCGCCAAGCAGTACTTCAAGCTGCAGGGCAAGCACACCAAGTACAAGGTCATCTCGCGTGCGGTCGCCTACCACGGCACCCCGCAGGGCGCCCTGTCCATCACCGGTCTGCCGGCCCTGAAGGCCCCCTTCGAGCCGCTGGTCCCCGGCGCGCACAAGGTGCCGAACACCAACATCTACCGCGCCCCGATCCACGGCGACGACCCCGAGGCCTTCGGCCGCTGGGCCGCCGACCAGATCGAGCAGCAGATCCTCTTCGAGGGCCCCGAGACCGTCGCGGCCGTCTTCCTGGAGCCGGTGCAGAACGCCGGTGGCTGCTTCCCGCCGCCGCCCGGCTACTTCCAGCGCGTCCGCGAGATCTGCGACCAGTACGACGTGCTGCTCGTCTCCGACGAGACGATCTGCGCCTTCGGCCGCCTCGGCACGATGTTCGCCTGTGACAAGTTCGGCTACGTGCCGGACATGATCACCTGCGCCAAGGGCATGACCTCGGGCTACTCCCCGATCGGTGCCTGCATCGTCTCGGACCGCATCGCCGAGCCGTTCTACAAGGGCGACAACACCTTCCTGCACGGCTACACCTTCGGTGGCCACCCGGTGTCCTCGGCGGTCGCGATCGCCAACCTCGACATCTTCGACAAGGAAGGCCTCAACCAGCACGTGCTGGACAACGAGGGCGCCTTCTACTCGACGCTGTCGAAGCTGCACGACCTCCCGATCGTCGGCGACGTCCGCGGCAACGGCTTCTTCTACGGCATCGAGCTCGTCAAGGACAAGGCCACCAAGGAGTCCTTCAACGACGAGGAGGTGGAGCGCGTCCTGTACGGCTTCCTCTCCAAGGCGCTGTACGACGCCGGCCTGTACTGCCGCGCCGACGACCGTGGCGACCCGGTCATCCAGCTGGCCCCGCCGCTGATCGCCGACCAGGGCACCTTCGACGAGATCGAGGGCATCCTGCGCAACGTGCTCACCGAGGCGTGGACCAAGCTGTAGGAACCAGGCTGTAAGAGCCGAGCTGTAAGGACCGAACCACGGCGGTCCTCCCAGCATCACGCCGCCCTCACGGCGTGACCCCACGGCCCGGGCATGCCGCCATCCGAGTGGATGGCGGCCGCCCGGGCCGTGTGCTGTCCGTACAACCGGATCTGAATCCTTACGGTGCCGAGTGACCGACAGGCCCGTCCCTTCGTTCCCCCGGGCGGGGGAAGGCGAGTATCGGATCCGACATCGAGGTGTACGCGATGGCCCCACCGGACAACGACGTGCTCTGGGCGCGTTCCCTGCACTGCTCCCTGGGCGGTTCGGACGCCCTCAGCGGCGTCTCCCTCGGCGTCCGCGAAGGAGAGATCCTCGCCGTCGTCGGCCCCCGCGGCAGCGGCAAGACCACCCTCCTGCGCTGTCTCTCCGGCCAGCTCGTCGCCCAGCAGGGCGAGGTCTGGTTCAACAGCGCCCCCGTGCACACCCTGGCCCCCGCCCAGCGCGAACGGCTCCGGCGCGACCGCTTCGGCTGGATCGACCCCGAGCCCGGCCTCGTCCCCGAGCTCACCGGCTGGGAGAACACCGCCCTGCCGCTGCTGCTCCGCGGGGTCTCCCACCGGGCCGCGAAGACCGCCGCCACCGAGTGGCTGGAGCGGCTCGACATCGGCGGCTGCGCCCGCAAACGTCCGCACGCCCTCACCCAGTCCCAGCGCCAGCGGATCGCGATCGCCCGCGCCCTGGTCACCACCCCGTCGGTCCTCTTCGCCGACGAACCCACCGCGACCCTGCACCGGGCCGACGGCGCGCAGGTCCTGCGCACCCTGACGGCCGCGGCCCGCTCGCACGGCATCACCGTGCTCCTCGCCACCCACGACGGCGAGGTCGCGGCGCTCGCCGACCGCACGGTTCCCCTGCTCGACGGACGCCGGGCCGGCACCGTACCCCCGACGTCAGGGGCGGAGGGCGTCGCCGCGTGCTCGCTCTCCGTCTAGCCCGCGGGACCCACCCCCTCGTCCTGACGCGCCGGCTCCTCGTGGCCGCCGCGGCCGCGGGGGTGGGCTTCCTCCTGCTCTGCACCCTCGGATACGCCGTCGGGCACCCGGAACGGTCCTCGGCCTCCGTGCTGCGGCTCCTCTGGTGCGTCCTGCCGCTCGCCGCCACCGTGCAGTTCGCCGTCGCGGTGGCCCGCACCGACCCCAGCACCCGGCCGCGCCCCGGGCTCTCCGCCGTCGGCCTCGGCCCCGCCCGGCTCACCGCGATCGCCGCCGCCTCGACGGCCGTCGCCTGCACGCTCGGCTCCCTGGTCGCCCTCCTGTTCTACCTGCACCTGCGCGGCGACATCACGGGCCTGCCCTTCGACGGGGCGGCCGCCGGGCTCCTCGCCGCCGACCAGCCGGTCCCGCTCGCGGCCGCCCTCACGCTGCTCGCCGTCCTGCCGGTCGTCGCCGCCACGGCGGCCGGTCTGGCGCTGCGCCCCCGCACCGCGCCCGCCGCACCGGAGGGCGCCGAGAAGACGATGCCGTCCGGGCTGCCCTGGGGCGTCGCCCTCGTCGCGGTCGGCCTCGCGATCGAGACGTACGCGGCGCAGAGCGACTCCCGGAGCGGCCTCCCGCTGCCGGGCGGCTTCGACGGCAACCCGGCGGGCGTCCTCGCCGGCTGGGTCCTCACCGCCGTGGGCCTCGCCCTGGCGGGCCCGGGCCTCACCCACGGCTGCGGCCGGCTCCTCCAGGCCGTCCGGCCGGGCGCCACCCGGCTGCTCGCGGGCCGCGTCCTGATGGACGAGTCCCGCCGCATCGGCCGGCCGCTCGGCGTGGTCAGCGCGGTGATCTCCGGAACGCTCGCGGCGGCCGCGCTGTACGACGCGGACGCGGGCTCCGACGCCTTCGGCCCGCTCACCGGCCTCGGCGCGGCCCTCATCCTGGCCTGCACCACCGCCACCCTCCTGACCGCCGCGCTGGAATCCCGGCAGGGCCGCGCCCACACCACCGAGGCCCTCCTCCGCATCGGCGCCCCGCCCACGGTCCTGCGCACGGCGGCCCTGCTGCGCGCGGGCGCACTGCTCGTCGTCTTCGCACCGCTGACCTGGGCGGTGGCGGAACTGGCGGCCCTGCCGCTGACCGGCTGAGCGACCCGCACGAAGGGGCGGCCGCCGAACAGACCGGACCAGGGGGCAGCCCGCCGAACAGGCCGGACCAGGGGGCGGCCCCGAACAGGCCGCATCAGGGGGCGGCCCGCCGAACAGGCCGCATCAGGAAGCGGTGCCGGACGCCGCGAAGCCGGCCCGGTCGGCCGGACTTCCCGAGTGCGGCCGAGTGCGGCCCGGTCGGCCGGACTTCCCGAGTGCGGCCGAGTGCGGCCCGGTCGGCCGGACTTCCCGAGGGGCCGCCCGTCACGGCGGCCCCTATCGTGGGCCCATGGCGACGCTTCCCCCGGCACACCGCCCGCCCGGACCACGCGGGCACGGACGCGAGATCCACACCCTCGCCGAGTTCGACGCGGCGCTCGCCCGCCCCGGCTCGCTCGCCGGACAGCGGATCCAGTCGGTCGACCTCACCGGCCGGACCTTCGCCCTGCTCACCGCCGCCACCGCCGAGGCCGTCTTCCTCGGCTGCCCCATGGAGCCGGAGGCCGCCGCCAAGGTCCGCGCCGACGGGGCCCTCGTCTTCCCGCCCGTCCCCGAACTGCCCTTCGACCCCTACCGGGCCAGGCTCTACACCCCCGAGGAGCTCTTCGCGGGGATCGCCGAGACCGGGTACGAGTCGACGCCCGACTTCCTCGCGTACGCGTGGTTCGGCCGGACCAGGGCCGACGGCGACATCCTCTCCTCGATACTCCGCTCCCTCCACGACGACGCCGTCTCCGACGCCCTCGACGAACACCTCGACGGGGCCCCGGTCGTCGGCGTCATGGGCGGGCATGCGATGGGCCGGGGCACCGAGGCGTACGCGGGCGCCGCCCGGCTCGGCATGTCCCTGGCCCGCGCCGGGCTCACCGTGGCGACCGGCGGCGGACCGGGCGCGATGGAGGCCGCGAACCTCGGCGCGTACCTGGCGCGTTTCGACGACGACGCCCTGGCGGGGGCGCTCGACCTCCTCTCCGAGGCCCCGTCGTTCACCCCCTCGGTGACGGACTGGGCCCGGGCGGCCTTCGCGGTACGGGCGATGTGGCCGGACGGCGGGGACTCGGTCGGCATCCCCACCTGGTTCTACGGCCACGAGCCGCCGAACCCCTTCGCCGGCCACATCGCCAAGTACTTCGCCAACGCCACCCGGGAGGACGGCCTGCTCGCCCGCTCGACGGCGGGCATCGTCTTCCTGCCGGGCGCGGCGGGCACGGTCCAGGAGATCTTCGACAACGCGACCCCGAACTACTACGGCTCCCGGGGCGCCCCGACCCCGATGATCCTGGTCAACCGCGCCCACTGGACCACCCACCTCCCGGCCTGGCCCCTCCTGGAGACCCTCGCCGCCGGCCGCCCGATGGCGACCCGGATCGCCCTGGTGGACTCGATCGACGAGGCCCCGGAGGCGCTGAAACGCCTGGGGACGTAGCGGAGCCGCCGGGGCGCCCACCCCCGTTGTGGGCGGCGCCCGCCCCGTTGTGGGCAATCGTTCCGCTGGGGCGGAACGGGTGGGCACAACGGACCCGCGCCCTGCCGGCGCCCGAGGCTCCCGCGCCCGAACCCGCACCGGCAGCGCGCCGCAGCGGTGGTGCGGGTCCAGGCGCGGAACGCGGAGGCGCCGCTGAAGGGCGCCGTCCCGTGTGCCCACCCGTCCCGCCCCAGCGGGACGATTGCCCACACGGCAGCGGGGCGACGCCCAGCCGGGCGCGGGGCCACACGGGGCGGGGCGAAGCCCCGGGCGGAGGGCGCCGCCCGCACGGGCGCGGGGCGCGGGCCCGCAACGGGCTGGGCGTCGCGCCAGTCGGGCGTCACTTGCGCCAGAAGAGGTGGTGCGTCACCTTGCCGCCCGGGCTCGGCACCACGTCGCAGTGGAAGCGGTCGTACAGCTCCTCGGGGGACTCCCAGAGCCGTGACCCGGAGCCCAGCTTCACCGGTGAGACCGCGACGTGCAGGGTGTCGACGAGGTCGGCGTCCAGGAATTCCCGGATCGTGGCGGCGCCGCCGCCGAGGCGGACGTCCTTCCCCTGGGCCGCCTCCTTCGCCTGCGCGAGCACCGTCGCCGGGTCCGCGTCGACGAAGTGGAACGTCGTGTCGGAGAGCGTGAACGACGGGCGCGGATGGTGGGTCAGCACGAACACCGGTGTGCGGAACGGCGGCTCGTCGCCCCACCAGCCGCGCCAGTCCTCGTTCTCCCAAGGCCCGCGCAGGGGCGAGAACTTGTTGCGGCCCATGATCTCGGCACCGATGTTCCGCGCGTAGTCCCGCGTCAGGTAGTCGTCGAGGCCCCGGCTGCCGCCCGGGTCGGTCCGCATCGGCCAGCTCGCGGTGGCCCCGGCCCAGGAGAACATCTCCCCGGGCTCCGCGTGCCCGAACGGCCGCTCCAGGCTCTGGCCCTCACCGGCGCCGAATCCGTCGGACGAGACGTTGAAGTTCTGAACTCTGAGCAACTGGCCCACGGTCTGCCTCCCGCATGGTCGAAAAAACGACGAACACCAAGGAGACTCCACCGGCCGCGAAAACTCATCGCACCTCTACGGGATGTCGTCCCCCAGCACCACCACGTCCTCCGCCCGGAACTCCACGCCCACCCCGGCGCCCTCCTCCGGTGCCTCCCGCAGCGGGATCTCGGCCTCCAGGGCGGGCCCCTCGGCCGGGCGGAGCCGTACGAGGACCTGGCTGCCCCGGAAGGTCCGGGACTCCACCGTCCAGACGGGACGCGACTCCACGAGCCGTACTCCGCCCGGGCGGACGAGGAGCCGCCGCTCCCCCTCCGGCGAGCCGTCCGGGACCGGGACCTTGCCCCACACGGTCTGCGCGACCGTCCCCGTCACCCGTGCCGTCACCACGTTGTCGAAGCCGAGGAAGCGCGCCACGAACTCCGACGCGGGCCGCCGCCACACCTCGTCCGGCGCACCCGACTGGGCGATCCGCCCGTCCCGCATGACCACGAGCCGGTCGGCGAGCGCGAAGGCCTCGCCCTGGTCGTGGGTGACGGCGAGGACCGTCGTCCCGAGCCGCCCGAAGAGCTGCCGCAGCTCCACGACGAGCCGCTCCCGCAGTCCCCGGTCGAGCTGGCCGAGCGGCTCGTCGAGCATCAGGAGCCGGGGCCGGGGCGCCAGGGCGCGGGCGAGCGCCACCCGCTGCTGCTCGCCGCCGGAGAGCGCGGCGACGGAGCGCCGCTCGGCGCCCGGGAGGCCGACGAGGTCGAGCAGCTCCCGCACCCGCTCCGCCTGCTCGGCCTTCCCCGCGCCCCGCATGCGCAGCCCGAAGGCGACGTTGCCGCCGACGTCCCGCTGCGGGAACAGCTGGTGGTCCTGGAACATGAGGCCGACGCCCCGCCGGTGCACCGGCACCCCGGCCTGGTCGGCGTCGCCGAGCAGCACCCGGCCCCCGTCGAGCGGCTGGAGCCCTGCGACGGCCCGCAGCATCGTGGACTTGCCGCTGCCGCTGGGGCCGAGCACGCACACGATCTCGTGCTCGGCGACCTCCAGGTCCACGGCGTCGAGCACGGCCCGCTGACCGAACCGTACGGTCGCGTCCTCGATCGAAAGCATCAGAACTCCCCGGAGGTCCGGTCGGTGCGGAGCCGTTCGAGCAGCAGCAGGGACACCGCGCACACCACCATCAGAATCGTCGAGAGGGCCATCGCCTGGCCGTAGTTGAGCTCGCCTGGCCGGCCGAGCAGCCGGGCCACCGCCACCGGCAGCGTCGGGCTCTCGGGCCGGGCGATGAAGACGGTCGCCCCGAACTCGCCGAGCGACACCGCGAACGCGAACCCGGCCGCGATGAGCAGCGCCCGCCGCACCAGCGGCAGGTCCACCTCCCGCCAGGCCCGCCACGGCGAGGCGCCGAGCACGGCCGCCGCCTCCCGCAGCCGCTCGTCCACCGCGCGCAGCACCGGCAGCATCGTGCGTACGACGAAGGGGACGCCGACCAGGGCCTGGGCGAGCGGTACGAGGATCCAGCTGGCCCGCAGGTCGAACGGCGGCTCGTCGAGGGTGATGAGGAAGCCGAAGCCGACGGTCACGGCGGAGACCCCGAGCGGCAGCATGAGCAGCGCGTCGAAGCCCCGTACGAGCCGTCCGGCCCGCCGCCGGGTGAGCGCCGCCGCCGCGAGTCCGCCGATCACCACGGCGATGGCGGTGGCGGCCACCGCGTACCGCAGCGAGTTCCCGATGGCCTCCAGGGGCGGGACGAGGAAGGTCCCGGCCTCGTCGAGCGAGCCGAGCGCCCGGTAGTAGCGCAGCCCGTACCCGTCCGGCCCGGCGAAGGACCGCTCCACGAGCACGCCGAGCGGCAGCAGGATCAGCAGCGCCACCGAGACGAGGACACCCGTGAGCAGTGCCCACTGCCCGGCGCCGCGCGGCCGGCGCGCGGTCGACTCCGGGGCCACGAGCCGCAGCGCGGTCTCCCGCCTCCGTACCGTCCAGGCGTGCACGCCGAGGATCGCGCCCACGGCCGCGAACTGCACGAGCGTGAGCACGGCGGCCGTCTGCAGGTCGAGCAGCCGGGCGGTCTGCCGGTAGATCTCGGCCTCGAGGGTGGTGTACGCGTCCCCGCCGAGGATCTGCACGACGCCGAAGGAGGTGAAGGTGAAGAGGAAGACCATCAGGGCGGCCGCCGCCACCGCCGGCGCCAGCGCGGGCAGCGTCACCGTCCGCCAGGCCGTCCAGCGGGAGGCGCCGAGGACCCGGGCGGCCTCCTCCTGGCGGGGGTCGAGCTGCGACCAGAGGCCGCCGACGGTCCGGACGACGACCGCGTAGTTGAAGAAGACGTGTGCGAGGAGGATCGCCCACACGCTGGTGTCGAGCCGCAGCCCCCACAGCTCGTCGGTGAGCCCGTTCCGGCCGACGAGCGCCAGGAACGCCGTGCCGACGAGGACGGTCGGCAGCACGAACGGCACGGTGACGACGGCCCTCAGCACGCTCTTGCCGGGGAAGTCGAAGCGGGCGAAGACGTACGCCCCGGGCAGCGCGACCAGGAGGGTGAGGCCGGTGGAGGCGAGCGCCTGCCACACGGTGAAGCCGAGCACGTCGAGGATGTCCGGCCGCGACAGGGTCGCCCCGACCCGGCCGAGGTCCCACGCCCCGGCGGGCCTGAGTCCCCGGTCCACGATGGACACGACGGGCCAGGCGAAGAAGACCCCGAAGAACGCGACGGGCAGGGCCATGAACCCCAGCCGCGTCGCGCTCCCCCGGACGTCTCGCCTTGCTCCAGGACGCCTTGCTTCAGGACGCCTTACTTCAGGACGAGCGACGACCACTGCTGGATCCACGGGTCACGCTTCTCGGCGATCTTCTCGGGCGCCATGGTCTCCGGCTTGTCGATCACCACGCCGTGCTTGGTGAACAGCTCCGGCAGGGCCGCGTCCTTCGCCACCGGGTTGACGAACATCTGGAGCGGCATGTCCTCCTGGAACTTCTTGGAGATCAGGAAGTCGATCAGCGCCTTGCCGCCCTCGGGGTTCTTCGCGCCGTTCAGCAGGCCCGCGAACTCGATCTGGCGGAAGCAGGTCCCGGTGGAGACGCCGGTGGGCGCCACCTTCGGCTGCGGCTCGCCGTACAGCACCTCGGCCGGCGGGCTGGAGGCGTACGACACGACGAGCGGACGGTCGGCCTTGGCCTGCTTGCCGCCGGCCGAGCCGGAGAACTCCTGGTTGTAGGCGAGCTCCCAGCTGTCGACGGTCTTCACGCCGTTGGCCTTGAGCTTCTTCCAGTAGTCCTGCCAGCCCTCGTCGCCGTACTTGGCGGCCGTGCCGAGGAGGAAGCCGAGGCCCGGGGAGGACAGCTCGGGGTTCTCCACCACGAGGAGGTTCTTGTACGCCGGCTTCACGAGGTCGTCGAAGGTCTGCGGCGGCGCCAGCTTCTTGTCGGCGAAGTACTTCTTGTCGTAGTTGACGCAGATGTCGCCGGAGTCGATCGGGGTGACCCGGTGCTCCTTGTCGAGCTGGTACGCCGCCGGGACCCGGTCCAGGCCCTTCGCCTCGTACGGGACGAAGATCCCGTTGTCGAGGGCGCGGGAGAGCAGCGTGTTGTCGACGCCGAAGAAGACGTCGCCCTGCGGGGAGCCCTTGGTCAGGATCTCCTTGTTGACGGCCTCGCCGGCGTCGCCGCTCTTCAGCACCTTGACCGTGAAACCGGTCTGCTTGGTGAAGTCGGCGAGGACTTCCTTGGAGGCGTTGAACGAGTCGTGGCTCACCAGCGTCACCGTCTTCGGCGCGGGCTGGTCGGTCTTGCCGGCCGCGCCCCGCGCGTCGTCGGTGCCGCACGCGGCGAGGCTCGTGACGCCGAGTGCCGCGACGAGCGCGGTGGCGGCGGCCTTCTTGATGCTCACTGGATTCCTCCTGGGTATGACCAGGAAGAGACGCGGCCCTGCCCACGTCCGGCGGACCGGACGCGGGCAGGGCGCAACAGCTTGAGTTACGACCGAACTTCCTACCCAGAATGACCTGGGCGAGGTTCAGAGGGTCTGCGGTCTACGGTTACCGCACTCTCAGCGCTGTGGCGCTCCCCTGTCGGAATATGGAGATGTGTTCGAGCTCAGACTACAAGGTCAGCGCTCGGCGGCCGCGAGCTGTCCACAGGCGCCGTCGATCTCCTGACCGCGGGTGTCCCGGACGGTCACCGGCACGCCGTGGCGGGCGATCGCCTCGACGAAGGCCTTCTCGTCCTCCGGGCGGGAGGCCGTCCACTTCGAGCCGGGCGTCGGGTTCAGCGGGATCAGGTTGACGTGCACCCGCTTGCCCTTGAGCAGCTTGCCGAGCAGGTCGCCGCGCCAGGCCTGGTCGTTGATGTCCCGGATGAGGGCGTACTCGATGGAGATCCGGCGCCCGGACTTCTCCGCGTACTCCCAGGCCGCGTCGAGGACCTCGCGGACCTTCCAGCGCGTGTTGACGGGCACGAGGGTGTCGCGGAGCTCGTCGTCGGGCGCGTGCAGCGAGACGGCGAGGCGGCACTTGAAGCCCTCGTCGGCGAAGCGCAGCATCGCGGGGACGAGGCCGACGGTGGAGACGGTGATGCCGCGCTGCGAGAGCCCGAGCCCGTCCGGCTCGGGGTCGGTCAGCCGCCGGATGGCGCCGACGACCCGCTTGTAGTTGGCGAGCGGCTCGCCCATGCCCATGAACACGATGTTGGAGAGCCGCGCCGGTCCCCCGGGCACCTCCCCGTCGCGCAGGGCCCGCATGCCGTCCACGATCTGGTGCACGATCTCGGCGGTCGACAGGTTCCGGTCGAGGCCCGCCTGCCCGGTCGCGCAGAACGGGCAGTTCATCCCGCAGCCGGCCTGCGAGGAGATGCACATGGTCACCCGGTCGGGGTAGCGCATGAGCACCGACTCCACGAGCGTGCCGTCGTGCAGCTTCCACAGGGTCTTGCGGGTGGTGTCGTCGTCGCACGAGATGTGCCGCACCACGGACATCAGGTCGGGCAGCAGCTCCCCGGCCAGCTTCTCCCGCGAGGCGGCCGGGATGTCGGTCCACTCGGCGGGGTCGTGCGCGTACCGCGCGAAGTAGTGCGTGGACAGCTGCTTGGCGCGGAACGGCTTCTCGCCGATCGCGGCGACGGCCTCCTTCCGCTCGGCGGGCGAGAGGTCGGCCAGGTGCCGCGGCGGCTTCTTGGCTCCGCGGGGGGCGACGAAAGTGAGTTCTCCGGGCTTCGGCATGGTGATACCAGTGTCGCAGAGATACGAGGAAGGGCCCGCCGCCCTGTGGACAACGAGCCCTTCCGTACAAAACTCCTGCTCAGGCGGTGCCTACGAACAGGGCCATCAGCAGCCACACCACCGGCGCCGTCGGCAGCAGGGAGTCCAGGCGGTCCATGATGCCGCCGTGCCCCGGCAGCAGCGTGCCCATGTCCTTGATGCCCAGGTCGCGCTTGATCATGGACTCGCCGAGGTCGCCGAGCGTCGCGCTCGCCGCCACCGCCAGACCGAGGATCAGGCCCTGCCACCAGACGCCGTCGTCGATCATGAACTGCATGCACAGCGCGCCCGCCCCCATCGCGAACGTCACCGCGCCGACCAGACCCTCCCGGGTCTTGCCGGGGCTGATCCGCGGGGCCAGCTTGTGCTTGCCGAAGCGCCAGCCGATCGCGTACGCCCCGGTGTCGCTGACCACGGTCAGGATCAGGAAGGTCAGCACCCGCTGCGGCCCGTCGTCCGCGGTCAGCAGCAGCGCCACGAACGTCGCCAGGAACGGCACGTAGAACGCGGCGAAGACCCCCGCCGTGACGTCCTTCAGGTAGCCCTCGGGAGGCTCCGTCATCCGCCAGACGAGCACCGCGAGCGCCGTCAGGGCCATCGCCACCCAGGCGCCCTCGGCGCCCCGGACGTAGCCGGCGACGACCATCGCCGCGCCGCCGACCGCGAGCGGGACCAGCGGAGCCTTGATCGCCTTGCGCTCCTGGAGGCGGGAGGTGAGCTCCCAGAGGCCGACGACCACGGCGACCGCTATCACCCCGACGAACGCCGGCTTCCAGATGAACAGCGACGCGATGATGACGGCGCCGAGGCCGACCCCGACCCCTATGGCCGCGCCCAGGTCACGGCCCGCGCTCTTCTTCTGCCGGGGCGCCGACGAGGGCGCGGGCGGCGGAGGCGGGGTGGGGCTGGACATGGGCTCCTGCGGGTGCTCGTGCGGCGTCTCGTCACGGAACAGGGGACCGCTCGGGTGAGCGGCCCCCCGGCCGTGACCGTCCTGGAATCCGCCGGCGGGAACGTCGGGCACGATGGGCATGGGCCGAGTCTGCGCCGCCTGCTGCCGATCGTATGCGGGACCCGCCGGGGCAGGCCCCTGGTCGGGTCCGCCGAGGCCTGAACCGGCCGGCGCCCCCCAGGAAGAGTCGTTCATCAGACCTCGAGCAGCTCGGCTTCCTTGTGCTTGAGCAGCTCGTCCACCTGCGCGACGTACTTCGCGGTGGTGTCGTCGAGCTCCTTCTCGGCGCGGCGGCCCTCGTCCTCGCCGACCTCGCCGTCCTTGACGAACTTGTCGATGGTCTCCTTGGCCTTGCGGCGGACCGAGCGGATCGAGATCTTCGAGTCCTCGGCCTTGCCCTTGGCGACCTTGATGTACTCCCGGCGGCGCTCCTCGGTCAGCTCGGGGAACACCACGCGGATGATGTTGCCGTCGTTGCTCGGGTTGACCCCGAGGTCCGAGTCCCGGATCGCCTGCTCGATGTTGCGCAGGGCGCTCTTGTCGAACGGCGTCACCACGGCCATGCGCGGCTCCGGGACGGAGAAGGACGCCAGCTGGTTGATGGGGGTGATGGCACCGTAGTAGTCGGCCACGATCTTGTTGAACATCGCCGGGTGCGCACGGCCGGTGCGGATCGCGGCGAAGTCCTCCTTGGCGACCACGACGGCCTTCTCCATCTTCTCCTCGGCCTCGAGGAGGGTCTCTTCGATCACCACTTGCTCCTGCGTGTCGTCGCGTTGTGTCCTGCACGGTGTACGACCGGCAGGGCTCTGTCCATCCCCTTGCGGGGCGGTTCCCCGGTTCGGGTCAGGCCCGGGTGCCCTGGTCGCTCACGAGCGTGCCGATCTTCTCACCCTTCACCGCGCGAGCGATATTGCCCTCGGTGAGCAGTTCGAAGACGAGGATCGGGAGGTTGTTGTCCCGGCACAGGGTGATGGCGGTGGCGTCGGCGACCTTGAGATCGCGGGAGAGCACCTCGCCGTACTCGAGGGCGTCGAACTTGACCGCGTCGGGGTTCTTCTTCGGGTCGGAGTCGTAGACGCCGTCCACGCCGTTCTTGCCCATGAGCAGGGCCTCGGCGTCGATCTCCAGGGCGCGCTGGGCGGCGGTGGTGTCCGTGGAGAAGTACGGCATGCCCATGCCCGCACCGAAGATGACCACGCGGCCCTTCTCCAGGTGCCGCACGGCGCGCAGCGGGATGTACGGCTCGGCGACCTGGCCCATGGTGATGGCGGTCTGGACGCGGGAGTCGATGCCCTCCTTCTCCAGGAAGTCCTGGAGCGCGAGGCAGTTCATCACGGTGCCGAGCATGCCCATGTAGTCGGAGCGGGCCCGGTCCATGCCGCGCTGCTGGAGCTCGGCGCCGCGGAAGAAGTTGCCCCCGCCGATCACGATCGCGATCTCCGCGCCGTCGCGGACGACGGCCGCGATCTCACGCGCGATGGCGTGCACGACATCGGGGTCGACGCCCAGGCCGGTACCGCCGGAGAAAGCTTCTCCGGACAGCTTCAGCATGTAGCGGCCGGCCTTCTTGCCGTTGTTGTCGTCGCCCTGTACGGCGCCCTGGTTCATGGAGATCTCCTCGTGCACATACGAAGGAGGCCATTGCCTTGGGTCCTCTCGGTATCCCGTGCGGCAATGGCCTCCTCGTCAGATCTGCGGTCGTCCTGCGCGGGCGCGGACGACTGCTTCAGACCCTACCGGGGTCCGGCGTCCGTCGCGTTCGCGTACGGACTCAGATGCCGACCTTGATGCGGGTGAAGCGCTTCAGGGTGACACCGGCCTCGTCCAGGACCTTCTGGACGGACTTCTTGTTGTCGAGGGCGTACGGCTGGCCGAGCAGCGTGGCGTCCTTGAAGAAGCCGTTGACGCGACCCTCGACGATCTTGGCGATCGCGGCCTCGGGCTTGCCCTCGGCGCGGGTGGTCTCCTCGGCGATGCGACGCTCGGACTCGACGACCTCGGCCGGAATGTCTTCCTTGGTGAGGTACTTCGGCGCGAAGGCGGCGATGTGCTGGGCGACACCCTTGGCGACGTCGGCGTCGGCCTTGTCGAACTCGACGAGGACACCGATCTGCGGCGGCAGGTCGGGCATCGTGCGGTGCATGTACGCGTACACGAAGCCGTCGGCGTACTGCGCGAAGCGGTCCAGGACGATCTTCTCGCCGAGGTTGGCGTTGGCCTCGTCGACGAACGCCTGCACGGTCTTGCCGGGCTCGATCTCGGAGGCGAGCAGCGCCTCGATGTCGGCCGGGGCGGTGGCGGCGACGTGCTTGGCCAGCTCGGCGGCGACGGCCTGGAACTTCTCGCCCTTGGCGACGAAGTCCGTCTCGCACTTCAGCTCGACGAGGACGCCGGAGGTGTTGTCGTCGGCGATGAGGGAGACCACGGCGCCGTTCTCGGCAGAGCGGCCCTCGCGCTTGGCGACGCCCTTCTGGCCCTTGATACGGAGCGCCTCGACGGCCTTGTCGACGTTGCCGTCGGCCTCGTCCAGGGCCTTCTTGCAGTCCATCATGCCGGCGCCGGTGAGCTCGCGGAGCTTCTTGACGTCAGCGGCGGTGTAGTTCGCCATGAGTCTGTTTCTCTCTCGAAGTCTGAAAGATCGGGCGGGTCCACGGGTGGACGGCGGGGGCTTCGTGGGCCCCCGCCGTCGTCACCCGAAGGTCCTGAAGGGTCAGGCCTGCTCGGCGTCCGCGGCCGGAGCCTCGGCGGCGGCCTCGGCCGGAGCGGCCTCGGCGGCGGGGGCCTCGACAGCCTCGTCAGCCTTCTTCTCGCCCTCGAGGAGGTCGCGCTCCCACTCGGCGAGGGGCTCGCCGGCGGCCTTCTCGCCCGGCTTCGAGTCGCCGGTCGCGGCGCCGGAGCGGGCGATGAGGCCCTCGGCGACGGCGTCGGCGATCACGCGGGTGAGCAGGGTGACGGAGCGGATCGCGTCGTCGTTGCCCGGGATCTTGTAGTCGACCTCGTCGGGGTCGCAGTTGGTGTCGAGGATCGCGACGACCGGGATGTGGAGCTTGCGCGCCTCACCGACGGCGATGTGCTCCTTCTTGGTGTCGACGATCCAGACGGCGCTCGGCACCTTCTGCATCTCGCGGATACCACCGAGGGTCTTCTCCAGCTTGGCCTTCTCGCGGGAGAGGACCAGGAGCTCCTTCTTGGTGAGACCCGAGGCGGCGACGTCCTCGAAGTCGATCTGCTCGAGCTCCTTGAGGCGCTGCAGACGCTTGTAGACGGTGGAGAAGTTGGTGAGCATGCCACCGAGCCAACGCTGGTTGACGTACGGCATGCCGACACGCGTCGCCTGCTCGGCGATGGCCTCCTGGGCCTGCTTCTTCGTACCGACGAACATGATGGAGCCGCCGTGCGCGACGGTCTCCTTGACGAACTCGTAGGCGCGGTCGATGTACGACAGCGACTGGAGCAGGTCGATGATGTAGATGCCGTTGCGCTCGGTGAAGATGAAGCGCTTCATCTTCGGGTTCCAGCGACGGGTCTGGTGACCGAAGTGGACGCCGCTCTCCAGCAGCTCCCGCATCGTGACGACGGCCATGGCCATCTCCTTGGTTTTCTCGGTTTTGTGTTCCTGACGCCCCGGCGCGCCATGCCCCAGAGGGACCGAAAGGCGCTGCCACCCGCCTGAGAGACAGGTGGCGGGGCGTGCGAAGTCGACCCGGTGACCCGAGTCGCCATAGGAAGTGTACGGGACCCCGGGAGCGCTGGGTGACGGCGCTGTCCACAACCGGCGAGTAGTCCACAGATACCGTCGGTTACCGGAACGAACCGAACACCCGGGAAACCCTTCCCTCATGCATCTGTTCACCCTGCTCGCGACCCTGACCCTCCTCTGGCCGGTGGGCCCGCCCCCGCCGGAGATCCTCCGCGGCTGGCAGCCCCCGCCCGGCCCGTACGCAGCGGGTCATCGCGGCGTGGACCTCGCCGCGCCTCCGGGCACCCCGGTGCTCGCCCCGGCGGCGGGCACGGTCACGTTCGCCGGCCCGGTGGGCGGCCGCGGCGCCGTCACCCTCACCCTGCCGGGCACGGGTGCTCCCCCGCTCCGCACGACCTTCACCCCGGTGACCCCGCTGGTCCCCCGGGGCACCCGGGTCGCACCGGGCACCCCGATCGCCGAGGTCACGGAGAGCCCCCACTGCCCTCGGTCCTGCCTCCACTGGGGCCTCCTGAGGGGCGAGATCTATCTGAACCCGCTCCTGCTGACGAGAAGGCCGCCGTCCCGGCTGCTCCCGCTCGCCGGTGGCTAGGCCGAGGGGCCGGCCACTCCGTGGAGTGCCATGGTGACCGCTGCTTCGGCGATGGCCGTGGGGTCCTCGGCCGCGCCGAGCTCGATGCGGCGGACGGCGGCGTCGACGACGCCCTGGAGGAGCATGGCGCCCAGGCGGGGCTCGGGCTGGCCCAGGGCGGCGAGGGCTTCGACGATCATGGCGACGAGGCCGCCGTGGGCCGCGCGGATCTTCTCGCGGGCGCCGTCGTCGAGCTCGCTCGCCGAGATGGCGACGACGGCCCGGTGGCGGCGGTCCCCGACGAGGTCCAGCTGCGTGCGGACGTACGCCTCGACCTTGCCGTGGGGCGTGTCGGCGCCGGCCATGGCGGCCTCGACCTCGGCGGCCCAGACGGGGAAGTCGACGGCGCACAGTTCTTCGACGACGGCGGCGCGGGACCGGAAGTACTCGTAGACCGACGAGCGGGCGAGGCCGGTGCGCTCGGCGAGGGCGGGGAAGGTCAGCGCCTCCGTACCGCCCTCGGACAGCAGGGAACGCGCGGCGTCCAGGAGGGCGCCGCGCTGCATGGTCCGGTGCTCGGCCACCGAGGCCGCTCGAATCCTGGGCACGGCTCCACTGTACGACCGGCCCGCAAGCCTCAGCGGCCGACGTCGGCCAGCTTGGCGCGGAGCTGGAGGACGGACTTGGTGTGGATCTGGCTGACCCGGCTCTCGGTGACGCCGAGGACGTGGCCGATCTCGGCGAGGGTCAGGCCCTCGTAGTAGTAGAGCGTGACGACGGTCTTCTCGCGCTCGGGGAGCGTGTTGATGGCGCGGGCGAGCAGCCGACGCAGCTCGCGGTCCTCGGCGACCTCGACGGGGTTGTCGGCGGCGGTGTCCTCGAGGGTGTCCATGAGGGAGAGCCGGTCGCCGCCCTCGCCGCCGACGTGCAGCAGCTCTTCCAGGGCGACCACGTTCGCCAGGGACAACTGGCTGAAAACCGCGTGCAGTTCCTCCAGCGTGATCTCCATCTCCGCGGCGACCTCGCTCTCGGAGGGGGTCCGGCGGAGCTGGGCTTCGAGGGTGGCGTAGGCGCGCTCGACGTTGCGGGCCTTCTGGCGGACGGAGCGCGGGATCCAGTCCAGGGCGCGGAGTTCGTCGATCATGGCGCCGCGGATGCGGGTGATCGCGTACGTCTCGAACTTGATCGCCCGCTCGACGTCGAACTTCTCGATGGCGTCGATGAGGCCGAAGACGCCGGAGGAGACGAAGTCGGCCTGTTCCACGTTGGACGGCAGCCCCACGCTGACCCGTCCGGCGACGTATTTGACGAGCGGCGAGTAGTGCAGGATCAGCTGCTCCCGCAGCCGCTCGTCGCCGGTGTCCTTGTACGAGCGCCACAGCTCGTCGAGCGAGGTCGGTGCGGGTGGTCGCACGGTGCCCCGGGCTGCTGGGGGCACCGCAGCGCGGTCAGACCCGGAGGTGTGCTGGGGCATGCGTTGCCTTGAGCCGTTCTGCCGTCGGGTGCGTCGGGGTGGGTGTCCTGAGGGGTGTCCTGGAGGGAATCCTGGTGAGCGTAGCGTGAGTGCGCTGTCGCGGTGCGCGAACATCGGTGGATCGCGCCGCTCCGGGTGGACGCCGTCGGCCACATCTTCGAACCGGGGCCGTGGCGCGCGTCGGCCCCTCGGATGCGACCGAGAGAACTCGGTTGTTCATCCCCATCACCTTTTCACCCGAATGCCCCAGGTCAAGTACCGCCTCGCCGCGCGTTCGACGCTTCTGTCGCCGTGTTCGTCAACTGCCATCCCTCCCCGTGCCGTTCGACGAAGCCGAGTGAGTGGAGTTCGTACAGCTTGGCGAGGGTGTCGTCCGGGGTGGTTCCGGCGCGGCGGGCGATGACGGTGGTGGGCGTGGGGCCGCGGGCGGGGACCGCTTCGAGAATGTGTGCGGTGGCGGGGGCGAGGAGGTCGCGGGGCAGGACGGGGCCCCGGCGCGCGGGGGCGAGCTGTCCGATGTCCCCGACGAGCTCGATGATCTCGTCGGCGTCGGTGACGAGGGTGGCGTCGCCGCGCAGCAGCTCGTGGACGCCGGCGGAGAGGGCGCTGGTGACGGGGCCGGGGACGCCCATGGTGTGGCGGCCGAGGCGCCCGGCGGCGCGTGCGGTGACGAGGGAGCCGCTGCGGTGCTGGGCCTCGACGACGACCGTTCCCCGGGTGAGGGCGGCGATGACGCGGTTGCGGAGGATGAAGCGGCTGGGGGTGGGGTGGCTGTCGGGTGGCAACTCGCCGATGACGAGGCCCTGTTCCGCGACGCGCCGGATGAGCCGGTCGTGGCCGCGGGGGTACGGGGTGTCGACGCCGCAGGCGAGGACGGCGACGGTGGCTCCGCCGGCGGCGAGGGCGCCCCGGTGGGCGGCGCCGTCGATGCCGTAGGCGGCTCCGGAGACGACGACCCAGCCCTGTCGGCTGAGGCCGGCGGCGAGGTCGGTGGCGGTGTGGGCGCCGTACGGGGTGCAGGCGCGGGCGCCGACGAGGGCGACGGAGCGCAGGGCCCAGGTGCGGAGGTCGGCCGGGCCGCGGACCCAGAGGCCGATGGGGCGGGCGTCGCCGAGGTCGTCGAGTTGACGTGGCCATTCGGTGTCGCCGGGGACGAGGAAGCGGCCGCCGAGGCCGTGGACGGTGTCGAGGTCGTGGCCGGGGCGGGCGGCGATGGCCCGTTGTCGCCAGGAGGCGATGCGTTTGGCTCCGGTGCCGGGGAAGGCTCCGAGGTCCTCCCCGGTGTGGAGGAGGCGGTCGAGGAAGCCGGTGGCGCCGTACTGGCGGAGCCAGCGGCCGGCGTGTTCGTCGCCGGGCTCGACGGCGCGGCTGAGGGTCGCGCGGGCCAGGTGCTCGTCCGTGGGCACGGGTGTGGTGGTCATGCGCACTCCCCCGCTCCGACGGGCACGCCGCGGGCGACGCCGGTGCGCAGTTCGAGGGCGAGGGCGATGTCCTGGCTGTCGGGCCGGTCGTGGCCGGTCAGGTCGGCGACGGTCCAGGCGACGCGGAGGACGCGGTCGAGGCCGCGGGCGGTGAGCAGTCCGCGTTCGATGTCGCGTTCGGCGGTGGCGAGGGCGCCGGGTGCGGCGAGGTAGCGGGTGCGCAGCTCGTGTCCGGGGATCTCGCTGTTCACCCTCCAGGGGGTACCGGCGAGGCGTGCGGCGGCGCGGGCCCGGGCTTCGTGGACGCGGGCGGCGACGGTGGCGGTGGTCTCGCCCCGGCCGCCCTGTCCGAGGAGGTCGGCGCGGGTGACGGGTTCGACCTCCACGCGGAGGTCGACGCGGTCGAGCAGGGGTCCGGAGAGTCGTGCCTGGTAGCGGCGGATGACGGAGGCGGGGCATTCGCAGCCGGCGCCGTACAGGGTGTGCCGTCCGCAGGGGCAGGGGTTGGCGGCGAGGGCGAGGAGGAAGCGGGCGGGGAGGCGGACGACGCCGGCGGCGCGGGCGATGACGACGTGCCCGGATTCGAGGGGCTGGCGGAGCGCGTCGAGGGCCTTGCCGGAGAACTCGGGAGCCTCGTCGAGGAAAAGTACGCCTCGATGGGCGAGCGAGACGGCGCCGGGCCTGGGAAGGCCGTTCCCGCCGCCGACGAGGGACTGCATGGTGGCGGAGTGGTGGGGTGCGCAGTAGGGGGCGCGGCGGACGAGGGGTTCGCCAGGCGGGAGGATGCCGCCGACGGAGTGGACGGCGGTGACCTCCAGGGACTCCTGCCGGGTGAGGGGCGGGAGGATGCCGGGGAGGCGCTCGGCCAGCATGGTCTTTCCGGCGCCCGGTGGGCCGGAGAGGAGCAGGTGGTGGCTGCCCGCGGCGGCGATCTCCAGGGCGAGGCGGGCCCGGTGCTGGCCTGCGACGTCGGCGAGGTCGGGTCCTTCGGCGGGGTCGGCGGCGAGTCCGGTGCCGATCCCGGCGCCGGGGACGAGGAGTCCGGCGAGCATGGAGTCGGGCCGGCCTTCCTCGGCGGCCTCCTCGTCGGGGACGGGTTCGTCGGCGAGGACGGCGATCAGCTGGCGGAGGCTGCGGACGCCGAGGACGGAGACGCCGGGCACGAGGGAGGCCTCGCCCGCGGTCTGTTCGGGGACGACGACCTGGCTGTACCCGGCGTCGGCGGCGGCGAGGACGGCGGGCAGGACGCCGCGGACGGGCCGGACGCGCCCGTCGAGGCCGAGTTCGCCGATGAGGACGAGGTCGGCGATGGCCCGCGGGTCGATCCGCTCGGCGGCGCCGAGGACGGCCGCGGCCACGGCCAGGTCGAATCCCGAGCCGCCCTTCGGGACGGATGCCGGGCTGAGGCCGACGGTCAGCTTCTTCTGGGGCCATTCGGCGCCGGAGTTGACGACGGCGGCGCGGACCCGGTCGCGGCTCTCGCTGAGGCTCTTGTCGGGGAGGCCGACGAGGGTGAAGGCGGCGACGCCGGGTTCGAGGTCGGCCTGGACCTCGACGACGACGCCTTCGACGCCGACGAGGGCGACGGAGCAGGTGCGGGCGAATCCCATCAGGCCACCCCCTGGGCGTGGGTGAGGACGGGGGCGCCCTTGCGCGGCAGGACGATGCCGACGAGGTCGATGCGGACGCCGCCGGCGGGGGCCGGGCTGTCGCTGCGGTCGAGCCAGCAGTCGGCGAGGCGGCGGAGCCGCTCGGCCTTGCGCGGTGTGACGGCGGCCATCGGGTGTTCGTAGTGGCCGTCGCGTCGGGTCTTGACCTCGCAGATGACGAGGGTGTCGCCGTCGCGGGCGACGATGTCGATCTCGCCGGTCCGGCCGCAGCGCCAGTTGCGGGCGAGGATGTGCATGCCGGTCGCGGTGAGCCGGCGGGTCGCCAGCTCCTCCCCGTACCGTCCGAGGGCTTGGGTCCTGTTCATGCGGTACCACCTCCGTCACCGACTGTGACGGAGTGCGGCGGACCGCGTGCGGCGCTGTGGACGGGCGGGAGGCTGTGGAAAACTCCCTCACTCCTGGGAGTGAGGGCCGAGTCAGCTGCCGGGCAGTTCGAGGTCGCTCTTGTTGAGCTCCTCGATGTTCACGTCCTTGAAGGTCAGGACGCGGACCTGCTTGACGAACCTGGCGGGCCTGTACATGTCCCAGACCCAGGCGTCGGCCATGCTGACCTCGAAGAAGACCTCGCCCTGCACCGAGTGCACCTGCATCTCGTAGTCGTTGGTGAGGTAGAAGCGCCGCTCGGTCTCGATCACGTATTTGAACAGCCCGACGACGTCGCGGTACTCCCGGTAGAGCTTCAGCTCCATCTCGGTCTCGTACTTCTCGAGGTCCTCGGCGCTCATGGCATGTTCCCCTTCAGCCGTGCGTCCCCCTATTGTGCGCCAGTCGTACGCGCCCCTAAACGATTTCCGGGGCGAGAACCACCGGTGCACTCGGAGGTCCCTCGTCGAGCAGCGTGCGCAGCAGCTCGGCGAGCCTGGTCGGGTACACCGTCTCACGGGCCGCCGACAGTTCGGCGGAGGTCCACCATCTCAGGCCCGCGAGGCTGCGGGTCTCCAGTTCCGTGAGGGCCTGCGGCCGGGGCGCGGCCTCGGTCCCACGGGTGCGGGCCAGGTAGTACCACTCGTCCTGGTCATAGCGGCGCCCGTCGAAGGGGAAGGAGCAGAACCGCTTCCAGAGCACGGGGCCGAGGTCGACCTCGGTGATGCCGGTCTCCTCCGCGAGTTCGCGCAGCGCCGCCTCCTCCCGGGTCTCGTCGCCCTCCAGGCCGCCGCCCGGGGTGAACCACCAGGTGTCGGCCGGGTCCTCGGGCTCGTAGCCGTGCAGGAGCAGGATGCGGTCGTCGGGATCGAGCAGCACGACCCGCGCGACCTGTCGCGCGACGAGCCCCGCTCCCGCAGCCGTGTCCGTGTCCGTCATGCCCCCACCTTCTCCCGTACGCCCGGTCGCGGCCCCTCGGGCCGGCGGCGGGTCAGGCGGCGCGCCACCGGACCGTACGCGGAGCCCACGAGGATCAGCGCGGTGCCGGCCGTGATCGCCGTGAGGAGCTCCTTGAACGGTCCCGGTCGCGAGCCGCCGCCCGGGAGTCCGGCGAAGCCCGTGGCGGGCTCCAGGAGACCCTTGGCGGGCCAGACGACGGCGTCGACCCTGCCGACGACCATGGAGCGGGGCACGGAGCCCTGTCCGGCGTCCTCCAGGTGCGTACGGGAGTCGAGCGAGACGTTCCGGTCGTCGCCGAGGAGGAAGAGGCTGTCCTTGGGGACGGTCACGGAGAACTCCTGCCCCGAGGCGACGGTCCGGCCGTCGGCCCCGGGCCGCAGGTACGGCTCGACGACGGGCGTGCCGTTCACGGTGAGCCGCCCGTCGCGGTCGCAGCAGGCGACGGTGTCGCCGCCGACGCCGGCGACGCGCTTGACCATGGGCGAGGCGCCCCACAGGGGGTCCTTGAAGACGACGACGTCACCGCGCCGCACCTCGTCCCCGTCGATCCGCTCGGCGAGGATCTTGGACCCGACGTCGATGGTCGGGGTCATGGAGTCGGTGGGGACGGTGAACGGCTGGTAGAGCACGGCTCCCCAGACGAATCCGCCGAGGAAGAGCACACAGCCGACGGCCACGGCCAGCCCCGACAGCACGCTGCCGAGGCGGCCGTGGCCGCCCTTGGTCCGTATGGTTCCGCTCATGTGCGCACCCCGTAGGTCTGTCGGCGGACCGTAGCCCTGTCGACGGTCCGGGACGGCACCCTACCCGCGGGTCGCTACTCGGCGGTATGCCGTGCGGCCTGCTTCTTCCGGCGCCACAGCACGAGCGGGAGCGCTCCGGCCAGACCGACCGCGCCGGCGGGGGCGGCGGCCATGGCCTTGTTGAGGGCGGGCTGGTCGAAGACGTCGGGCACGGGGAGCGTGGCCCAGCGGGTGACCGGCCAGGCGACCACGACGGCGCGGCCCACGACCTCGTCGTTGGAGACGGTGCCGCCGCCGGGGAGCTGCTGGTGGAAGCGGGAGTCCAGGGAGTTCTGGCGGTTGTCGCCCATGACCCAGATCCGGCCCTCGGGGACCTTGACCGGGCCGAAGGAGTCCTGGCAGGGCACCGCGCCGGGGGCGAGGTACGCGCTCTCGTCGAGCGCCACGCCGTTGAGGACGACCTTGCCGCCCTCCTTGCAGGAGACGGTGTCGCCGCCGACCGCGATGACGCGCTTGATGAGGTCCTTCTCCTCGGCGGAGGGCATGAGGCCGATGAAGCTGAGGAACTTCTGCACGACGTTCGGCTTGGGGGTCTCCTGGCCCTCCAGCCAGCCGCCCGGGTCGTGGAAGACGACGACCTCGCCGCGCTCGGGCTCGGAGCCGAACCAGGGGGTCAGCTTGTCGACGAGGACCCGGTCACCCTTCTGGAGGGTGTTCATCATCGATTCCGAGGGGATCGAGAACGCCTGCACCAGGAAGGTCTTGATCAGCAGGGCGAGCACCAGGGCGATGCCGACGAGGAGGGGCAGCTCCTTCCAGAAGGAACGCTGCTTCTTCGGGCCCCTGCCGGGACCGCCCGCCGCTTCGTCGTCACCCTCGCCCGGCGTGCCGCCGCCCGGCGGCTGCGCCTGCTCGTCACCCGTCACGTCGCCACCCGCCGTGTCATCGCCGAAGGCCCCGTCGGCCCTCTCCTCGGGCCCATCGTGTCCGGATCGTGCGCCGACGGCCAAATCCCCCACATCCACTCCTCAGTCCGTGCGAACGCCCGCCCCGGGTCAGGGACAGGCCCACCACTCCCATAACGAGCAGAAGTTCCGCAGGGGTCGGGAGCCCGGGCAATCCGTTCAGATTCCGCTGGGACACACTATGCGAAAGATCGGATGCGGTCCCGGAACCCGCACTGGCATTCGGTACGGCGGAGAAGGTCTCCCGTTCCTCCAGCCGGCGCCAGTGCCCGAAGGGCCAGGCGATCACCACGGCCCGCCCGACGACCTGCTCCTCGGAGACGGTGCCGTGGCCCTCCTCGTCGAGGTGGAAGCGGGAGTCGGCCGAGTCGGAGCGGTGGTCGCCCATGACGAAGATGCGGCCCTCCGGGACCTTCACCTCGAAGGGGATCTTGGACGGCGGGTTCCCTGGATGCAGGTACGGCTCGTCCAGCGGCACGCCGTTGACGCTGATCCGCCCGTCCTCGCCGCAGCAGCGGACGGTGTCCCCGCCGACGGCGATCACCCGCTTGATGAGGTCCCGGTCGTCGGCCGAGGGCAGCAGTCCGATGAAGGTCAGGGCCTGCTTGGCCTGCTTGATGCCGATCGGGTCGTCGGCGGGCGGCGCGGCCTCCTGCTGGAGCCAGCTGCCGGGGTCCTTGAAGACGACGACGTCGCCGCGCTGCGGACGGGAGCCGAACCAGGGCGTGAGCTTGTCGACGAGGACCCGGTCGGAGATCTGGATCGTCTGTTCCATGGAGCCGGAGGGGATGACGAACGCCTGGACCAGGAAGGTCTTGAGGACGAGCGCGATCAGCACCGCCACGGTGATCAGGATCGGGATCTCCCGGACCGCGGAGCGCTGCCGGCGCCGCCTGACCCTGCGGGCCAGTCTGCGGCGCTCGGCCCGTCCGGGCAGGGCGGCGGGGCCGTGGTCGGTCCCGGCGGACGAGCGACCGCGGCCTCGGCTACCCATGGGCTCCCACCCCGTGTCCACCGGCCGGCGGGGCCGGTACGGCGTCGAAGGCGTCGGTGCCGGGCACGGTGGACCAGCGACCGAAGGGCCAGGCGATCCAGTCGGCGCGGCCGACGACCTTGTCGACGGGGACCATGCCGCCGCCGGGGTTGCCGAGGTGGTCGCGGGAGTCGCTGGACTGGCTGCGGTGGTCGCCCATGACCCAGAGCCTGTCCTGCGGGACGACGATGTCGAAGGGCACGCTGGAGGGCCGGTCGCCGAGCATCACGTACCGCTCCTGGACGGGGACTCCGTTGACGGTGAGCCGGCCGTCCTTGTCGCAGCAGACGACCCGGTCGCCGCCGACGCCGACGACCCGCTTCACGAAGTCGGTCTCGTCGGGCTCGGCGAGCCCGAGGGCGGCCGCCCCGTCGTGCAGGAGCCCGGTGACCGGATTGCCCTTCGGCTGTTCCCCTACGAAGGAGCCTGTGCCGTCGAAGACGACGACGTCGCCCCGGGCCGGCTCGCTGCCGAAACGGTACGCCAGCTTGTTCACGAGGATCCGGTCGCCGACCTGGAGCGTCGGCTCCATGGAGCCGCTGGGGATCAGGAACGGCTGGATCACGAAGTGGCTCAGGAGCAGCAGGAAGACCACGCAGGCGCCGCCCACGAGGGCGGTGCGCCGCCAGGAGGGGGTGCGCTCCGAGTCCTCGGAATCGCGTGCGGAGTCATCGGGCTCGTGTCCGGCGTCATCGGACTCGCGGCCGGAGTCCCCGGGTACGCGTCCGGAGTCGCCGGAAACGCGCGCGGAGCGCGACCCTTCCTCCGTACCGGACGAATCCGTGTCGGAAGAGGGGTCGCGCTCCGTGTGCTGTGCTTCGGTGTCCATCGCTGGCAGAGCCTATCCGGCCTGTCTGTGCGAGGAGTCGGAAGCGGTGAGCGTGCCGGGAGCCGAGGCTCAGCGGTCGCGCTTCTCCTTGATCTTGGCAGCCTTGCCGCGCAGCTCGCGCAGGTAGTAGAGCTTGGCGCGACGGACGTCACCGCGGGTCACGAGCTCGATCTTCTCGAAGATCGGGGAGTTCACCGGGAAGGTGCGCTCGACGCCGACGGAGAACGAGACCTTGCGGACCGTGA
>NZ_CP010407.1:1755000-1962500 GCF_000830005.1 Streptomyces vietnamensis | reverse complement strand
TGTTTCTTGCCGGAGGTAGAGCACTGGATAGGCGATGGGCCCTACCGGGTTACTGACCTTAGCCAAACTCCGAATGCCGGTAAGTGAGAGCACGGCAGTGAGACTGTGGGGGATAAGCTCCATGGTCGAGAGGGAAACAGCCCAGAGCATCGACTAAGGCCCCTAAGCGTACGCTAAGTGGGAAAGGATGTGGAGTCGCAGAGACAACCAGGAGGTTGGCTTAGAAGCAGCCACCCTTGAAAGAGTGCGTAATAGCTCACTGGTCAAGTGATTCCGCGCCGACAATGTAGCGGGGCTCAAGCGTACCGCCGAAGTCGTGTCATTGCAGCAAAAGCCCCAACGGGTGCTGTGATGGGTAGGGGAGCGTCGTGTGCCGGGTGAAGCAGCCGCGGAAGCGAGTTGTGGACGGTTCACGAGTGAGAATGCAGGCATGAGTAGCGATACACACGTGAGAAACGTGTGCGCCGATTGACTAAGGGTTCCTGGGTCAAGCTGATCTGCCCAGGGTAAGTCGGGACCTAAGGCGAGGCCGACAGGCGTAGTCGATGGACAACCGGTTGATATTCCGGTACCCGCTTTGAAACGCCCAATATCGAGCCCATTAATGCTAAGGCCGTGAAGCCGTTCCGGACCCTTCGGGGAAAGGAAAGTGGTGGAGCCGTCGACCCAAGGTGGTAGTAGGTAAGCGATGGGGTGACGCAGGAAGGTAGTCCAGCCCGGGCGGTGGTTGTCCCGGGGTAAGGGTGTAGGGCGTCACGTAGGCAAATCCGCGTGACACATAGCCTGAGACCTGATGCCGAGCCGATTGTGGTGAAGTGGATGATCCTATGCTGTCGAGAAAAGCCTCTAGCGAGTTTCATGGCGGCCCGTACCCTAAACCGACTCAGGTGGTCAGGTAGAGAATACCGAGGCGTTCGGGTGAACTATGGTTAAGGAACTCGGCAAAATGCCCCCGTAACTTCGGGAGAAGGGGGGCCACGCCTGGTGATGAGTCTTGCACTCTGAGCTGGGGGTGGCCGCAGAGACCAGCGAGAAGCGACTGTTTACTAAAAACACAGGTCCGTGCGAAGCCGTAAGGCGATGTATACGGACTGACGCCTGCCCGGTGCTGGAACGTTAAGGGGACCGGTTAGCTTGGTTTCGACCAGGCGAAGCTGAGAACTTAAGCGCCAGTAAACGGCGGTGGTAACTATAACCATCCTAAGGTAGCGAAATTCCTTGTCGGGTAAGTTCCGACCTGCACGAATGGCGTAACGACTTCTCGACTGTCTCAACCATAGGCCCGGTGAAATTGCACTACGAGTAAAGATGCTCGTTTCGCGCAGCAGGACGGAAAGACCCCGGGACCTTTACTACAGTTTGATATTGGTGTTCGGTTCGGCTTGTGTAGGATAGGTGGGAGACCGTGAAGCAGCCACGCCAGTGGTTGTGGAGTCGCCGTTGAAATACCACTCTGGTCGTGCTGGATGTCTAACCTCGGTCCGTGATCCGGATCAGGGACAGTGTCTGATGGGTAGTTTAACTGGGGCGGTTGCCTCCCAAAGGGTAACGGAGGCGCCCAAAGGTTCCCTCAGCCTGGTTGGCAATCAGGTGTTGAGTGTAAGTGCACAAGGGAGCTTGACTGTGAGACCGACGGGTCGAGCAGGGACGAAAGTCGGGACTAGTGATCCGGCGGTGGCTTGTGGAAGCGCCGTCGCTCAACGGATAAAAGGTACCCCGGGGATAACAGGCTGATCTTCCCCAAGAGTCCATATCGACGGGATGGTTTGGCACCTCGATGTCGGCTCGTCGCATCCTGGGGCTGGAGTCGGTCCCAAGGGTTGGGCTGTTCGCCCATTAAAGCGGTACGCGAGCTGGGTTTAGAACGTCGTGAGACAGTTCGGTCCCTATCCGCTGTGCGCGTAGGAATATTGAGAAGGGCTGTCCCTAGTACGAGAGGACCGGGACGGACGAACCTCTGGTGTGCCAGTTGTCCTGCCAAGGGCATGGCTGGTTGGCTACGTTCGGGAGGGATAACCGCTGAAAGCATCTAAGCGGGAAGCCTGCTTCGAGATGAGTATTCCCACCTCCTTGAGAGGGTAAGGCTCCCAGTAGACGACTGGGTTGATAGGCCGGATGTGGAAGCCCCGTGAGGGGTGGAGCTGACCGGTACTAATAGGCCGAGGGCTTGTCCTCAGTTGCTCGCGTCCACTGTGTTAGTTCTGAAGCAACGAACAGTTGCTGGTTTCTAGAGCTAGAACACAACTACAGAGTGTGCTTGTTCGCTCGAAACCGATAGGGTTTCGGTGGTCATAGCGTTAGGGAAACGCCCGGTTACATTCCGAACCCGGAAGCTAAGCCTTTCAGCGCCGATGGTACTGCAGGGGGGACCCTGTGGGAGAGTAGGACGCCGCCGAACAATTCTTCAGGACCCCTGGTCCCAGCGTTCACGCTGGGACCAGGGGTCCTTTTGTTTTTGCTTGACTTTCCGATGCGCGGCTGAGTGCCGGCTGCGCGAGAATGACTGCAGTACCCGAAGACAGGAGTCACACCGATGTCCACCAACTCTCCCGACGACCGTCCGGAGCGCGAGCCGCGTCGCAGGGACGGTGCCGGTGGCGACCGGGGCGGCTTCCGCGGGCCGCGCCGTGACGACAACCGTGGCGGTGGTGGCTTCCGTCGCGACGACCGCGGTGGTGACAACCGTGGCGGTGGTGGCTTCCGTCGCGACGACCGCGGTGGTGACAACCGTGGCGGTGGCGGCTTCCGTCGCGACGACCGCGGTGGTGACAACCGTGGCGGTGGCGGCTTCCGCCGTGACGACCGCGGTGGCGACAGCCGTGGCGGTGACAACCGCGGTGGTGGGTTCCGTCGCGATGACCGCGGTGGCGACAACCGTGGCGGTGGGTTCCGTCGTGATGAGCGGCGTGATGAGCGTCCGTCGTCGTTCCGTCGGGACGACCGTCCCTCCTACGGGCAGCGCGACGACCGCCGTGACGACAATCGTGGCGGCGGCTTCCGCCGCGATGACCGTGGCGGTGACAACCGCGGTGGCGGCTTCCGCCGTGACGACCGCGGTGGCGACAACCGTGGCGGTGGGTTCCGTCGTGATGAGCGGCGTGATGAGCGTCCGTCGTCGTTCCGTCGGGACGACCGTCCTTCCTACGGGCAGCGTGACGACCGTGGCGGCTTCCGTCGCGACGACCGTCCCTCGTACCCCTCGCGTGACGACAGCCGTGGTGGCAGTGGGTTCCGTCGTGACGATCGGCGTGACGAGCGTCCGTCGTCGTTCCGTCGGGACGACCGTCCCTCCTACGGGCAGCGCGACGACCGCCGTGACGACAATCGTGGCGGCGGGTTCCGTCGCGATGACCGTGGCGGTGACAACCGTGGTGGTGGCTTCCGTCGCGATGACCGCGGTGGCGACAACCGTGGCGGTGGCTTCCGTCGTGACGAGCGGCGTGATGAGCGTCCGTCGTCGTTCCGTCGGGACGACCGTCCCTCCTACGGGCAGCGCGACGACCGCCGTGACGACAATCGTGGCGGCGGGTTCCGTCGCGATGACCGTGGCGGTGACAACCGTGGTGGTGGCTTCCGTCGCGATGACCGCGGTGGCGACAACCGTGGCGGTGGCTTCCGTCGTGACGATCGGCGTGATGAGCGTCCGTCGTCGTTCCGTCGGGACGACCGTCCTTCCTACGGGCAGCGCGACGACCGTGGCGGCTTCCGTCGCGACGACCGGCGTGACGAGCGGCGCGATGAGCGTCCCTCGTCGTTCCGTCGGGACGACAGCCGTGGTGGCGGTGGGTTCCGTCGTGACGACCGCGGTGGCGACAGCCGTGGCGGGTTCCGTGGCCGTGACGACCGGGGCGGCGACCGCGGTGGGTTCCGTGGCCGTGACGACCGGGGCGGCGACCGCGGTGGGTACCGTGGCCGTGACGACCGGGGCGGCTTCGGGCGTCGTGACGACCGGGACCGGGGCGACCGTGCGCCGATCAAGCGTCTGCCGATCCCGCCGGAGGTCACCGGTGAGGAGATCGACCCGGACGTGCGCCAGGAGCTCATGAGCCTTCCCAAGGGGCTCGCCGAGGACGTCTCGCGCAACCTCGTCATGGTCGCCCAGCTGATCGACGAGGACCCGGAGAAGGCCTACGGCTACTCCCGGGTCGCCCTGCGGCTCGCGTCCCGTGTCGCGGCCGTCCGCGAGGCCGCCGGCTTCGCCGCGTACGCGACGCAGAAGTACTCCGAGGCCCTTGCCGAGTTCCGCGCGGCTCGCCGGATGAGCGGCGGCGTCGAGCTGTGGCCCGTCATGGCCGACTGCGAGCGCGGCCTCGGCCGGCCCGAGCGGGCCCTCGCCATGGCCGGTGAGCCCGAGGTGCAGAAGCTGGACAAGGCCGGGCAGGTCGAGATGCGGCTCGTCGCCGCCGGCGCCCGCCGGGACCTGGGGCAGCTCGACGCGGCCATCGTGACGCTGCAGAGCCCCGAGCTCGCCTCCAGCGCCGTGCACCCGTGGACCGCGCGCCTGCGGTACGCGTACGCCGACGCGCTGCTCGCCGCCGGCCGTGAGCGCGAGGCGCGCGAGTGGTTCGCCAAGGCCCTGGAGGCCGACAAGGACGGCGCCACGGACGCCTCCGACCGGCTCGCCGAGATGGACGGAGTCGAGTTCGTCGACGCCTTCGACGAGTCCGAGGACGAGTCCGACGAGGAGTCGGACGAGTCGGGCGTCGTCGATGTCGAGCTCGACGTCGACGAGGATGACGAGGATGACGAGGACGAGGACCGGGACGGCGACAAGGGCTGATCCGGGCCTGTAGCGCCTGTAGTGAGAAGGGCGGCACCCGTCGGGTGCCGCCCTTCTTCGTTTCCGTCCGTGAGTTCAGTCCAGCGCCAGGCTCCTCAGGACCAGGCCTGTCGCCGGCTTCGGGCCGAACGAGGTCGACTTGCGGGGCATCGTGACGCCCTGGCGGGCGAGGTCGCGGACGACCTCCTCCCGTACCGGGTGCATGAGGACCGCCGTACCGCCGCGGCGTTCCGCCTGGGCGACCGCCGCCTCCGTGTCGTGGATGTAGGCGATGTCCTCGGGGGCGTCCGGGATGTGCCAGAGGTGTTCCAGGAGGGTGGAGTGCAGGACCGTGGCGTCCAGGGTCCGCCAGGCCTGGGGGCGGTCCGTGCGGATCGTGCGGTCGAGGAGGGCGGGGTCCGGGTGGTCCAGGAGGTGGAAGGTGCCGTCACCCGCGAGGAGGAAGGCGTTGCCTTCGGCCGCGGCGTCCGCGAGGGCCTCCAGGGCCACGGGCAGCGGCCGGTCGATCCTGCGGACCCGGAAGGCGTCGCCGAGGGCCGTGAGGGCGTCGGCGACCGGCAGGCGGTTGAGGAGACGGTGGATGGCGCGGACCCGCAGGGGGTAGCGGGCGGTGTCGATGAGGAGGACCAGGCCGTAGTTCCAGGGGCCGGGCGCCGCGTGCTCCTCGCGGAGGCGCAGGTAGGTCGCCCAGCGGTGGTGGCCGTCGGCGATGAGGGCCTGGTGCCGGGCCAGTTCGCCGGCGATCGTGGCGAGTTCAGCGGGGTCCGTGACCGACCAGAGGCGGTGCTGGAAGCCGTCCTCCGTGGTGGTGGAGAGGAGGGGCTCGCGCCGGACCGTGCGCTCGATGACCGCGTCGGCGCCGCCCTCCTCCTCTCCGACGTAGGTGAGGAGCAGGGGCTCCAGGTTGGCGGCCGTGGTCCGCATCAGGGCGGCGCGGTCCTCGACGACGTGCGGCATGACGTCCTCGTGGGGGAGGACGATGCCCTCGGCCGGGGCGGATAGCTCCAGGGCGCCGATGATGCCGCGCTGGAGGATGCCGTCGCCCTCCTGCTCGTACACGTAGAGCGCGGGCTCCGGGTCCGGGGCGAGGACGCCGTCCGCGAGCCAGCGGTCGAGGGTGACGGCGGCCTTGCGGTGGCGGGTGCCGGCGGTGATCGCCTGGGGCAGGATCAGCCGGACGATGTTGTGCGGGTCCGCGGACTCCAGATGGAGCAGTCCGTCAGGTCGTACGACGACGTCGTAGGGAGGGGACGTCACGGCGGCGAGGCTGCCGACCCGCTCGGGGACGTAACGGAGTCCGCGGAACGGGGTCAGGCGCAGGCCTGTGGCGTCGTCGCGGACGTCATCGGCCGCGTGACCTGAGGTGTTCATCTCGTCATCGTATGTGGCCTGTGGGCATGAGCGATGATCGGGGGAGCGGGGGAATTCCACCCAGTGAGCTGAGGAGTGTGCGGTGACGGTGCGGAACGGCCAGAGGAAGTACCCCGGGGGCAGCGCGGTCGCGTTGAGCGAGGCCTACGACACGGCGCTCCTGGACCTGGACGGTGTCGTGTACTTCGCGGGCGGGGCGGCGATCCCGTACGCGGTGGAAGCGCTGGGTGCGGCGCGGGCCGGCGGGATGCACCTGGCGTACGTCACCAACAACGCGCTGCGGACGCCCGGTGAGGTGGCGGAGCACCTGACGGAGCTCGGTCTGTCGGCGGAGGCCGGGGACGTGGTCACCTCGGCGCAGGCGGTGGCCCGGCTGATCGCCGACGACGTGCCGGCCGGGTCCCGGGTCCTCGTCGTCGGCGGCGAGGGGCTGCGGGTGGCGCTGCGCGAGCGGGGTCTCGTGCCGGTGGACTCGGCGGACGACGACCCGGCGGCGGTCGTGCAGGGGTACGGCGGGCCGGGGATGCCGTGGGCGCGGTTCGCGGAGGCCGCCTACGCGGTCGGGCGCGGGGTGCCCTGGTACGCCTCGAACACGGACCTGACGATTCCCGGGACGCGGGGGATCGGACCGGGGAACGGGGCGGCGGTGGAGGTCGTGCGGATCGCCACCGGGCACCGGGTGGAGCCGAAGGTCGCGGGGAAGCCGCTGCCGCCGATGCACCGGGAGACGGTGCTGCGGACGGGGGCGGAGCGGCCGCTGGTGGTCGGGGACCGGCTCGACACGGACATCGAGGGCGCGTTCAACGGCGGGGTCGACTCGCTGCTCGTGCTGACCGGGGTGACGGACGTGGCGCAGCTGCTCGCGGCCGTGCCCGAGCACCGGCCCACGTATGTGGCGGCCGATCTGCGGGGGCTGCTCACGGGTCAGCCGGAGGTCGCCGCGGACGGGGACGGGGGCTTCGTGTGCGGGGGATGGCGGGCCTCCGTGAGCGGCGGTGAGCTCGTCCTCGACGGGACGCCGGGTGAAGGGGCGGACGTGATGGACGCGGTACGGGCGCTGTGCGGGGCCTCGTGGTCCGCGGCGGACGCGGCGCCGGGCGCCGGTGTGCCCGGTGCGGGGAAGGTGCTGGCGCTGCTCGGGGTGTGAGACGTCGGCGCCCGGGCAGGGAGTGAAGTTGGGTAGGCTAACCTAACTTCGCGTGGGTCGTGGTCGTCACCGCCGGGCACGACCACGGACGAGAACCGGGAGTGCGGGTATGGACGGTCGGCAGCGGCAGCGCCTGAGTGCGGAATCGGTCACCCTGGCGTACGAGCAGCGGGTCATCGCCCGCGAGCTGTCCGTCGCGATCCCCGACAACTCGTTCACCGTCATCGTCGGGCCCAACGCCTGCGGCAAGTCCACCCTCCTGCGCGCCCTCTCCCGGATGCTGAAGCCCAGCGAGGGCCGCGTCCTGCTCGACGGGCAGTCGATCCACACGATGCCCGCCAAGAAGGTCGCCAAGACCCTCGGGCTGCTGCCGCAGACCTCCGTGGCCCCCGACGGCATCACCGTCGCCGACCTCGTCGCGCGCGGCCGCTACCCGCACCAGGGGCTGCTGCGCCAGTGGTCCTCGGAGGACGAGCGGATCGTCCGGGAGTCGATGGAGTCGACCGGTGTCGCCGAGCTCGCCGAGCGGTACGTGGACGAGCTCTCGGGCGGTCAGCGCCAGCGCGTCTGGATCGCCATGGCGCTCGCCCAGCAGACCCCGCTGCTGCTGCTCGACGAGCCCACCACGTACCTCGACATCCAGCACCAGATCGACGTCCTCGACCTGTGCGCCGAGCTGCACGAGACGCAGGGGCGGACGCTCGTCGCCGTCCTCCACGACCTCAATCACGCGGCCCGGTACGCCACCCACCTCATCGCCGTCCGAGACGGCGAGGTCGTCGCCGAGGGCCCGCCGTCCGAGGTCGTGACCGCCGAGCTGGTCGAGCGGGTCTTCGGGCTGCGCTGCCAGGTCATCGACGACCCGGAGACGGGGACGCCGCTGGTCGTGCCGGCCGGGCGGAAGGCGCGCGGCCGGGCGACCGTGCCGGCGCAGGCCGAGGAGCCGGCTGCTCAGGAACCCGCGCTGCAGAAGTGACCCATGGCGGGGGAGTGCCTGGCGTGGACGTGGCCCGTGGCGGGGGAGTGCCTGGCGTGGAGGTGGCCCCTGGCGGGGGAGCGCCCGGCGTGGAGGTGACCTGAGGCGGGAGAGCGGCCGGCGCGGACGTGGTCCGAGGGTGCCCCGGTCACAGGAGTGATCGCAGCCGCAGCAGGTCGCGGAAGCCGGCCTCCAGTCTGACCCGGCCGGAGGCCCAGGCCTTCGCGAAGTTCAGCCCGCCGTCCACCATCGCCACCAGGTCGTCACCGGTCATCGCGAGCCGGATCTGCGCCTTGGTCCGCGGCGGGCCCTCCACCGTCCCGTCGACCAGGATCCGGCCGTCCGCGAGGCGGCCCGTGAACGTCGTGTCGAGGTCGGTGATGTGGCAGCTCAGGCTGCGGTCGAGCGCGGCCGCACCGCGCAGGCCGTCGTCCGCCCGCGCGAGATTGTCCGAAAGTCTGTCCAGTGCGCCGCGGCACTCCGTGATCGTCGCCATCGTCGTCGACGGTACCCCAGGGCTTCGAGGTAGCGTCGGGGCATGAGTGATGAGATGCCGGAGCCCGTCGAGAAGACGGACGAGGCGTACGAGCCCGCCGGGCCCGCGCCGCTCGGTGTCGCCCTGGAGCCCACCGGCCATCCCGCCGTCGACGCCCACCTGGCGCGTCTCGCCGAGGTGGACCACCTCCCGGCGGACGGACACCTGGAGGTGTACGAGGATGTACACCGTGGACTGCGCGCCGAGCTGACCTCGCTCGACACGCACCCCGCCCCCCGTCCGTACGACAACAGGAGCTGAACCGAACGTGGCAGGACCGGCACGCCGCCGTCTCGACGCCGAGCTGGTACGGCGCAAGCTCGCGCGCTCGCGCGAGCACGCCAGCCAGCTGATCGCCGCGGGCCGGGTGACCGTCGGCAAGACCGTCGCCACCAAGCCCGCCACCCAGGTCGAGACCGCCGCGGCCATCGTCGTCGCCCAGGACGACTCCGACCCCGACTACGTCTCGCGCGGCGGCCACAAGCTCGCCGGGGCCTTCGCCGCCTTCGTGCCGCAGGGGCTGCAGGTCGAGGGCCGGCGCGCCCTGGACGCCGGAGCCTCCACCGGTGGCTTCACCGACGTCCTGCTGCGCGCGGGCGCCGCCCACGTCGTCGCCGTCGACGTCGGCTACGGACAGCTCGCCTGGTCGCTGCAGAGCGACGAGCGCGTCACCGTGAAGGACCGCACGAACGTACGCGAGTTGACGATCGACGCGATCGACGGGATCCCGGTCGACCTCGTCGTCGGCGACCTGTCCTTCATCCCGCTCGGGCTCGTCCTGCCCGCCCTCGCGGCCTGCACGGCGCCCGGCGCCGACCTCGTCCTCATGGTCAAGCCGCAGTTCGAGGTGGGCAAGGAGCGGCTCGGCACCGGCGGAGTCGTACGTTCCGCCGAACTCCGCGCGGACGCCGTGAAGAACGTGGCCCGGCAGGCCGGAGAGCTCGGCCTCGGCGTCCTCGGCGTCACCGCCAGCCCGCTGCCCGGCCCCTCGGGCAACGTCGAGTACTTTCTGTGGCTGCGGGCAGGCGCGCCCGCGCTGGATCCGGCGGACGTCGACCGCGCCGTGGCGGAGGGACCTCGTTGAACTCAACTGCAGCAGCACCATCGGGAACAACACGCACCGTCTTCCTGCTCGCGCACACCGGCCGTCCGGCCGCCGTGCGCAGCGCCGAACTGGTCGTCCTGGGGCTGCTGCGGAGCGGCATCGGCGTCCGCGTCCTGGAGGCCGAAGCCGCGGACCTGCCGCTGCCGCCGTCCGTCGAGAAGGTGCCGGAGGCCTGCTCCGACGCGCTCGACGGCTGTGAACTCCTCGTCGTCCTCGGTGGCGACGGCACCCTGCTGCGCGGCGCCGAGTTCTCCCGCGCCTCCGGCGTGCCCATGCTCGGCGTCAACCTGGGGCGCGTCGGCTTCCTCGCGGAGGCCGAGCGCGACGACCTCGACAAGGTCGTCGACCGGGTCGTCACCAAGGCGTACGAGGTCGAGGAGCGGATGACCCTCGACGTCGTCGTGTACGAGAACGGCGACGTCCTGCACCGCGACTGGGCGCTCAACGAGGCCGCCGTGCAGAAGGTCTCCCCGGAACGGATGCTGGAGGTCGTCCTCGCGATCGACGGGCGCCCGGTGACCGGCTTCGGCTGCGACGGGGTGATCTGCGCGACCCCCACCGGGTCCACCGCGTACGCCTTCTCGGCGGGCGGGCCCGTCGTCTGGCCCGAGGTCGAGGCGCTCCTCATGGTCCCGATCGGGGCCCACGCCCTCTTCGCCAAGCCCCTCGTCACCACCCCCCAGTCGGTGCTCGCCGTCGAGGTCGAGCCGCACACCCCGCACGGGGTGCTGTGGTGCGACGGGCGGCGGACCGTGGAACTCCCGGCGGGCGCGCGCGTCGAGGTCCGGCGCGGCGCCGTGCCCGTGCGGCTCGCCCGGCTGCACCACGCCTCCTTCACCGACCGGCTCGTCGCCAAGTTCGCCCTGCCCGTGTCGGGGTGGCGCGGCGCACCGCGCTGATCCCCCGGCCCGCTCCGTAACGAGTGGTGCTCCCGGGGGTTACGCACGGGGGCGATGTCGCATCCGACCCGGGAAACCTCGTATGGTCTGGGGCGTGCTGGAGGAGATGCGGATACGGTCGCTCGGGGTCATCGACGACGCGGTGGTCGAGCTGTCGCCCGGATTCACCGCGGTGACCGGTGAGACCGGTGCGGGCAAGACGATGGTCGTGACCAGCCTGGGGCTGCTGCTCGGCGGACGTGCCGACCCCGCCCTGGTGCGGATCGGCGCGGCCTCGGCCGTCGTCGAGGGGCGGATCAGCGTGCCCCCGGGCTCGTCCGTCGCCGTACGCGCCGAGGAGGCCGGTGCCGAGCTCGACGAGGGCGTGCTCCTCGTCAGCCGTACGGTCTCCGCCGAGGGACGCTCGCGCGCCCACCTCGGCGGGCGCTCCGTGCCCGTCGGGCTGCTCGCCGAACTCGCCGACGACCTCGTCGCCGTCCACGGCCAGACCGACCAGCAGGGCCTCCTCAAGCCCGCCCGGCAGCGCGGCGCGCTCGACCGGTACGCGGGCGAGGCCGTCTCCGTGCCGCTCGCCGCCTACGGCGAGGCGTACCGGCGGCTGCGGGCCGTCACCGCCGAGCTGGACGAGATCACCACGCGGGCGCGTGAGCGGGCCCAGGAGGCCGATCTGCTGCGCTTCGGGCTCGGCGAGATCGAGGCCGTCGAACCGCGCCCGGGCGAGGACGTCGAACTCGCCGCCGAGGCCGAGCGGCTCGGCCACGCCGAGGCCCTCGCCTCCGCCGCCGCGCTCGCGCACGCCGCGCTCGCGGGCAACCCCGAGGACCCCGAGGCCGTCGACGCGACCACCCTGGTCGCGGGCGCGGGCCGGGCCCTGGAGGCCGTACGGTCGCACGATCCGGCGCTCGCCGGGCTCGCCGACCGGATGGGCGAGATCTCCATCCTCCTTTCGGACGTGGCGCAGGAACTGGCCGGATACGCCGACGACCTCGACGCCGACCCGCTGCGGCTCGCCGCCGTCGAGGAGCGGCGTGCCCTGCTCACCCAGCTCACCCGGAAGTACGGCGAGGACATCGACGCCGTCCTCGCCTGGGCCGAGGAGAGCGCCGGGCGGCTCGGCGAGCTCGAGGGCGACGACGATCGCATCGAGGAACTCACCGCCGAACGGGACCGGCTGCGCGACGAGCTGTCGGTGCTCGCCCAGGCGCTCACCGACGCGCGCACGGAGACCGCCGCCCGGTTCGCCGACGCGGTCACCGCCGAACTCGCCTCGCTCGCCATGCCGCACGCGCGCGTGTCCTTCGCCATCTCCCAGACCGAGGACGAGGAGGGCGTCGAGGTCGGCGGCCGGCGCGTCGCCTACGGGCCGTCCGGCGCCGACGAGGTCGAGCTGCTGCTCGCCCCGCACCCCGGCGCCCCGCCCCGGCCCATCGCCAAGGGCGCGTCCGGCGGCGAGCTGTCCCGCGTGATGCTCGCCGTGGAGGTCGTCTTCGCCGGGGTCGACCCCGTGCCGACGTACCTCTTCGACGAGGTCGACGCGGGCGTCGGCGGCAAGGCGGCCGTCGAGATCGGCCGCCGGCTCGCCAAGCTCGCCAAGTCCGCGCAGGTCGTCGTCGTCACCCACCTCCCGCAGGTCGCGGCCTTCGCCGACCGGCAGCTGCTCGTCGAGAAGACCAACGACGGCTCCGTCACCCGCTCCGGCGTCACCGTCCTGGAGGGCGAGGAGCGCGTCCGGGAGCTGTCCCGGATGCTCGCCGGCCAGGAGGACTCCGAGACCGCCAGGGCCCACGCGGAGGAGCTGCTGGCCACGGCCCGGGCGGACGCGTGACCCGGGCCCCGGGGCGGATCGGTACGTTCGCCGTCGCCTTCGGTGCGACCCGGCTCGCGTACGGGCGGCTCCGGCGGCGGCCGCCGGGGAACCCCGGCAGTTGGGAGCGGACCAACCACGCGGGCCGTCGGGTCCTCCTCCAGGCCGGTCAGGCCGCTGCGTTCGGTTCGGCCGTCGCCGCCCTGCCCGCCGCACCGCCCGCCGCTCTGGCCGTCGCCGCGGCGGCCGCGTGCGGGCGGTACGACGACCTGCGCGGTGACCACCGGCGCGGGTTCCGGGCGCATCTGGGGGCGCTCCGTGGTGGCGAGGTGACCAGTGGGGCCGTGAAGCTCTTCGGGATCGGTGCCGCCTCGCTCGCCGCCGGGGCCCTCCTCAAGGAGAAGCCCCTCGACAAGGTCCTCGCCGGTGTCGTCATCGCCGGCACCGCGCACCTCGTGAACCTCGTGGACGTACGGCCGGGGCGCGCGGGCCTCCTCGTGCTCGGGCTCGGCGCGCCGGGGCTGCTGCGGGGGGCGCTCGCGGGCGCGCCGATGGGAGCGGCGGCGGCCGTCCTCGGCGACGACCTCGGAGAGGTCGCCATGCTCGGCGACGCCGGCGCGCACGCGCTCGGTGCCGCCGTCGGCAGCGCCATCGCCGCCTCCAACGGGCGGCTCGGGC
This sequence comes from Streptomyces vietnamensis, assembly GCF_000830005.1. Classification (NCBI taxonomy): domain Bacteria; kingdom Bacillati; phylum Actinomycetota; class Actinomycetes; order Kitasatosporales; family Streptomycetaceae; genus Streptomyces; species Streptomyces vietnamensis. The sequence continues at coordinate 1,949,205 of NZ_CP010407.1, read as the reverse complement.
TCGCGGCGCACGCGGCCGGGCTGGTGGCCGCCGCGGTGTGGGGGGAGCGGGCGGCTTCCGCCTGAGGGGCCGACTTCTCGTGCGCTCACCCGTGTGGGTGAACCCGTGGTGTGGGTCGCCGTGCCGTACGCCTTCCGCGCAGGGGAACGACGCCATTTCGGTGCCGGAACGTGCGTACGGTCGGGGGCACGGACTGGCATCCTTGGGCGCGTGACACAGCTCCGTACGGTCCAAGTGCTGGGCGGCGGCGGCGCGGGCAGCAGCGCGCACGTCCGATCACTTGCCTCGGGGCTGGTGGCGAGGGGCGTGCGGGTGACCGTGTGCGCCCCGGCCGAACTCGACCGCGCATACGACTACCTGGGCGCAGGCGCACACTTCGTGCCCCTGCCGCGCCTCGGCGACCCCGCGACCGTCACCGCGCTCCGCAACGCCTGCATCGGCGCCGACGTGGTCCACGCGCACGGCCTCCAGGCCTCCGTGCGGGCCGCGCTCGCGCTGGCCGGGGGCACGCGGACCCCGCTCGTGACCACCTGGCACAGCCGGAACCACGTCGACGGGGCGCGGGGCGGAGTGCTGCGGCTCCTGGAGCGGAAGACCGCGCGGGCCGCGACCGTCGTCCTCGGCACCTCCTCCGAACTCGTCGACCGGGCCCGGCGGCGCGGGGCCCGGGACGCCCGCCTCGCCCCCGTCACCGTGCCCCCCGCGCGCGGGCCCGTCTGCCTCCACGACGGCAAGGCCCGCGCCGAACTCGGCGCCGTCGACCGGCCGCTGCTCATGGCCGTCGGGGCGCTCGAACGCGGGCGGGGGTACCGGACGCTGCTCGACGCGGCGCGGTTGTGGCGGGGGCTCGATCCGGAACCGCTGCTCGTCATCGCCGGGGAAGGACGCGAACGGGCCTTCCTGCAACGGCGGATCGTCGAGGAACGGCTCTCCGTGCGGCTCATCGGGCGGCGGGACGACGTCGCCGAGCTGCTCGCGGCCGCGGATGTCGCCGTGCTGCCGTCGCGGTGGGAGGCCCGCTCCCTGCTCGCGCAGGAGGCGCTGCGGCTCGGGGTGCCGCTCGTCGCGACGGCCGTCGGCGGCGTACCGGAACTCGTCGGGGACGCGGCGGAGTTGGTGCCGTACGGGGACGCGGAGGCCCTGGCGGGGGCGGTGCGGGGACTCCTTGAGGACGCGGACCGGAGGATGGACCTGGCGGCGGCGGGGCGGGTGCAGGCGGGGTCGTGGCCCACGGAGGACGAGACGGTGGCGCACGTGCTGTCGGTGTACGACGAGCTGTCGGGACGGTAGCCGTCGCCTGGGCCTGCGCCGCGCGCCCGTGTGGACCCGCGCCCGTGTGGGCCTGCGCCCCGCCCGTTGTGGGCAGTCGTTCCGCTGGGGCGGAACGGGTGGGCACAACGGACCCGCGCCCTGCCGGCGCCCGAGGCTCCCGCGCCTGGACCCGCACCGGAAGCGCGCCGCGGCGGTGGTGCGGGTCCAGGCGCGGAACGCGGAGGCGCCGCTGAAGGGCGCCGTCCCGTGTGCCCACCCGTCCCGCCCCAGCGGGACGATTGCCCACACGGCGGGCAGCGGGGCACCGCCCGGCCGGGCGCGGGCACCACGCGGGCGCGGGACGAAGGCCCAGCCGGGCGCGGGCCCCGCACGAGGCGGGACGCGGGGCCACACGGCGGGCAGCGGGGCGCCGCACGGTCGGGTGTGGGTCCCCGGGCGGGGCCTACGGTGTGTGGCGGCGGGCTCTCAGGGCCAGGGAGAGGGCCAGGACCGTTTGGGGGTCGTCCAGGTCCGTGCCCAGGAGTTCGGAGATGCGGGCCAGGCGGTTGTAGAGGGTCTGGCGGTTGAGGTGGAGTTCGCGGGCGGTCTCCGCCTTGCGGCCCGCGTGCGCGAGGTAGGTCTCGAGGGTGGGGAGGAGCGGGGGGCGGGACGTGCCGTCGTGGTCCCGCAGCGGGCCGATCGCGCGGTCGACGAAGGCGGCGAGGTCCGGGTGGTCCCGGAGCCGCCACAGGAGCAGGTCGATGTCCAGGCGGCGGGCGTCGTACCAGGGGAGGTCCGAGAGGCCCTGCGCCGCCGTCGCCGTCTCAGCCGCGTGCCGCAGGCCCGCCGAGGCCGCCGCCCAGCCGCCCGCGACGCCGACCACGACCACTGGTGGGTGCACCCCCGCGCGTTCCAGGCCTGCCCGTTCCACGCCGGCCCGAAGTGCTGCCGCCACCCGGTCCGCGACCGCTGTGCGTTCCGATTCCGAGCGCAGGCCCAACAACAACGGCACCCGGCCTTCTACCGGGCGGACGCCCAGGAGCGCAGGGACGCCCACCGCGGACAGTTCCTCCAGGACCGCTCGCGCCAGGAGCGCCCAGTTGCCCGAGGGGGACAGTTCTGATGCCAGGCGCATCACCACCGGGAGCAGCGGGCCGTCGCCCGGCTTGAAGCCCAGGACCCTCGCCTGTGCCGGGGCGTCCTCCGCCGAGATCCGGCCCTCCGCCAGGTCCGTCAGGAAGTCGCCCCGGCCGCGTGCGGCCAGCTCCTCCTCCTGGCGGGCCTGCATGAGGACGACGGCCAGGAGTCCGGCCGCCCGCTCGGCCGCCATGCGGTGCACGGGGGAGAGGGGGCCCGAGACCGCCAGGAGGACCAGGCGGGCCCGCACCGAACCCGTACCGGGGCCGCCGCCCGGCACGTCGACCAGGACCGTGCCGGTGGGCGGGCCGGACTCGCGGGCCGCCCGCTGGCCGCGCAGCCCGTCCCACACCTGGAGCGGGTCGGCGGGCGCGGACTCGGTGCCCGCCGCGTAGAGCAGCTGTCCGTCGGCGGTCTCCAGGAAGACCGGGTTGGCGGCGAAGTCGGAGAGGATGCGGAGCACCTGGGGGACCCCGCCGCCGCCGAGCAGCGCCTCCGTGCACTGCCGGTGGACCTCCTCGGCCTGCCGCTGGAGCGCGTAGTGGCCGTTGACGATCTCGGTGTGGATCTCCTCCGTGACGGCGACGAAGGGGACCTCGCGGTGGAGCTGGACGAGCGGCAGGCCGGCCGCCCGCGCGGTCTCCACTATCGTCGCCGGGAGGCGGGCGAAGCGCGGGCCCAGTTCGACGACGAGCGCCGCGATGCCCCGGTCGGCGAGCCGCCGCACGAAGGCCCGCTGTTCGGCCGGGAGGGTGCCCAGGCCGAGGCCCGTGGTGAGGAGTAGTTCGCCGCCCTTGAGCAGCGAGGCGATGTTCGGCACCTCGCCCGCGTGCACCCAGCGCACCGTGCGGTGCAGCCGGTCCGCGCCGGCCACGACCTCCGGGAGCCCGCCGCGCAGTCCGGGGAGTTCGAGCGCCCGCTGCACGGTGATCCCGCCCTGATTGTCCATGGGGCCGGACGCTACCCGCGTCCGTGTTTCGGCGACATCACCGCACGGTCACGGGACCGGACAGTTCGTACACCAGGGCGACAACTCGTCGCCCTGTGGCGGGAATTGTGCGACCGGATGTCGATTGTGGCCTACGTCACTCGCGAGGATCCTCTCGGCCCATGGCAGAGAACCCCACCCCAGAGGTCCACCGGCTCAAGGCGAACTCGGTCGGACTCGTCGGCGTCGTCTTCATGGCCGTCGCCACCGCCGCCCCGATCACGGCGATGACCGGAAACCTCCCCATCGCCGTGGGCTTCGGCAACGGCACCGGCGCGCCCGCCGGATATCTCTTCGCGACGCTCGTCCTGACCGTCTTCTCGGTCGGCTACGTCGCCATGGCCAAGCGGATCACGGCCGCCGGCGCCTTCTACGGCTACATCTCGCACGGCCTGGGCCGGATCGCAGGCATGGCCTCCGGCATGCTCGCCGTCCTCGCGTACATCGTCTTCGAGGCCTCGATCGTCGGCGTCTTCGCCTACTTCGCCAAGACGACCGTCGCCGACCAGCTCGGCGTGGACGTGCCGTGGATCCTGTACGCGGCCGTCATGCTGGCCGTCACCGCCGTCCTGTCGTACTTCGACATCAACCTGACCGCCAAGGCCCTCGGGGTGATGCTGGTCGCGGAGATCGCCGTCCTCTTCGCGGTCGCCACCGCCGTCCTCATCGCCGGCGGCGGTCCCGACGGCATCCCGGTCGAGCCGATCAACCCGAAGAACGCCTTCACCGGCACCTCCGCCGGGCTCGGCCTCTTCTTCGCCTTCTGGTCGTGGGTCGGCTTCGAGTCGACCGCGATGTACGGCGAGGAGTCCCGCGACCCCAAGCGGGTCATCCCGCGCGCCACCCTGATCTCCGTCATCGGCGTCGGCCTCTTCTACATCTACGTCTCGTGGATGACGATCGCCGGGAACGGGCTCGCCGGTTCCGTGAAGCTGTCCTCGTCCGCGAGCCCCCTCGACCTGTTCTTCGCGCCCGCCCAGACCTTCATCGGCGCCTGGGCCGTCGACGCCTTCCAGTGGCTGCTGCTCACCGGCTCCTTCGCCTGCGGCATGGCCTTCCACCAGTGCGCCTCGCGCTATCTGTACGCCATCGGCCGGGAGGGCTTCCTGCACCCGGCGCTCGGCCGGACGCACGCGAAGCACGGCTCGCCGTACATCGCCTCGTACGTGCAGAGCGTGATCGCCGTCGGCCTCGTCGCCGCCTTCTGGCTCACCGGCCAGGACCCGTACATCCACCTCTACACGCTGCTCGCGATCCTCGGCACGATGGCGATCCTCATCGTCCAGACGCTGTGTTCGTTCGCCGTCATCGGCTACTTCCGCAAGAACCACCCCGAGGACCGGCACTGGTTCAAGACCCTCACGGCCCCGCTCCTCGGCGGCATCGGCATGATCGCCGTCGTCGTGCTGCTGGTCATGAACATGGAGACCGCGGCAGGGCTCGCCGCCGACTCCCTCTTCTTCAAGGCGATCCCCTGGATCGTCGGCGCCGTCTTCTTCGGCGGCCTCGGCCTCGGCTTCTACCTCAAGGCCAAGCGACCCGAGCGCTACGAGATCATCGGCCGGATCGTCCTGGAGGACGCCGCCGAGCGCGCCGACGACACCCGCACGGAACCCGCCCCCGTACCCCAGAGCTGACCCCACCCACCTCCAGGAGCGCCCCATGGCACGCACCAACCCGATGCACCTCCTGAAGAACCTCGCCGCCGAGCACGCCGACGCCCGACGGCTGGGCATCCCCGTCGACGAGCTGCGCGGCATGAGGGCCGACGCCCTCGGACGCCGGTCCCTGCTCAAGTACGCCACCGCCGCCGGCATCGCCGTCGGTGTCGGCTCGGCCGTGCCCGCCGCGGCCGCCACCCCCACTCCGCCGGTCAGGAGCACCGCCCGGATCGCCGTCGTCGGCGCCGGGATCTCCGGCCTCACCGCCGCCCTCACCCTCCAGGACGCCGGACTGAGCCCGGTGCTCTACGAGGCGAACCCGTCCAGGGTCGGCGGCCGCATGTACACCCAGCGGGACCACTGGGCGTACGGCCAGACCTCCGAGATCGGCGGCGAGCTGATCGACACCAGCCACAAGAAGATCCTGGAGCTCTGTCGCCGCTTCGGCCTGGCCACCGAGGACTTCCTCGGCGGCGGACCCAACGGCGCCGAGGAGGTCCTCTGGTTCAACGGCGCCTACTACCCGCGCGCCCAGGCCGACGAGGACTTCAACGCCGTCTACCAGGCCCTCCACCGCGACCTGCTCGACGCGGGCGAGGTGAAGTGGAACCAGACCACCCCCACCGGCACCGCCCTCGACAACATGTCGCTGTACGAGTGGATCGAGAGCCGGGTCCCCGGCGGGCACTCCTCACGGCTCGGCAAGTTCATCGACGTCGCCTACAACGTCGAGTACGGCGCCGACACCACCGAACAGTCCTCGCTCGCCCTCGTCCTGCTCATGGGCTACCAGACCAATCCCGGCAACTTCAACATCTGGGGCCTGTCCAACGAGCGCTACCACGTCGTCGGCGGCAACGACTGGCTCCCCAACGCCATCGCCGGGGCGCTCGCCCCCGGCACCCTGAAGGCGGGCTGGTCGCTGAACGCCGTACGGGCCAACAGCGACGGCACCCAGACGCTCACCTTCACCGAGGCCGGCGCCACCCGGACCGTCACCGCCGACCACACGATCCTGTGCGTCCCGCTGCCGATCCTCCAGCAACTCGACACCTCCCAGGCCGGGTTCGACCCGCTCATGCGCAACCTGCTGCGGGACGCCCGCATGGGCTACTGCACCAAGCTCAACATGCAGTTCGGCACCCGGCCCTGGCGCGGCACCGGCGCCTGGCCCGGGGTCTCCGCCGGCGACTGCTTCACCGACACCGAGGTCCAGCAGACCTGGGACACCACCAAGGTCCAGGGCGGCACCGGCGGCATCCTCCTCCAGTACGGCGGCGGCAGCCTGGCCCGGAACCTCAACCCCGCCGGGCCGTTCTCCACCGAGTCCGACCCGTACGTACGGAACCTGGTCACCCGCTACCTGGCCGGCATCGACGCCTTCTTCCCCGGCACCTCCCGGGCGTACACCGGCCGCGCCCAGCTCTCCGCCTGGCACAAGAACCCGTACTCCCTGGGCGCGTACTCCTGCTGGCCCGTCGGCTACCTCCACCGGTACGCCGGGTACGAGGGCACCGCCCAGGGCAACGTCCACATCGGCGGCGAGCACTGCTCGTACGACTTCCAGGGCTTCATGGAAGGCGGGGCCACCGAGGGCGAGCGCGCCGCCCAGGAGGTGATCGCCGCGCTGAGGTGAGCCGGTCGAGGTGAGCCGGTCGAGCTGAGTCGGTTCAGCCGGCCGGGACGATGTTCTGGTTGTACCGGAACACGTTGTCGGGGTCGTACTGGGCCTTCACGGCGGCGAGCCGGCGGTAGTTCCTCTCCCCGAAGGAGGAGACGATCCGCTGCTCGCCCTCGGCGCCGACGAAGTTCAGGTACGTCGCGTCGAGCGCCCACGGCCGCACGTCGGCCCGCACGTCGTGCACCCACTGCCTCGCCTGCTCGTCGTACGCGGGGTCCTCCCAGGTCGCGAACGGGTGCACCGCCCACGGCGCGGTGCGCCACGGCTGCGGGTACTGGGAGGGCCCCGCGGCCACGGCCCCGCCCATCAGGAACAGCACGTGCTGGGTGGCGGTCCCCGCCGGGATCCCCGTGCCCCGGTCGCAGAAGACGTCCACGGCCTCGTCGGAGAACTCCCGCAGGTACTCGGCCGACCAGTAGTTCCGCAGCCCCGGCGGGTCGTCCATCATCGACTGCAGGTCCGCGTACGGGATGTCCGTGACGATCTCCACCACCGGCTTCAGCGCGAACAGCGGCGCCGCGAACTCACGCAGCTCACCGACCGGCCCGGCGTACGTGAACAGCGCCCCGCACAACAGCTTTCCGACCAGCTCCTCGGGTATGAACGGCTCCGGGGGCGCGGGCAGATAGATAGCGCCGCCACCCATCTCGTCCGGCGCGTTCAGACCGAGGTCGCGGAAGGTGCGCACCACCTCGGGCCCGTTGTCGGGCAGGAAGAACAACATCGCCATGCTCATCCGGGGCAGCGGGTGCAGACGCATCGTCAGCGAGGTCGCCACCCCGAAGTTGCCGCCGCCGCCGTGCAGCGCCCAGAACAGCTCCGGGTTCTCCTCCGCGTCCGTGTGGACGTGCTTGCCCTCGGCGGTGATCAGGTCCGCGGCCAGCAGATTGTCGCTGGCGAGACCGAACTTCCGCTCCAGCCAGCCCGATCCGCCGCCCAGCGTGAAGCCGCCGACGCCGGTGGTGGACACCCGCCCGCCGGTGGTCGCCACGTGGAACGGCTGGCAGGCGTGGTCCAGGTGGCTCATGAGGGCCCCGCCCTCGATCCGGACCGTCATGTCCTCCGGGTCCACGACGACGCCGTGCATCCGGCGGAGGTCGACGATCAGCGCGCCGTCGATCATGGAGGTCCCGGCGACGCTGTGGCCGCCGCCGCGCACCGCGATCGGCAGACCGGCCTCGCGGCCGAACAGGATCGCGTTGGACACGTCGGCCTGGGTGGCGCACTGGGCGATCACCGACGGACGCCGGTCGATCATGCCGTTGTGCAGGGCACGCGCCTCGTCGTAGTCCGGACCGCCGGGGATGATCACCTCACCGGCCAGGTCGTCGACGAGCCCGGCGAGGGCGCTTTCGGAGATGTGGGGAGCCATGGGAGCCCCCCTTTCGAGAGGGGCGACAGGACCCTTTCATCGTAGGTCCGGGCCCCCACGGGCGCCCCTCAGCCGCCGTACGCCCGGCTGCCGCCGTACGCCCCGCTAGCCGCCGTACGCCCCGCTCGCCGTCAGCCGCAGCGCCGTGTCGATCAGCGGGACGTGACTGAAGGCCTGCGGGAAGTTCCCCACCTGCCGCTGGAGCCTCGGGTCCCACTCCTCGGCGAGCAGCCCGAGGTCGTTGCGGAGCGCGAGCAGCCGCTCGAAGAGCGTGCGCGCCTCGTCGACCCGGCCGATCATCGCCAGGTCGTCCGCCAGCCAGAAGGAACAGGCGAGGAACGCGCCCTCGTCGCCCTCCAGGCCGTCGACGCCGGCCTCGTCCCCGGCCGTCGGGTAGCGCAGCACGAAACCGTCCTCCGTGGACAGCTCGCGCTGGATCGCCTCGATCGTGCCGATGACCCGCTTGTCGTCCGGCGGCAGGAAGCCCATCTGCGGGATCAGCAGCAGCGAGGCGTCCAGCTCCTGGGAGCCGTACGACTGCGTGAACGTGTTCCGCTCCTTGTCGTAGCCCTTCTCGCAGACGTCCCGGTGGATCTCGTCGCGCAGATCGCGCCAGCGCTCCAGCGGGCCGTCGGCGTCCCCGGACTCGATCAGCTTGATCGTGCGGTCCACGGCCACCCAGGCCATCACCTTGGAGTGCACGAAGTGGCGGCGCGGACCGCGGACCTCCCAGATGCCCTCGTCGGGCTGGTCCCAGTGCTTCTCCAGGTAGTTGATCAGCTTGATCTGGAGCAGGGAGGCATAGTCGTTGCGGGACAGGCCCGTCATGTGCCCGAGGTGGAGGGCCTCCGTGACCTCGCCGTACACGTCCAGCTGGAGCTGGCCCGCCGCGCCGTTGCCGACCCGGACCGGGCCCGAGTTCTCGTACCCCGGCAGCCAGTCCAGCTCCTGCTCGCCGAGCTCCCGCTCGCCGGCGATGCCGTACATGATCTGCAGGTTCTCCGGGTCGCCCGCGACCGCGCGGAGCAGCCACTCGCGCCAGGCGCGGGCCTCCTCCCGGTAGCCGGTGCGCAGCAGCGAGGAGAGGGTGATCGCCGCGTCCCGCAGCCAGGTGTAGCGGTAGTCCCAGTTCCGTACGCCGCCGATCTCCTCCGGCAGCGAGGTCGTCGGCGCGGCGACGATCCCGCCGGTCGGCGCGTACGTCAGCGCCTTCAGGGTGATCAGCGAGCGGATCACCGCCTCCCGGTAGGGGCCGTGGTACGTGCAGTGCTCGACCCACTCGCTCCAGAAGTCGGCGGTCGCCTCGAGGGCGCCCTCCGGGTCCGGCAGCGCCGGCGGCTCCTTGTGGGAGGGCTGCCAGGAGAGCGTGAACGTGATCCGCTCCCCGGGCGTGACCATGAACTCGGAGTACGTCGTCAGGTCCTTGCCGTGGGTCTCCGCGTCCGCGTCCAGCCACACCGAGTCGGGTCCGGCGACCGCGACCGTGCGCTCCCCGACCTTGTGCACCCAGGGCACGATCCGGCCGTAGCTGAACCGCATCCGCAGCGAGGAACGCATCCGCACCCGGCCCGAGATGCCCTCGACGATCCGGATCAGCTGCGGCGCGCCGTCGCGCGGCGGCATGAAGTCGGTCACCCGGACCGTGCCGCGCGGGGTGTCCCACTCGGACTCCAGGATCAGCGAGTCGCCCCGGTAGCGGCGCCGGTCGGCAGGGGCGGGCTCGGCGTCCGCCGGACCCGCCGGGCCCACCCGCCAGAATCCGTGCTCCTCGGTGCCGAGCAGCCCGGCGAAGACCGCGTGCGAGTCGAAGCGGGGGAGACACAGCCAGTCGACGCTGCCGTCCCGGCAGACCAGGGCGGCGGTCTGCATGTCTCCGATGAGTGCGTAATCCTCGATGCGCCCGGCCACGTGCTTCACTCCAGTCGAACGGCCACGTCCGCCCCTAGGGGCGCTTGCTACTGATGTGCGCGATGTCTGCGATGTCTGTGCGGTCTCAGCAAAGCCAGTGTGCGGGACGCGCAGACCTGCGCGACGGGGATGCCCGCCTTGCGCGGCGCGATGCCGGCCCGCGCGACGCGATGCCGGCCTGCTCGGCGGGGACGCCGGGCTGCCCGGCGGGCGATGCAGGTCCTGCCCGGCGGGCGATGTCCGAGCAGGATACGTGCCGCCCCGGCGACCGTAGTGATCACACGAGCGGCGCGCTGCTCCACACGGGTGAGCTGCGCCTTCCCCCGCCCCCGACGGCCACGTCGCCGTCCGTGAACACCCGACTGCCGCGTGTGGCCGGAAGCGGTCTCCCGATGTCGCTGATACCCTGGTACCCCGTGGACCGGTGGGAAACGGCGACAGCCGAGGACCCCGAAACCGCAGCGACGGCACCCCCCGATTCTTCCGGAGGGGACGCCGGTACGCACCTCCAGAACGCGACCACGGGAGCCCCCTCTTGGCGATGCCGCCCAACACCACGACGACCAAGCACATCTTCGTCACCGGGGGTGTCGCCTCCTCGCTCGGCAAGGGGCTCACCGCCTCCAGCCTGGGTGCGCTCCTCAAGGCCCGCGGCCTGCGGGTCACGATGCAGAAGCTCGACCCGTACCTGAACGTCGACCCGGGCACGATGAACCCCTTCCAGCACGGCGAGGTGTTCGTCACCAACGACGGCGCCGAGACCGACCTGGACATCGGCCACTACGAGCGCTTCCTCGACGTCGACCTCGACGGCTCGGCCAACGTCACCACCGGCCAGGTCTACTCGCAGGTCATCGCCAAGGAGCGGCGCGGCGAGTACCTCGGCGACACCGTGCAGGTCATCCCGCACATCACCAACGAGATCAAGGGCCGCATCCGCCGCATGGCGACGGACGACGTCGACGTCGTCATCACCGAGGTCGGCGGCACGGTCGGCGACATCGAGTCGCTGCCCTTCCTGGAGACCGTCCGTCAGGTCCGCCACGAGGTCGGCCGCGACAACGTCTTCGTCGTGCACATCTCGCTGCTGCCCTACATCGGCCCCTCCGGCGAGCTGAAGACCAAGCCGACCCAGCACTCCGTCGCCGCCCTGCGCAACATCGGCATCCAGCCCGACGCGATCGTGCTGCGCGCCGACCGCGAGGTCCCGACCGCCATCAAGCGCAAGATCTCGCTGATGTGCGACGTCGACGAGGCCGCGGTCGTCGCCGCCATCGACGCCCCGTCGATCTACGACATCCCGAAGGTCCTGCACACCGAGGGCCTGGACGCCTACGTCGTCCGCAAGCTCGACCTGCCCTTCCGCGACGTGGACTGGACCGTCTGGGAGGACCTCCTGGACCGCGTCCACAACCCGGAGCACGAGGTCACCGTCGCGCTCGTCGGCAAGTACATCGACCTGCCCGACGCCTACCTGTCGGTCACCGAGGCCATGCGCGCCGGCGGCTTCGCCAACAAGGCGCGGGTCAAGGTCAAGTGGGTCACCTCCGACGACTGCAAGACCCCGGCCGGCGCCGCCAAGCAGCTCGGCGACGTCGACGGCATCCTCATCCCCGGCGGCTTCGGCGACCGCGGCGTCTCCGGCAAGGTCGGCGCCATCCAGTACGCCCGCGAGAACAAGGTGCCGCTGCTCGGCATCTGCCTCGGCCTGCAGTGCATCGTGATCGAGGCCGCGCGGAACCTGGCCGACATCCCCGAGGCCAACTCCACCGAGTTCGACCCCGCCACCGCGCACCCCGTCGTCTCCACGATGGAGGAGCAGCTGGCGTACGTCGAGGGCGCCGGCGACCTGGGCGGAACGATGCGCCTGGGCCTCTACCCGGCGAAGCTCGCCGAGGGCTCGGTCGTCCGCGAGACCTACGCCGGCGAGCCGTACGTCGAGGAGCGCCACCGTCACCGCTACGAGGTGAACAACGCGTACCGTGCGGAGCTGGAGAAGAAGGCCGGTCTGGTCTTCTCCGGCACGTCCCCGGACAACAAGCTCGTCGAGTTCGTCGAGTACCCGAAGGACGTCCACCCCTACCTGGTCGCCACCCAGGCGCACCCGGAGCTCAAGTCCCGCCCGACCCGCCCCCACCCGCTCTTCGCCGGCCTGGTGAAGGCGGCCGTGGAGCGCAAGACGGGCAAGTAGTCCTCTGGCGTTAACGTTGCCGGGGTACGGGTTCCCTTCCGGGACCCGTGCCCCGGTTTTCGTATGAGAGGACTACTGCCGATGCAGGTGCAGGACACCCCGGAGGAGTGGCAGGTCGTCGCCACCACCACCCCCTTCACGGGCGCCAAGACGAGTGTCCGCACGGACGACGTGGTCATGCCCGACGGCTCGGTCCACCGCCGCGACTACCAGGTCCACCCCGGCTCCGTGGCCGTCCTCGCCCTGGACGAGCAGGACCGCGTGGTCGTCCTCCGGCAGTACCGGCACCCGGTACGGCAGAAGCTCTGGGAGATCCCGGCCGGACTCCTCGACGTCCCCGGCGAGAACCCGCTGCACGCCGCCCAGCGCGAGCTGTACGAGGAGGCGCACGTCAAGGCGGAGGACTGGCGGGTCCTGGCCGACGTCTACACGACGCCCGGCGGCTGCGACGAGGCCGTACGGATCTTCCTGGCGCGGGACCTCGCCGAGGCGGAGGGCGAGCGCTTCGAGGTCTCCGAGGAGGAGGCCGACATGGAGCTGGCGCGGGTGCCGGTGGGGGACCTCGTGCGCGGGGTCCTCGCGGGTGAGCTGCACAACAACTGCCTGGTGGTGGGGGTGCTGTCGCTGATGGCGGCGCGGGCGGGTGACGGCCTGGACGCCCTCCGCCCGGCCTCGTCCCCCTGGCCGGCCAGACCCTTCGAGGGGTAACCCCTCGCCCCACCCCGCACCCGCGGGGCCCGCACCGTCCTGAGCCTCCGCCCCGGCCCGTGCGGGGCCCGCACCTGCTGCCGTGTGGGGCCGCGCCCGGGCGGGCGTCGCCCACCCGCCGTGTGGGCAATCGTCCCGCCGGGGCGGGACGGGTGGGCACACGGGACGGCGCGCCTGGCCGCGCCTCCGCCCCCTGTGCCTGGACCCGCACCGCCAGCGCGCCGCACCGCACGTGCGGGTTCGGGCGCGGAAGCCTCTGGCGCCGGCAGGGCGCGGGTCCGTTGTGCCCACCCGTTCCGCCCCAGCGGAACGATTGCCCACAACGGGGCGGGTGCCGTCCGCGACGGGGTGGGTGCCGTCCGGGCGGGTGGGTACCGCCCCGAGGGAGCGGTGCCCGTGGCTACGGTGGGTAGTCGGGGACCCTCATCGCGTCGTGCAGGCGCGCGCTCTTCGTCGTGAGGCGGATCAGCCCGCGGGCCGGGCCCGCCGGCAGGGCGGAGATCAGGCGGGCGCCCTGGGCCAGGCCCCACACGCCGAGGCGCGACGTGGGGATCAGGGTCTTCGCCGCGCTCAGCGCAACCGCACGGCTGCCGCGTACGTACGTGGACATCGCACGCTCGTACGCGGGGAAGGCGAGCGTGTGGTCGCCCCCCGCCCGCGCCAGCTCTCCGGCGAGGACGTACGCGCCGACGACCGCCAGGCTCGTACTGCCTCCGACGGCCGGACCGGGGCAGTAGCCCGCGTCGCCGACGAGCGTCACCCTCCCCCGCGACCAGGTGTCCATGCGGAGCTGGGTGATCGAGTCGAAGTAGAACGCCGGGGTGCGGTCGAGCTCGTCCAGCCAGCGGTCCACCCGGTCGTGCATGCCGGCGAACGCTCCGCGCAGCAGCTCCTTCTGCCGGGGGACGTCGTGGTGGTGGCAGTCGAGTTCGCGTTCGCTCCGGAACAGGAACAGCACCCGCGCGTCGCCGACGTGCCGCGCGCCGTACATGCCGGCGGTGCGGCCGACGCCGACGTGGAGGAGGAGCTCCCCGTCGAGGTCGGAGTCGTTCGGCAGGGTCAGCACCGCGAGGTAGGCCCCGATGTAGGAGTTGGAGCGGGACTCCTCGTCGAAGGCGAGGCGGCGGACGTTGGAGTGCAGCCCGTCCGCGCCGACGACGAGGTCGAAGCGGCGCGGCGCGGCGTTCTCGAACCGCACCTCGCCGTCGGGCGAGATCGCGGTGATGGAGTCGCCGAAGACGTACTCGACGTCGTCGCGTGCGGCGTCGTAGTAGATCGAGCTCAGGTCGTCGCGCATGATCTCGACGTGCCGGTCGGAGGCGGCGCCGAAGATCTTGGAGAGGTCCGCCCGGACGGGACGCCGTGAGCCCTCCCGGTGGACGGTCATCCGGTTCGTGCCGGTGGCCCGCTCCTCGATGCGCGGGAGCACGCCCATCCTCTCCGAGATGTCGGTCGCGGGCCGGAACAGGTCGACCGCGTGGCCGCCGGTCCTGCGCAGGGCCGGCGCGCGCTCGACCACGGTGACGGAGAAGCCGTGCCGGGTGAGCCAGTGGGCCAGGACGGGACCGGCGACGCCGGCGCCGGAGACGAGGATCCGCATGGCACCCCTCCTGGTCATTCGTGCATCGCGGCGAAGGCCAGCAGGGGAGCGGCGGTCCGCGGCGGATCCTCGAGCAGGGGCGAGTGCCCGAGTCCGGGCAGCAGCTCGACCTGCGCGCCCGGAACGGCGCGGTATTCGGCGGCGGACGAGGACCGCCACCTGCGGTCGTCCTCGCCGAAGACCACCAGGAGCGGCTTGCCGAGGACCGAGAGGCGGGACGGCAGTGCCCGCTGCTCCAGGTAGGAGCGGGTGGCCAGCATCGTCGCGGTGAGCGTGTGGTGAGTCATCGCGCGTACGTCGTCCAGGAGCTCTTCCGGGATCCGGTAGCCCGCGCGGCTGAAGGCCGTGCTCGCGAACAGCCGGAGCTGCTCGTCCGTCGGCGGCCACTGTGAGGGGTCGATCGCGGCGGATTCCGGTGGTGCGATGAAGGCGCTCAGGCCGGGGCCGGTGTTGACGAGCGCGAGTGCGGTCACCAGGTCGGGCCGTTCTTCGGCGAGGGCGGTGACGACCGTGCCGCCGCTGGAGTGGCCGACGACCACGGCGCGCTCGACACCGAGCCGGTCCAGTGCCGCGCCCGCCCGGCGCGCCTGGTCCGGGATCGCATAGCTGCGGTCGGCCGGTTTCGCCGACCGGCCGTGCCCGAGGAGGTCGATCCGGATGACGCGGTGGGCTCCGGTCAGCAGCGGGACCATCGGGTTCCACGAGCGGGACGAGGAAGCGGACCCGTGGACGAGGAGGAGTGCGGGGGCGTCGCGGGGGCCGTCCTGGGACACGTGGAGGGCGCCGTCGTCCAGCGGCAGGAGGGAACCCTCGGGGGTCTCGGCGCCGCCGTTCACGTACGGATCGCCTTCGGGAGCAGTGGTCATGGGCCCACTGTCTCCGCCGGTACGGGCCCGGGTATTGGACGAATGTTCCCCTTGGCCGGCTCGTACCATGGCGGCATGCAGACCTTCGCGCGCGGTGCGGCGGTGTGGGGTGTCGCGTGCCCGCAGGGGCCGAGCCGGGTGGCCGGTGTCCGCATGGCCGGGTTCCGCGTCCGTGACCTGGAGGCGCTCCGGATCGTCCCGTACCCGGCCGTCACGCTTCTGCTGGAGTTCGGCGCCGGTTCGCCCGTCCTCGACGGTGCCGCGGGGCGCCTGCAGCGGGGGAGCTTCGTCGCCGGGTCCGGGCTCGGGTCCGGAGGCGCGGTGTGGGCGCGGGGAGAGAACGTCGAGTGCGTGCAGGTGCGTCTGTCCCCGGTGGTCGCGGGCGCGGTCCTGGGCGTCCCGCCCGCCGAACTGGACGGCGCCGTCGTGTCGTTGGAGGACGTGTGGGGCAGGGAGGCGTCACGGATCCGTGAGCGGCTCCATGACGAATCGTCGTGGCAGGCTCGCTTCGCGCTGACGGACGCGCTGCTCGCCCGCCGGTACGAGGCGGGGCCGCCGGTGGATCCGGAGGTGGCCTGGGTCTGGCGCCGGATGGTCGCCGGCCATGGCCTGGCCCGGGTCGACGGACTCGCGGCCGAGGTCGGGTGGAGCCGCAAGCGGTTGTGGTCCCGGTTCGGGTCGCAGCTCGGCCTGCCGCCCAAGCGCGCCATGAAGCTGGTCCGCTTCGACCGTGCCGCCCACCGCCTGGTCGCGGGTGACCGCGCGGCCCGCGTCGCGGCCGAGACCGGTTACGCCGACCAGTCCCATCTGCACCGGGAGGTCATGGCGTTCACCGGGGCGACCCCCACCGCCGTGGCCGACGAGCTGTTCCTCGCCGTGGACGACCTCGCGTGGCCCGGTCGCGGAACGACCTCCGTGCCCCACGCAGCCCTGCCGGTGTGACGATCCGCTGATCCGATCGGGGGATTCGTCCGCCGCGCTCCGCCAAGTCCGCCTCCCGCCCTGAACTACGCTCGGAATCGCCCGTGCGGAGCCCCCGCGGGATCGGCTCGTGCGCAGGTGGACGGGAGCGTGGCCCGTGACGGATCAGGCTGTGGCGGCGGCCGGCAGCCGGCGGTTCTTCGGTCGGCAGCGGGAGTTGAAGGCCCTGCGCGCCGACATCGAGCGGACCGGCCTCGACACCCTCACCGGCCGCAAGGCGCCCCGCGCCCGGGTCCTGCTCATCGCCGGCAAGCCCGGATCCGGACGGACCGCCCTCGCCGAGGAGCTGGCCGCCGGGCTCGCCGACCGTTACCCCGACGGAGTCTTCCGCGCCCGTCTCACCGAGCCCGGCGGCGACCCCGTCCCCACCGCGCGGGTCGCGCAGGAACTGCTCGCCGCGCTCGGCGTCGCCGAACCCCCCGGGGCCGGGGAGGACGAGTTGACCGAGCTCGTCAGGGGCGCGCTCGCCGACCGCCGGGCCGTTCTGCTCCTCGACGACGCCGTCGACGCCGAGCAGGCCGACCCCCTCATCCCCGACAACCCCGACGCCCTGGTCATCGGGGTCGCCCGCGGGCCCCTCACCGGCATCCCCGACGTACGGCCCTGCACCCTCGGCGGGCTCGACCCCAAGTCGGCCATCGAGCTCCTCACCGCCTTCACCGGCTCCGTCCGCATCACCGTCGACCCGCAGGCCGCCGAGACCCTCGTCGAGGAGTGCGGGGGGCTGCCCGCCGCGGTCGTCCTCGCCGGCGGCTGGCTGTCCGTCCAGCCGAAGGCCTCCGTCGCCGACCTCGCCAAGCGGCTGCGCGGGCTCAGCGGCGATCCCCTCACCCGGGCCTTCCTGCTCGCCCACGAGGCGCTGCCCGCCACCGCCGCCCGGATACTGCGATTCCTCGCCCTGGCCCCGCTGGGCCGGGCCGACGCCCACACCGCCTCCGCCCTGGCCGGCTGCTCGGTCTCGGCGGCCACGACGACCCTCGCCGACTTCGCCGCCCTGGGGCTCGTCTCGGGCGGCGAGGACGGACAGTACGAGGTGCGCGCGCATCTCGTCCCCCTCCTTCGCGCCCAGCTGGAGGAGCGCGACCGGCCCGCCGAGGTGCAGCTCGCCCGGGCCCGGATGCTGGAGCGGACCGTACGGCTCCTCCAGTCCTGCCGTGCGGTCACCGAACCCGAGGGCTCGTCCGCCCGCCGGAAGCTGGCCGGGCTGCCGCGTGCCCTGCGTTTCCCGAGCGCGGCCGCGGCCGCCGCCTGGCTGGACTCCCGGCAGGCCGTGCTCCTCGCCTCCGCCCGGCTCGCCGTGGCCGACGGAGAGCTCGACACCCTTGCGCGCCGGCTCGTCGCCTCGCTCGTCAGGGCGCTCGCCGCGCACCGGGGCGCCGAGGCCGCCGCCCCCGAGCTGTACGGCCTGCACCGGCTCGTCCTGGACGTGGCCGAACGGCGCGGGCTGCACCGCGAGCAGGCCGCCGCCCTGCTCAACCTGGCCGATCTCGACGCCAGGACCGGCAGGACGAAGGACGCTCTGCTGCGATATCGGTCGGCTTTGGATGCCGGACGCAGAGCAAATGACCCGTACGCCATCGGTCGCGCAATGGAATCCGTAGGTGGTTCCTATCAGGAGCTGGGGGACTGGCAGCGGGCCGGCGACTGGTACGGGCGGGCCCTCGCCCAGCGCCTCGCCCGGGACGAGCGCGCCGACCAGGCCCGGCTGTACGCCCGCCTCGGAGCCGTACAGACCTATGCGGGGCGGTACGGGGAGGCCCTGCGGAGCTGGCGGGCCGCCGCGGCCGGCTACCGGAGGCTCTCCGATCTCCCGGGCTACGCAAGGGCGTTGAGCGAGGCGGCCCGGGTCCAGGAGTACGCCGGACGGCCCGAGGAATCCCTGCGGACCTGCGAGGAAGCGGTGGAGTGGGCCCGCCGGGCCCAGGACACGCGGCTGCAGGCCGCGCTCCAGCTGCGTCTCGCCGACACCCTCGACCGGCTCGGCGACCCCGCGGCCGCCGGGCTGCACCGGTCCGCGGCGGAAAGACTCCTGGAAACGGAACCGTCAGCCTACGAAATCCGCAGTGGCTCCGTCGAAGATTAGTACTTTGAAAGGCTAGACAGCGGGAACTCCTTCATTAGACTGGGTGCGCCGCGTTCGAACGTGGTCTGCCCCGGTGCGCTGCAGTGCATCCGGGTATGTATCGCAGTGCCCCAGTTATCCCCCTGATTCAAGGACCGTGATCGACGATGAAGGTCGGCATCCCCCGCGAGGTCAAGAACAACGAGTTCCGTGTGGCCATCACCCCTGCCGGTGTCCACGAGCTCGTCCGCAACGGCCACCAGGTCTTCATCGAGCAGAACGCCGGTGTCGGCTCCTCGATCACGGACGAGGAGTACGTCGCCGCCGGCGCCGAGATCCTCGCCACCGCCGACGAGGTCTGGGCCACCGCCGACCTGCTGCTCAAGGTCAAGGAGCCCATCGCGGAGGAGTACCACCGCCTCCGCAAGGACCAGACCCTCTTCACCTACCTGCACCTCGCCGCCTCCAAGGAGTGCACGGACGCGCTCCTGGCGTCCGGCACCACCGCCATCGCGTACGAGACGGTCGAGACCGCGAACCGCGCGCTCCCGCTGCTCGCCCCGATGTCCGAGGTCGCGGGCCGCCTGGCCCCGCAGGTCGGCGCCTACCACCTGATGCGCTCGGTCGGCGGCCGCGGCGTCCTCCCCGGCGGCGTCCCCGGCACCCACGCCGGCGAGTGCGTCGTCATCGGCGGCGGCGTCTCCGGCTGGAACGCCGTGCAGATCGCCATCGGCCTGGGCTTCCACGTGACCCTGCTCGACCGCGACATCAACAAGCTCCGCGAGGCCGACAAGATCTTCGGCACGAAGGTCAAGACGATCGTCTCCAACGCCTTCGAGCTGGAGAAGGCCGTCGTCGAGGCCGACCTCGTCATCGGCGCCGTCCTCATCCCGGGCGCCAAGGCCCCGAAGCTGGTCACCAACGAGCTCGTCGCCAAGATGAAGCCCGGAAGTGTCCTTGTCGACATTGCGATCGACCAGGGCGGCTGCTTCGAGGACTCGCACCCGACCACCCACGCCGAGCCGACCTTCCAGGTCCACAACTCGATCTTCTACTGCGTGGCGAACATGCCGGGCGCCGTCCCGAACACCTCCACCTACGCCCTCACCAACGCCACGCTGCCCTACATCGTGTCGCTGGCGAACAACGGCTGGGTCGAGGCGCTGCGCCGCGACTCCGCCCTCGCCCTGGGCCTCAACACCCATGACGGCAAGGTGGTTTACAAGGAGGTCGCCGAGGCGCACGGCCTCGAGCACGTCGAGCTCGCCAGCCTCCTGGCCTGACCCCCGAAGGCCCGTTGACGCCGTCCCCGTCAACGCGTGCCGTCAATATCACGCACCCGGCCGGACCTTGTTCGACAAGGTCCGGCCGGCCGTGTCTCGGCGCCCGCCGAAACGTTCGGGCAACTCGCCTCGAACGTAACCCTTTAACCGTTTCGCACACCCCTGAAACGTGTGGATGCATGCCTGCGCACCCTTGACAGAGACGTGTTCGGTTGCCGACACATCGGGCCGGGTCCGGCGGATTGTGTTGCTGCGGAGCGGTGACACGCCATAGAGTCGCCAACCGTCGGCATGGTGCCACGCTGACCTATCGATAAATGTTCCTGGTCACATCCAAGGAGGTAAGACGACTTGTGAATGAGTCGACATTTACTCCCGGGAGCGGTGCGCCAGGTGCCCCGATCGGCTCCGTCGCGGTGCGGACCTTCGCGACGCACCAGCCCATGACGAGTGCCCACACGATGAAGACGATGGACGGCCTACACGTGAACGCCACGGCCGGCAACGAGATGGGCCGAGAGTCCACCCACTTCGCCGCCTACGACGAGGTGCCCGAGGGGCACTTCTACGACCCCGACGCCGAGTACGAGCCCGACCCGGAGTACGCGGCCACCCTCGCACCCGACGCTGCCCGCCAGCGCCGCGAGCGGATCGGCCCCACCGGACGGCCCCTGCCGTACTTCCCGATCCCGGGTCCCCTGACCGACCACGGACCCGCGAAGATCATCGCGATGTGCAACCAGAAGGGCGGCGTCGGCAAGACCACGTCGACCATCAACCTGGGCGCCGCACTCGCCGAGTACGGACGACGGGTGCTGCTCGTCGACTTCGACCCGCAGGGAGCCCTGTCGGTCGGCCTCGGCGTGAACCCGATGGAGCTCGACCTCACCGTCTACAACCTGCTCATGGAGCGGGGCATGTCGGCGGACGAGGTGCTCCTCAAGACCGCCGTGCCCAACATGGACCTGCTGCCGAGCAACATCGACCTCTCGGCCGCCGAAGTCCAGTTGGTCAGCGAGGTCGCGCGCGAGTCGACGCTCCAGCGCGCCCTGAAGCCGCTGATGAACGACTACGACTACATCGTGATCGACTGTCAGCCCTCGCTCGGCCTGCTGACCGTGAACGCCCTGACGGCCGCTCACAAGGTCATCGTGCCGCTGGAATGCGAGTTCTTCGCGCTGCGCGGTGTCGCGCTGCTCACCGAGACCATCGAGAAGGTCCAGGAGCGGCTCAACCCCGAGCTGGAGCTCGACGGCATCCTCGCCACGATGTACGACTCCCGGACCGTGCACAGCCGTGAGGTCCTCGCGCGCGTCGTCGAGGCCTTCGACGACCACGTGTACCACACGGTCATCGGGCGGACCGTGCGCTTCCCGGAGACCACGGTCGCCGGCGAGCCCATCACCACGTACGCCTCCAACTCCGTGGGCGCCGCCGCCTACCGTCAGCTCGCCAGGGAGGTGCTCGCCCGGTGTCACGCCGAGTGAGTCTGCCCGGAGCCGACGAACTCTTCCGTACGACCGGGGGGACGGCGCTCCAGGCGTCCGCACCCCGCCGCGCGGTCCCCGCACCGGCGGCCGAGAGCGACACGGCGGCGGCCGAGGGCTCCGCGGAGCACGCTCCGGCGGACTCCGAGGCCGCGGAGCCGCGCGCCCGCACGGCCGAGCCCGAGGGACCGGCCGCCAAGGCCGCGCCCGGCGCCTCGGTGCCCGCCCCCGCGGCGGCCCGGCGGCGCGGCGGCCGCACCGCGAACCGGCGGCCCAGCGGCCGCGAGCGCCACGACGAGAAGATCACGGTCTACGTCTCCGCCGAGGAGCTGATGGACCTGGAGCACGCCCGGCTCGTCCTGCGCGGTGAGCACGGTCTCGCCGTCGACCGGGGCCGGATCGTCCGGGAGGCCGTCGCGGTCGTCCTGGCGGACCTGGAGTCCCGCGGCGACGCGAGCATCCTCGTCCGCCGTCTGCGCGGCCGCTGACGGTAGCCTGCGGGCTGCCGTCCTCCTCGTTCCCCCTGGACCCCCATGCACCACACCCCCGACGAAACGTCCCGCCCACCGCGCCGCCGCCTCCTGGGCCGCGGCCCGGGCGAGCCGACGGGGACGGCGCCTCCAGAGGCCCCGCGGCCCCAGTCGGGGCCGGATCCCCTGTCCGGGGCGGATCACCCGTCCGAGACGGAGCACCCGGCGCCGGCCGGGACGTCCGGCCCGGAGGACGGCACGCCCCCGCGGCCGGCCGAGCCCGGTTCCGGGGCCTCCGAGGCCCTCGGAGGGGTGTCGGGGGAGTCTGCCCGGCCCCGTGAGGACACCGTCCCCGGCGGTGACGGGCCCGAGGGCCGTGACGGGCGGTTCACCGTGCGGCTCTCCAACTTCGAGGGGCCCTTCGACCTGCTCCTCCAGCTGATCACCAAGCACAAGCTCGACGTCACCGAGGTCGCCCTCTCCCAGGTCACCGACGAGTTCATGGCGCACCTGCGGGCCCTCGGGCCCGACGGGGACCTCGACCAGACCACCGAGTTCCTCGTCGTCGCCGCCACCCTGCTCGACCTCAAGGCCGCCCGGCTGCTCCCCGCCGCCGAGGTGGAGGACGAGGCCGACCTCGCCCTCCTGGAGGCCCGCGACCTGCTCTTCGCCCGGCTCCTCCAGTACCGCGCGTACAAGCAGATCGCCGCGATCTTCGAGGAGCGCTGGGAGACCGAGGGCCGCCGCCACCCCCGTACCGTCGGACTCGAACCGCACCACGCCGAGCTGCTCCCCGAGGTCGTCATCTCCATCGGCGCCGAGGGCTTCGCCAAGCTGGCCGTCAAGGCCATGCAGCCCAAGGCCGAGCCCCAGGTGTACGTCGACCACATCCACGCCCCGCTCGTCAGCGTCCGCGACCAGGCCGCCGTGGTCGTCGCGCTGCTCCGCGAGCGCGGGACGGCCGTCTTCCGGGAGCTGATCGAGGACGCCGACGACACCCTCACCGTCGTCGCCCGCTTCCTCGCCCTCCTGGAGCTCTACCGGGAGAAGGCCGTCGCCCTCGACCAGGAGACCGCCCTCGGGGACCTCGTGGTCTCCTGGACCGGCGGGGAGACCGACCCGTCCGCGGCCGTGACCGACGAATTCGACCAGGAGGCCACCGCATGAGCGACCTCAAGCCCGCCCTTGAAGCCGTCCTCATGGTCGTCGACGAGCCCGCCACCGAGGCCCACCTCGCCAAGGTCCTGGAGCGCACCCCGCGCGAGGTGGCCGACGCCCTGCACGAGCTGGCCGACGAGTACACCGCCCAGGGCCGCGGCTTCGAGCTGCGGCGGGTGGCCGGCGGCTGGCGCTACTACACCCGCGCCGCCTTCGCCCCCGCCGTCGAGGCCTTCGTCCTGGAGGGGCAGCAGGCGCGGCTCACCCAGGCGGCACTGGAGACCCTCGCGGTGGTCGCGTACCGCCAGCCCGTCAGCCGTTCCCGCGTCTCGGCGGTACGCGGAGTCAACTGCGACGGCGTGATGCGGACCCTCCTCCAGCGGGGTCTCGTGGAGGAGGCGGGCGCGGAACCCGAAACAGGTGCGATCCTGTACAGGACGACGAACTACTTCCTGGAGCGGATGGGCCTGCGCGGCCTGGACGAACTCCCCGAGCTCGCCCCCTTCCTCCCCGAGGCCGAGGCGGTCGAGCCGGACTCCCTGGAAGGCGTCCCGTCGTTCGACCCGGACGCAGACGTAGACGACAAGACGGAACTTTGATGCGAAGCAGCAGCGGCAGGAACAGCAGCGGAAACAACGGCGGGAGCCGTGGTGGCAACAGCGGCGGCCGCGGCGGCAGCGGCGGAGGCCGCGGCAACAGCGGCGGTGGCGGCGGACGCGGGAACTACCGCGGCGCCGGCAACGGCCGCGACGACCGTCAGGGCCAGGGCGGCGGACGCCCGGGCCAGGGCGGCGGGCGCCCCGGCCAGGGTGCCGGCGGGCGTCCGGGTCAGGGCGGCGGTCGGCCGACCGGCTCCAGCCCGCGCAAGGCGCGCCCGGAGGAGCGCACCTACGACGAGCGCTACAGCCCCGGCGGCTCCTCGGAGGCCCCCAAGCGCGGGCGTGGCGCGGCCGCGCGCGGCGGCGCCAAGGGCGGCCCGCGGCAGTCCCCGCAGCGCGGCGGCGGCCGTACGGCGCCCGCCCGCTCGCGCGAGTACGACGCCCGCGCGGAGGAGCGCAACCGGGAGCGGTACGCCGGCAAGCCCGAGATCAAGCTCCCGAAGACCTTCCCCGGCGCCGAGCAGGAGGGCGAGCGGCTGCAGAAGGTCCTCGCCCGCGCCGGCATGGGCTCGCGGCGCGCCTGCGAGGAGCTCATCGAGCAGGCCCGCGTCGAGGTCAACGGCGAGATCGTCCTCGAGCAGGGCATGCGCGTCGACCCGGAGAAGGACGAGATCAAGGTGGACGGCCTGACCGTCGCCACCCAGTCGTACCTCTTCTTCGCGCTGAACAAGCCCTCCGGTGTCGTCTCCACCATGGAGGACCCGGACGGCCGCCAGTGCCTCGGCGACTACGTCACCAACCGCGAGACCCGGCTGTTCCACGTCGGCCGGCTCGACACGGAGACCGAGGGCATCATCCTGCTCACCAACCACGGCGAGCTGGCCCACCGCCTCACGCACCCGAAGTACGGCGTGAAGAAGACCTACCTGGCCGCCATCACCGGCCCGCTGCCCCGCGAGGTCGGCCGGCGCCTGAAGGAAGGCATCCAGCTGGAGGACGGCTACGCGCGCGCCGACCACTTCCGCGTCGTCGAGCAGACCGGCAAGAACTACCTGGTCGAGGTCACCCTCCACGAGGGCCGCAAGCACATCGTGCGCCGGATGCTCGCCGAGGCGGGCTTCCCGGTCGAGAAGCTGGTCCGCACCGCCTTCGGCCCGATCGCCCTGGGCGACCAGAAGTCGGGCTGGCTGCGCCGCCTGACCAACACCGAGGTCGGCATGCTGATGAAGGAAGTCGGCATGTAAGGCCCCCTGCCGTACCGGTGCCATACCGGAGAAGCCCGTGACCGCCCGGCGGTCACGGGCTTCTCCGCGTCCGGGGCCCGGGGCCGGGGGGCGAGGGCCGGTGGGCCTTGTGGGGGACGACCGTGACGCTTTATAGTCAGGATGACTCTTAAAGAGATCGGAGGTGAGCCCCGCCGTGTACAGCCGGTGGACCTGGGCCCACGGGGGTGGACCAGGTCTCGACGTCCCGCCGGTGCGCCGCACGAAGCGCACCGAGGGGACGAGGCTGCTCGCGGCGGGGATCACGCCATGACGCGTTACGGCCACGGCCTCGTCCCCGGCGGGTTCCATCCGCCGCACGCCGGCCACCACCACCTCGTCCGCACCGCGCGCGACCGCTGCGAGCGCGTCACGGTGCTCGTCCGGGGCTCCTCCCTGGACGCCCTGTCCGTGGAGGACCGGGTCGCCTGGCTGCGGGAGATCCACCCGGACGTCCTCGTGTCCGGCGCCGTCGACGACGAGTACGCCGGCCCCGAGCGCGTCGACGCCGTCTTCGCCTCGGAGCCGTACGGGGACGAACTCGGCCGCCGCCTCGGCGCCGAGACCGTCCTCGTCGACTGCGAGCCGCCCCTCTCCGACACCGCCGTACGCGAGGACCCCGCCGCCTTCTGGGACTTCCTGGAGCCGCCGGTACGGGCCGCGCTCACCCGGCGCGTCGTCGTCCTCGGCGCCGGGTCCACCGGCACCACCACCATGGCCCGCGCCCTCGCCGACCACTACCGGCGGCGCGGTGGCGTCTGGGCCCGTACCCGCTGCGTACCGGAGTACGGGAGCGAGCCCGGCGCGTTCGAGCCCACCCTCCGCTCCTCCGACTTCCCCGTCATCGCCCAGCGCCGGGCCGAACGGGAGGAGGAGGCCGCCAGGGACGGCTCGCCCGTCCTCTTCTGCGACACCGACGCCTTCGCCGCCACCATCTGGCACGAGCGCCACTTCGGCACCACCAGCCCCGCCGCCGGCGAGATCGCCGCCCACGGCCGGCAGCACCTCTGGCTGCTCACCGACCACCGGGGCGTCCCCTGCGAGGGCGACGAGGAGCAGCTGCGGCCCTGGATGACCGCCCGCTTCCTCACCCAGCTCGCGCACACCGGCCGCCGCACGGCCGTCCTCACCGGCCCCCACGAGGAGCGGCTCGCGGCCGCCGTCGCCGCCGTCGACCACCTGCTCGCCGAGGGCCCGTACCTCGCCCACCCCCTGCCGGAGCGCCGATGACCGCCCACCAGGCCCCCGAGGGCTACGACCCGTACGCCTTCGAGCCGTTCGCCGTCACCGTCGACCTCGCCGTCCTCACGATCCGCGAGGAGCGCCTGCACGTCCTGCTCGTCGAGCGCGGCCAGGAGCCGTACGCCGGATCCTGGGCCCTGCCCGGCGGATTCGTCCTGCCCCGCGAGTCCGCCGAACGGGCCGCCCGGCGCGAACTCGCCGAGGAGACCGGCCTCTCCGAGGCCACCGTCGCCGGACTCCACCTCGAACAGCTCCGCACCTACACCGAACCGGACCGCGACCCGAGGATGCGGGTCGTCTCCGTCGCCTTCACCGCGCTCGTACCCGACCCGCCCGAGCCGCGCGGCGGCGGCGACGCGGCCCAGGCCCGGTGGATCCCGTACGGGACGCACGGCGCCCTCGCCTTCGACCACGACCGGATCCTCGCCGACGCCCACGAACGGGTCGGCGCCAAGCTGGAGTACACCTGCCTCGCGACCGCCTTCTGCCCGCCCGAGTTCACCCTCGGCGAGCTGCGGCAGGTCTACGAGACGGTCTGGGGCGTCGAACTCGACCGCCCCAACTTCCGGCGCAAGGTCCTCACCACGCCCGGCTTCGTCCAGGCCGTGGAAGGACCGCCGCGCCTCACCGGCGGACGGGGGAAACCGGCCGCTCTCTACCGGGCGGGCGGGGCCACCACCCTCCACCCGCCCCTCCTGCGACCGGAAGGACGCCCCGCATGAACCTCACACGACACGCGACCAAGCAGGCCGCGACCGGCTCCCTGATCGGGCTCGCGCTCGGGGACGCGCTGGGCTTCCCGACCGAGTTCAACGACGTGCCGTCGATCCTCGCCAAGGTCGGTCCCTGGCGTCAGATGGCGCTGCCGGTCAGGAACGGCACGGCGTACGTCACCGACGACACCCAGATGACCCTCGCCTTCGCCCGTGGCATCCGCACGGCCATGGACCGGGGCGTACTGGCCCCGCTGCGGCTCGCCAGGCCCGTACGCGACGAGTTCGTCGACTGGTACCACTCCCCGGAGAACAACCGCGCCCCCGGCAACACCTGCCTGCGCGCCTGCATGCTCCTCGACGGCGACCGGCCCTGGCAGGACGCCAGCCAGATCCACTCCAAGGGCTGTGGCGCCAACATGCGGGTCGCGCCCATCGGGCTGGTCCCCGGGCTCAGCGAGGAGCAGCGGGCCGGTGCCGCGCAGCTCCAGTCGGGCCTGACCCACGGTCACCCCACCGCGCTCGCCGCCTCCGACCTCACCGCCCGCGCCGTGTACCTGCTCGCGCAGGGCGTGGACCCGGCCGGGCTCGTCGGGCAGCTGCGCTCGTACGCGTACGAGAACCGCTCCCGCTACCACGAGCACTGGCTCGGCGACCTGTGGACCCGCTCCCAGGACCCCAGCGCACTCCACTTCGTCCAGCGGGGCTGGGACGAGTGCCTGGCCGTCCTGGAGCGCCTCGACGCCGTCCAGCGCACGGCCGACCCGGAGCTCGACCCCTGCGAGTACACCGGCGACGGCTGGATCGCCGAGGAGGCCCTCGCGACCGGCCTGCTCTGCTTCCTGCTCTTCCCCGACGAGCCCCTCACCGCCCTGCGCCGCGCGGCCTGCACGCGCGGCGACTCCGACTCGATCGCCGCCCTCGCGGGCGCCTTCGCCGGCGCCCACCTCGGCGCGGACGCCTGGCCGAAGGAGTGGGAGGAGCGCGTCGAGTACCGCAGCGACCTGCTGACCTTCGGCGCGCTCTGGGACGCGTGAGCCAGAGCTAGGCCAGGGCGGAGGCGCGGCGGGCGCGGGTCAGGAAGTCCTGGATCCGGGGTGTGTCCGGGGCGGCGGGGAGGGGGGTCGTGTCGTGGGCGCGGTCCGCCTCCTCCTGGAGGCGGTTCATCCAGGACTCCACCTCCGGCCAGGACACCTCGCCGCGCTTGACCGCGAGGAGGCGGTCGCGGTCCTCGCCCACGTCGATGCGGAGCTCGCCCGTGCGCAGCAGGTCGCGGCAGCTGGTGAGGAGCCGCAGCAGGTGCATGGCGTGCTTCCAGCGCGGATGCCCGTACTGGCGGACGTCCGCGTCCAGCTTGCGGCGCTGGCCGACCGCGTACCGGACGAAGGTCTGGTGGGCCCGGCGGGACAGGAAGGCGCCGCGCAGGGAGAGGAGCTCGCGGCCCCAGTCGTCGACGTGCTCGACCACGGGGGAGTGGAGGCATTCCAGGACGTTCGGGTTGTTGCGCAGGGCGAGCTCGCAGAAGCGTTCCAGCTCCCAGCTGAACTGGTCCTCGCCCGGGCCCTCCACGTGCGCCGGGGGCTTGTCGAAGTGCCAGAAGAGCGGCGTCGGGGCGAGATACACGCCCCGTACGTCCGTGTCGCTGTCCTCGGTCGCCAGACCGAAGGCGCGCGAGCCCATCACGCAGGAGTAGATCGTGTGCTCGCGCACCAGCTCTTCCGGAGTCATGCCCGGCAGATTACGCGAGAGTGATCGTTTCCCCCGAGACAATAATCTGCTCGGCCGGGAGGGGGCGAGGGGCCGGGCCGGCCGCCACCGACCCGTCGGCGATGCGGTACTTGGAGCCGTGGCAGGGACAGTCGATCGTGCCGTCCTCGACCTTGTTCACCGTGCAGCCCTGGTGGGTGCAGATCGCCGAGAACGCCTTGAACTCGCCCGCCGTCGGCTGCGTCACGACCACCTTCTCCTTCGCGAAGACCGTGCCGCCGCCGACCGGGATCTGGGAGGTCCTGGCCAGGGGAGCGCCACCGCTCGGAGCGGCCGTACTGGTCGGGGCCGGTTCGCTGGTGGCCGGTTCGCTGGTGGCCGGGGCGCTCGTGCTCGTACCGCCGCCGCCCCCGCCGTCCGAGCCGCAGGCCGTCGTCAGAGCCGCCGCGGCCAACAGGACGGTACGACGTGTCGTGGCGCGTGAAGTCATGCCGCCAGCTTCGCCGCGCACCACGCGCCGGGACCGCAACACGGCCGCCCACTACCCCGAGTGGCGGAACACCCCGGTTCGGGTGACATTGGGCGTGTTCCGTACCGGACGAAAGGCAGGACCATGGCGGGTGGCAACGATCTCGGCAGTCTCCTCGGGGGCCTCCTCGGCGGCGCAGGCGGGCAGGGCGGCGGCGGCAACATCCTCGGCGCCCTGCTCGGGGCCCTCGGGGGAGGAGGCAACGGCTCGAACCCGCTCGGCGGCCTTCTCGACATGCTCACCAAGGCCGGTCTCACCGACCAGGCCCAGTCCTGGGTCGGCACCGGCGAGAACCAGGCCGTCAGCGGCGCCCAGATCGCCGGGGCCCTCCCCGACGACACCCTCCAGAAGGTCGCGGCGGACGCCGGCGTCAGCCCGGAGCAGGCCGCCGACGAGATCGCGCAGTCGCTGCCGCAGGCCGTCGACAAGCTGACCCCGAACGGTTCGCTGCCCCAGGGCGCCTCCCTGGAGGAGATCATCCGCCGGCAGCAGCTCTGACCGCGTGTGGAGTCCGTGGCGCCCGCCCCGTCTCGGAGGGCGGGCGCCACGGCGCGCCGTCCCCGCCGCTGACTAGGCTGAACGGAGCACTGGCGCAGGCGAAGGAGTACGACGTGGCGGTACGAGCGGTCCGAGGAGCCGTCCAGCTGGAGCGGGACGAGGCCGGACACATGCGCGAGCAGGTCGAGGAGCTGCTCACCGCCGTCCTCGAACGCAACGGGCTCACCACCGAGGACCTCATCAGCATCTGGTTCACGGCCACGCCCGATCTGCACAGCGACTTCCCCGCCGCCGCGGCCCGGCACATCGGGATCGTCGACGTCCCCCTGATCTGCGCACAGGAACTCGACATCGAGGGTGCGATGCCGAGGGTCGTCCGGCTCCTCGCCCACGTCGAGACCGAACTGCCCAAGTCCCGGATCGCGCACGTCTACCTCGGTGCCGCGGCCGCCCTGCGCAAGGACATCGCCCAGTGAGAACAGCGCTCGTCATCGGTACCGGCCTGATCGGCACCTCCGCCGCCCTCGCCCTCGCGGGCCGGGGCGTCAGCGTCCACCTGCGCGACCACGACCCGGCGCGCGCCCGCACGGCCGCCGCGCTCGGCGCGGGCACCGACGAGGCCCCCGAAGGCCCCGTGGACCTCGTCGTCGTCGCCGTGCCCCCGGCGCACGTGGCCGCCACCCTCGCCGAGGCCATGAAGGCCGGCCTGGCCCGCGGCTACCTGGACGTGGCCAGCGTCAAGGGCGGCCCGAAGCGGGAGCTGGAGGCGCTGGGCCTCGACCTCACCGCGTACATCGGCAGCCACCCCATGTCCGGCAAGGAGCGGTCCGGCCCGCTCGCCGCCACCGCCGACCTCTTCGAGGGCCGGCCCTGGGTCCTCACCCCGACCCGGGACACCGACACCGAGGTCCTCAACCTCGCCCTGGAGCTCGTCGCCCTCTGCCGGGCCGTCCCCGTCGTCATGGACGCCGACGCCCACGACCGGGCCGTGGCCCTCGTCTCCCACACCCCGCAGCTGGTGTCCTCGATGGTCGCCGCGCGCCTGGAGGAGGCCGACGAGTCCGCCGTACGGCTCTGCGGGCAGGGCATCCGCGACGTCACCCGGATCGCGGCCTCCGACCCGCGCATGTGGGTCGAGATCCTCTCCGCCAACCCCGGGCCCGTCGCCGACGTCCTCTCCGGCGTCGCCGCCGACCTCGACGAGACCGTGCGCGCGCTGCGGGCCCTCCAGTCCGCCTCGGCGGACGAACGCCGCGACGGTGCGACGGGGGTCGAGGACGTGCTGCGGCGCGGGAACGCGGGGCGGGCCCGCGTTCCCGGCAAGCACGGTGCCGCGCCCAAGGCCTACGAGACCGTCGCCGTCCTCATCAGCGACCAGCCGGGCGAGCTCGCCCGCATCTTCGCCGACGCGGGGCGGGCGGGCGTCAACATCGAGGACGTCCGCATCGAGCACGCGACGGGGCAGCAGGCGGGTCTGGTCCAGCTGATGGTGGAGCCGTCGGCGGCGGGTCCGCTGGGCGCGGCGCTGCAGGAACGAGGCTGGTCCCTCCGCACGAGCTGAACCCCGCCACCCGTTGTAGGCCCGCGCCCCGTTGTGGGCGGCGCCCGCACGGGGCGGTGCCCACCCGCACGAACGGCGCCGCCGCCCCCGTTGTGGGCAATCGTTCCGCTGGGGCGGGACGGGTGGGCACAACGGACGGCGCCCTTAGCGGCGCCCGAGCTCCCCGCGCCTGAACCCGCACCCAGGTGACGACGCGGTCGTGGTGCGGGTCCAGGCGCGGGAGCCTAGGCCCGGCTGGGGGCGCCGTCCCGTGTGCCCACCCGTCCCGCCCTGCGGGACGATTGCCCACACGGCAGCGGGCGCGGGGCCACGCGGTGGTGGGTGCGGGTCCCACACGGGGGTGGGCGGCGCCCGGCCGGGTGTGGGCCCGCGATGGGCGGGGCCGAATGGGTGCCGGGGACTCGGTAACCTTGTGGGGGTCCCCCGCAAACCGCCGGGCCCTACCGCTCACCCCAGGAAGGTGTTCCCACCGTGGAATCCGTGATCGTCGCCATCGACGGGCCCTCCGGCACGGGCAAGTCCAGCACCTCGAAGGCGGTCGCCGCCAAGCTGGGGCTGAACTACCTCGACACCGGCGCCCAGTACCGGGCGATCACCTGGTGGATGATCAGCAACGGCGTCGACGTCACCGACGCCGAGGCCGTCGCGAACGCCGCGTCCAAGCCGGTCATCGTCTCCGGCACCGACCCGGCCCGGCCCACCATCACCGTCGACGGTGCCGACGCCTCCGGGCCGATCCGGACCGAAGAGGTCACCTCCAAGGTCAGCGCCGTCAGCGCCGTCCCCGAGGTGCGGAGCCTGATCACGGAGCTGCAGCGGTCCATCGCCCGCAGCGCCGAGACCGGCATCGTCGTCGAGGGCCGGGACATCGGCACCACCGTCCTGCCGGACGCCGACCTGAAGATCTTCCTCACGGCCTCGCCCGAGGCCCGTGCCGCCCGCCGCTCCGGCGAGCTCAAGGGCGTCGACGTGCACGCGACGAAGGAAGCCCTGATCAAGCGGGACGCGGCCGACTCCAGCCGCAAGACCTCCCCGCTCGCCAAGGCCGGCGACGCCGTCGAGGTCGACACCACCGAGCTCACCCTGGACCAGGTCATCGAGTGCGTCGTCACCCTCGTCGAGGAGAAGAGGGCGGCCGTCAAGTGACCCTGCCCTCCGCGAAGGGCGCCGCCGTCGGCCGTCGCATCGGCATCGGGCTGATGTACGGCTTCTGGAAACCGCGCGTCCTCGGCGCCTGGCGGGTGCCGGCCTCCGGCCCCGTCATCCTC
The DNA here is from genome assembly GCF_000830005.1 of Streptomyces vietnamensis. Lineage (NCBI taxonomy): Bacteria > Bacillati > Actinomycetota > Actinomycetes > Kitasatosporales > Streptomycetaceae > Streptomyces > Streptomyces vietnamensis. The sequence goes on along the minus strand of NZ_CP010407.1, from coordinate 1,917,022 downwards.
GCCGTCAACCACGCGCACAACATCGACGGCCCCATGCTCATGGGCACCGCCCCGCGCCCCGTGCACTTCCTCATCAAGAAGGAGGCGTTCGTCGGCCCGCTCGGCAGCTTCCTGGAGGGCATCGGGCAGCTCAAGGTGGACCGGGAGAGCACCGACCGCACCGCGATAGGCAACGCGCTCGGCGTACTGGACCAGGGCGGCGTCCTCGGGATCTTCCCCGAGGGCACCCGCGGCGACGGCGACTTCGCCTCGCTGCGCGCGGGCCTGGCGTACTTCGCCGTCCGCAGCGGCGCGCCGATCGTCCCGGTCGCCGTCCTGGGAAGCACCGAGCGCCGCGGACGGTTGGTCAAGGCACTGCCTCCGCTGCGCGGCAGCGTCGACGTCGTCTTCGGCGACGCCTTCGAGGCGGGGGACGGCTCCGGCCGCCGCACCCGCAAGGCGCTCGACGAGGCCACCGTACGGATCCAGGGGAAGCTCACCGCCCACCTGGAAAACGCCAGGCGCCTCACCGGGCGCTGAGCGACACTCTCAGTAGTGGCTCCCACGGCTCCGGCCGTCCGGGACCACCGACCACGAATGATCAAGGAACGGACTTCATGAACGACCAGCACGACCACGGGGCACTTGGCGACGCCGAGTACGCGGAGTTCATGGAGCTCGCCGCGGAAGAGGGCTTCGACGTCGAGGACGTCGAGGGCGCGATCGAGGAGGCCGGCCACGGCCCGCTCCCCGTCCTCGCCGTCGTCGGCCGCCCGAACGTCGGCAAGTCGACCCTGGTGAACCGCATCATCGGCCGCCGCGAGGCCGTCGTCGAGGACAAGCCGGGCGTCACCCGCGACCGCGTCACCTACGAGGCCGAATGGGCCGGCCGCCGCTTCAAGGTCGTCGACACCGGCGGCTGGGAGCAGGACGTCCTCGGCATCGACGCCTCCGTCGCCGCCCAGGCCGAGTACGCCATCGAGGCCGCCGACGCCTGCCTCTTCGTCGTGGACTCCACCGTCGGCGCCACCGACACCGACGAGGCCGTCGTCAAGCTGCTCCGCCGCGCCGGGAAGCCCGTCGTCCTCGCCGCGAACAAGGTCGACGGCCAGTCCGGCGAGGCCGACGCGGCCATGCTCTGGTCCCTGGGCCTCGGCGAGCCGTTCCCCGTCTCCTCGCTGCACGGCCGCGGCACCGGCGACCTCCTCGACGAGGTCCTGAAGAAGCTGCCCGAGGCCCCCGAGCAGCGCTTCGGCAACGCGGTGGGCGGCCCCCGCCGCATCGCCCTCATCGGCCGCCCGAACGTCGGCAAGTCCTCCCTGCTCAACAAGGTCGCGGGCGAGGACCGGGTCGTCGTCAACGAGCTGGCCGGCACCACCCGCGACCCGGTCGACGAGCTCATCGAGCTCGGCGGCGTCACGTGGAAGTTCGTCGACACCGCCGGCATCCGCAAGAAGGTCCACCTCCAGGAGGGCGCCGACTACTACGCCTCCCTGCGGACCGCGGCCGCCGTCGAGAAGGCGGAGGTGGCCGTCATCCTCATCGACACCACCGACACCATCTCGGTCCAGGACCAGCGCATCATCACGATGGCGGTCGAGTCGGGCCGCGCCATCGTCATCGCCTACAACAAGTGGGACGAGCTCGACGAGGAGCGCCGCTACTACCTCGAGCGCGAGATCGAGACCGAGATGCAGCAGGTCTCCTGGGCGCCCCGGGTCAACGTGTCCGCCAAGACCGGCCGCCACATGGAGAAGCTGGTCCCGGCCATCGAGACCGCCCTCGCCGGCTGGGAGACCCGCGTCCCCACCGGCCGGCTCAACGCCTTCCTGGGCGAGATCGTCGCCGCCCACCCGCACCCGGTCCGCGGCGGCAAGCAGCCCCGCATCCTCTTCGGCACGCAGGCCGGCACCAAGCCGCCCCGCTTCGTGCTCTTCGCCTCCGGCTTCCTGGAGGCCGGCTACCGCCGCTTCATCGAGCGCCGGCTGCGCGAGGAGTTCGGCTTCGAGGGCACCCCGATCCACATCTCGGTCCGGGTGCGCGAGAAGCGCGGCCGCAAGAAGTAGAACGGTGTGACACACGGCGGAGGGCCGGGGCTCGATTCGAGTCCCGGCCCTCCGCCGTGCTTCCCGGATTCCTAGAGGCCTCTGCGAGGCCCCGGTGGCAGCGCCGCCCGGGGCTGTGGGTGCTGCTGCGCCGACCACGCCGACGGGTACGCCGCCGCGTGCCGGTGCCCCTGTCCGTACACGCCCGTGCTCAGGACCGTGCCGAAGGCCCGGAAGCCCAGCTCCTCCTCGCCGCTGCGGTCGCCCGGCAGCGTACGGAAGGACCTGCGGTACTCCGAGTACAGGGCGTCGTAGATCGGCGTGGGCGAAGGGCCCGCCGCGACGTCCTGCGCGGGGCGCATCGAGGGGATCTGGCTCGGACAGGGCTGGAGGAAGGGGTCGTATGGGTGCACGTAGGTGCCAACGACACCGCCGCCCGTCGGATGCGGGCGGCTCTCCGAAAGGGGAGCGCCCCGGGGACGCGGCACGGTCGGCACACCCGCTCCCGCCCCCGGGACGCGCGCCCACCCTATGCCGGGCCGGCGGTCCTCCATCAGGTGCCGGCCAGCGGCATCGCGGCGGCCACCAGACGGCCGTTCGCCGCGGCCTTCTCCAGGGCGTCGCGCAGCAGGTCCTCGCGGGGCTGCTGGCCGATCGAGCCCACCGGGGCGGCGAAGACCAGGACCGTGTGCGACTTGTTGGCCGCCGCCCGCCAGCCCTCGGTGACCTGGAGCGGCTGGTGCGCCTGCCACCAGGCGGTCTGACCGGCACCGCCGGGACCCGGCTGGAGCACGGAGTGCAGCTGGCCCATGGCGACCAGGACCGACCAGCCCGGCAGCATCCCCGGCTTCTCGCCCAGATCCATGACCGGCTGGAAGCCCTGCTCGGCCAGGAGCGGCAGGAACTCGTCGGTGAGGCCGTCCGAACCCGGACGGGCCACCGGGGCCGTCGGCTCCACGACGAGCGCCGGGTGCAGCTCGCCGTCGATCAGGACGAGACCGCTGGTGACCCCGAGCACCGCCTGCTCGGGGTGGGAGGCGGAGAGCGCGTCGGCGGCGTCGGAGGCCGTGATGGAGGCGACGGCGCCCTGGAGCTGCGCCTCCTCGACCCGGACGACCTGCGAGGGGATGCAGCTGGCGTGGGCGAACGCGAGGACCGCGGTCTCCTCGCCGACGAACAGCACCGTGCTGGTGCGCTCCTGCTCGGAGTCCCCGGGCGTGCGGCAGGAGGTGCAGTCGTAGCTGCCCGGGGCGTTGTCGCCGGCGAGCAGCCGGTCCGCTTCTTCGTCGCCGATCTCGGCGCGTACGTCCTCGCTGACGTCGAGCATGCGCGGCACGGGGGGCTCCCTGGACTCGGTACGGGGGGACGCCGGGCCGTTCCCGGGCGCCTCATGCCGAGTTCAACGGGTCAGCCTCGGCCGGGGTCACGCGTGGAAGCGAGGCAACTTGCCACCGGCCCGTGCGGCCGGGGCCGTCCGGAGTCGTCCGGGGCCGTCCCGGGGCGTGACTCCGACCGGGTGGGATGTGAACACTGTTCCGCGCGGCACGGGCCGGGGGCGCCGGGGGGCTGCCTAGCCTTCCCCGATGTCGAAGATCCGATGGTGTACGGCCGGTTCCCTCGTGGGTTCCCTCGTGGCGGCGTCCGCGGCCGCGCTCCTGACCCTGACCCCGACGCCCGCCCGGGCCGCTTCCCTGCCCTCGTACGCCTGCGCGCAGGACCAGTGGCCGTGGGGATGCGTCGCCGACTGCGAGAGCAGCGGAAACTGGCGCACCAACACCGGCAACGGCTTCTACGGCGGGCTCCAGTTCTGGCACCCCACCTGGGTCGAGCACGGCGGCCTGAAGTACGCCCGGCGCGCAGACCTGGCGACCCGGCCGCAGCAGATCACCGTCGCCGAGGAGGTGCTGCGCACCCAGGGATGGGGGGCCTGGCCCGTCTGCTCCAAGCGGTACGGCCTGTACGGGCGCGTCCACACCGTCCAGGCCGGCGACACGCTCGGCTCGATCGCCCGCCGCTTCGGCGTCAAGGGCGGCTGGCAGGCGCTGTACGCGGCGAACCGGAGCGTCATCGGGGCCGACCCGAACCGGATCGCCGTCGGCGCCATGCTGCGGATCGGTTAGGGGTCAGCGGTACTCGGCCGGCTCCCCGCTCGACGCGCGGGAGCCGCGCCGCAGTTCGTGCACGAGCGTGCCGGGCGGCAGCCCGTCCGGTACGCGCTGCTCGGCCAGGACCACGGCCGCCCCGCGTTCCACGGCCAGTGCCGCGAGCATCCGGTACGTACGGGCCGCGACCGGCGGGGCCATGCCGAGCGAGGGCTCGTCGACGAGCACCACGCGCGCGCGTGGCGCCAGGAGCGCGCGGGAGACCGCCAGCATCCGGCGCTCCCCGCCGGACAGGGTCCCGGCGGTCCGGGGCAGGAGGGGGACCAGTTCCGGGTACGGGGCGGTGGCCTCGGTCGCGTCGGCCCCGGGCGCGGCGAGCGCGAGGTTCTCGGCGACGGTGAGGCCCGCGTACACCGCCCGCAGATCCGGTACGAAGCACAGCCCGCGGCGCGCCCGCGCGTGCGCCGACAGTCGCGTCACGTCGGTCCCGCGCCACTCGACCCGGCCCGCCGACAGGCCCACCGTGCCGGCGAGGGCGCGCAGGGCGGTCGTCCGGCCCGCGCCGTTGCGGCCCAGGAGAACGGTCACCGTCCCGGCCGGCACGGGCAGGTCGAGGCCGTGCAGGGCCTCCAGGGGGCCGTAGCGGACCCGGGTGGCGCGCAGGGCGATCTCGACGCTCACGACAGGATCCGTCCTCCCTCCATGGTGTGCACCGTGTGCGCGATCCCGGCCACGAGGTCGGGGTCGTGCTCGACGACCAGGACGGTCAGGCCGTCCGCCGCGAGGGCCGCCAGGATCCTTGCGAGCGCGGCGGTCTCGGCGGCGTCGAGCCCTGCGGCCGGTTCGTCGAGCAGGAGCGTGTGCGGGCGCCCCGCCAGCGCGCGGGCCAGCTCCACCCGGCGCAGGGTCCCGGTGGGCAGGTCCGCCGCCGCCCGGTGCCGTACGGGCCCGGCGAGCCCGAGCAGCCGCAGGCTCCGCTCCACGGCGGCCGGGTCGCCCCGTCCGCCGCCCTGCTCCTCGCCGAGGCGGACGTTCTCCTCGACGGTGAGCGACGGGAAGACGGCGAGCTGCTGGAAGGTCCGGGCGATGCCGAGGCGTGTCCGGGCATGGGCGGGCCGGGAGGTGATGTCGGCGCCGTCGAGCGTGATCCGGCCCTGACCGCGGCGGGGGCGGAGGGTCCCGGCGAGACAGTCGAAGAGGGTGCTCTTGCCGGCGCCGTTGGGACCGACGAGGGCGGTGACGCGGGCGGGGGCGAGGCCGAGCGTGACGTGCGAGAGGGCGGTGACCCCGCCGGGGTAGGTGAGGGTGAGGTCGTGCGCGTACAGGCCCGTGCGGGGCGGTGCGGGTCCCGTGCCGGGTGCGGGTCCTGCCGTCGGCGGCCGGGCGCCGACGGCGGGCGGCGGGCCGTGGGGGTGCGTCCGGCCTTCGGCCGGACTGGGGTTCCCACCCGCGCCGCCCGTGCGGGTGGTCGAGAGGGGTGCGGGTCTTCCTGTGAGGGGTTTCGCGCCGTCGGCGGCCGGCGGGCCGTGGGCGTGCAGTCGGCCTTCGGCCGGACCGGCCTCGGCCGGTGGGGCGTGCGAGGGGACGCCCCCGGCTTCTGCGGTCGCCGCGCCTCGGGTGGCGGCGGCCCCCGCTTCGCCCCCGGTGGTCGTCGTGGTGGTTCGGCCGCTCGGCGGCAGGAGGTTCGTCAGTGGGGGGATCCGGCCCGTCAGGGTTGCCAGGAGGCCGATCAGGGCCGCTGCCGTGCCCGCCTGGGGGCCCGCGTCCAGGGTGGTCAGGAGGGCCGCGGCGGCCAGGGGGGTGAGGAGGCTGTCCGCGCCCAGGACCAGGACCGCCGCGAACCAGAGCAGGCCGCGGACCGGGTCGTACTGCTCCGGGTCGAAGGCGCGCAGGCCCATGCCGAGGAGCCCGCCGCCGAGGGCCGCCAGGGCCGCGCCCAGGACGAAGGCGAGGAGCTTGAGGCGCGGCACCGGGACGCCCGCCGCCTCGGCGCCCGGTTCGTGGTCCCGCAGGGCGGCGAGCGCGCGGCCCGTGCGGCCCCGGCGGAGGGCCGCCACCAGGGCGAGGCAGCCGGCCAGGACGACCAGCTCCAGGGCGTAGTAGGCGCGGTCGTCGGAGAAGCCCGCCGGACGGCCCAGGGCCACGCCCGCCGTCGCGTACGGCTGGGTGAGGACGAAGCGGCTCACCGCCACCCCCACGGCGAGGGTCGCCAGGGCGAGCGCCAGGCCGTGCCGCCGGATCGCCGGCCGGCCCGTCACCAGGCCCGTGGCCGCCACCATCGGCACCGCGAGGCCGAGGGCCGGGAGCGTGGGGACCCCGGCCGCCGCGAGCAGCGCCGTGAACAGGGCGCCCAGGCCCGCGTACGCCGCCTGGCCCAGCGCGATCTGGCCGCCCCGGCCCGCCACCACGACGAGGGACAGCAGGATCACGGCGAGCGCCGGGACCTGGACCGCCGTGTGCAGGTCGGAGCCCGCGAGGCCCAGGGGGAGGAGGAGCAGGACGCCTACGACCAGCCACAGGGCCGTGGGCACCCTCGTGGCGCGTGTCGGCGGCGGCAGGGCGTCCCGGCCCTTGCCGCCCACCCCCGGCAGGACCAGCGCCGCCACCAGGAGCGCCACCACGAACAGGTTCGCCCCGACGGCCTGCAGCAGCGGTCCCGCCCAGCCCTCCGGGTGCAGCCGGGTCAGCTGCGCCTGGGCCACCCCGATCGCGAGTGCCGCACCCACCGCGATCGGCAGCGACCTCATCCTCGCGATCACGGCGACCGCGATGACCTCCACCACGAGCAGCGGCATCCCGTACGGGTCGAGCCGTACGTACGGGGCGAGCAGCACGCCCGTGAGCCCGGCCGTGAACGAGCCGAACGCCCAGCCCGCCGCCGCGACCCGGTCCGCGTCGATCCCCGCCAGGACGGCGAGCGGGCGGTTGTCCACGACCGCCCTCAGCTCCCGGCCGAACCGTGTCCACCGGGTCACCGCCCCCACCAGGCAGGCGAGCGCGATCACCGCCGCGAGCTGTGCCCACGGATCGTCGCCGAGGAGCACCGGCGCGTCGTCCCGCGCCCCCGGGCCCCACAGCAGCACCGCCCCGCCCACCAGGAGGACGAAGACGCCGATCGTCGCCACCAGGGTCTGCGCCGGGTTCGAGCCGCGCAGCGCCAAGGGGCGGAAGACGCCCCGGTCGAGGGCCAGTCCGATGCCGGGGGCGATCAGCAGCAGCGTGACCAGGGCGCCCAGGGGCAGCGGCCAGCCCCAGCCGACCACCAGCTGGCGGAGCACGTACGCGCAGACCATGGCGACGGCCCCGTGCGCCAGGTTCAGCACGCCCGTCGCCCGGTAGGTGACGACCAGTCCGATGCCGGTGAGCGCGGCGGCACTGCCGACCGCGAGGCCGGCGAGGGTCAGTTCGTACGTCAGGGAGGCCACGGCTCACACACCGGGCAGGGCGCGAGCTCCGCGTCCCCCGCCTCCACGGCCTCCTCCTTGCCCGCCACCAGCGGACAGTCCGGGCGGTGCGCCAGGGTCCCGCCCGGGACCCGCAGGAGGGGGCCTTCCGAGGAGGGCGGGGGAGGCTCCTCCGCGTCGGCGGGGCGGCGCGGTTCCGGAGGGCGTACGGGAAGCAGCGCCGCCGCCCCGACCAGGACCGCGCCCGCCACGAGCAGCGCGGCTCCCGGCACCGTGCACGAGGCCAGATAGGGCAGCTGGCGCTCCGCGAAGCGCTCGCCGGAGATCCCGTACCAGCCGAGCGCACAGAGCACCGCGCCCCCGGCGGCCGCCGCGAGACCGCTCCACAGCAGGAACCGCGATGTCGGCACGCAGGCCTCCCTCGTCCCCTCCCCTTGTTGTCTCTTTCCTTGCACTATGCCCCGATCCGTCCCACCCTGGTAACACCAGCCGCTCCGGGCTGGCTCTGGACGCGCGGGACACCCGGTGGTGAGGCAGATGCTCGTCGAACGACGCGGTGGACGCTCCCGTCTCGCGGTCCTCGGGGCCGTCGCCGTCCTCGCCCTGGCGCCCGCCCTTGCGAGCTGCTCCGACGACAACGGCGGGAAGACCGGCGGCACGGCCTCCTCCTCCCCGCCGGTGACCGCCCCCACCGATCCGGTCGCCGCCAAGGCCCAGATCACCAAGAACTGGACGGCGTTCTTCGACCCGAAGACCCCCGTCGCCGAGAAGGTGAAGCTCCTGGAGAACGGGGAGCAGATGCGGCCGGTGCTCGGCGCCTTCGCCGGCGACAAGAACGCGGCCATGACCTCTGCGAAGGTCACCGGCATCGAGTTCACCTCGGCCACCGGCGCGAACGTCACCTACGACCTGCTGGTCGGCGGGTCCCCTGCCCTGCCCGGCTCCAAGGGCACCTCCATCCTCCAGAACGGCACCTGGAAGGTCTCCGTGAAGACCCTGTGCGGGCTGGTCGAGCTGAGCGGTGTCACCGTCCAGGGCTGCTGAGACGGTCACGGCGCTGCTCCTGGCCGTGCTGCTCGCCCTCCTCACGGGATGCGGCAGCCGGCTCCCGGAACGCGCCTTCGAAACGCGGCCCACCGTCAACCCCTCCGGCGGTGAGCCGCTCCGCGTCGGGATCATCACCAGCACCACCAGCCCGGTCGGCGGAGAGACCTTCACCGGCCCGCGCGACGGAGCCCGCGCCTGGTTCGACGCCCTCAACGCGCGCGGTGGCCTCGACGGACGCCGGATCGAGGTCGAGACCTGCGACGACGGCGGCAGCGGCGTCGGCAACAACGCGTGCGTGCACCGGCTGATCGACGAACGCGGCGTCTTCGCCCTCGTGGCCACCACCGCCCTGAACTACGCGGGCGCACCCCTCGTCGCCCGGGCCGGAGTCCCCGACATCGGCGGCCAGCCCCTCACCCCCGCCTACGACACCTATCCGCACCTCTACGGCATCTACGGCAGCTCCGCCCCGCGCACCGGCCGCGCACCCGGCTGGGGCGGCACACTGTACGGCGGGACCGAGGTCTACCACTGGTTCCGCGAGAAGCTCGGCGCGCGGACCGCCGCCGTCGTCTCCTACAACCAGGCCGCCTCCGCCGCCTACGCCCGGCTCGTCGCCCGCGGCCTCCGCACCGAGGGCTACCGGGTCGTCGAGGAACAGGTCGACTTCGCCCTGCCCAACTTCCGCGCGGTCGCCGCCGACCTGCGGGCCGAACACGTCGACCTCGTCTTCGACGCGATGGACACCCACGGCAACGTGCGCCTGTGCGAGGCGATGGAGACGCTCGGGGTCCGGGTCGACGCCAAGGTGACCAACGTGCAGAACTGGTCCTCGGCCGTCTCCCGCGACTACGCCCGCGCCCCCGGCTGTCGGGCCTCGCTGTGGGTGACGGGCTCCAGCCGGAACTACGAGGACACCGGGCAGCCGGCGGTCCGCGAGTTCCGTACGGCGATGGGCGGCCGGGCCCTGTCGCAATGGCAGTTGGAAGGATGGGCGGCGGCGATGTGGTTCACCGACGCGGCCCGCTCCTGCCTCGCCCGGGGCGCGCTCACCCGGAGCTGCGTCGAGGAGTACATGAACCGTCCGGAGCCGTACACCGCGCGCGGGCTCCTCCTCCCCGTACGGTTCGAGCACCTGGCGCGGCCGCCCGCGACCCGGAACACCTGTCTGTCCGTGGCCCGTTGGGAGGACGGGCGGGGCTGGGTGAGCCAGGGCGACATGGCGAAGAACTGCGCGACCGTCCCCCAGCTCGGCTACCGCCCGTGAACGAGCGCCTCTGCATCGGCAGTACAGTCGAGCACCGACCGACCGAATGAATGACTGACTGACCGGGGGGAACCGGCAGCGCGATGCGTATCTCCTTTCTGCTCCACAACGGCTACCACTACGGCGGCACGATCCGGACCACGTTCACGCTCGCCGAGGAACTGGCGGAACGCCACGAGGTCGAGATCGTCTCGGTGTTCCGCCACCGTGACCGTCCACGCCTCGGCCTGCCGGCGGGGGTGACCCTGCGCCACCTCGTCGACCTGCGCAAGGACAGCCCCGGATACGACGGCGACCACCCCGACTTCCACCGCCCCGCCGAGGTCTTCCCGCGGGGCGACGGCCGCTGGAAGCAGTACAGCGCGCTCACCGACGCCCGGATCGGGGAGTACCTCCGCGGGGTGGAGGCCGACGTCCTCGTCGCCACCCGCCCCGGACTCAACGTGCAGCTCGCCCGGCAGGCCCGGAGGGGGCCGGTCCTCGTCGGCCAGGAGCACCTGATCCTCGACGGCCACAGCTACCGGCTGCGCCGCGACATCGGCCACGAGTACGCGCTCCTCGACGCCGTCACCACGGTCACCGAGGCCGACGCCCGCGCCTACCGGAAGCTCCGCCTGCCCGGCGTACGGATCGAGGCCGTGCCCAACAGCGTGCCCGCGCCCGCCGTGCCGCCCGCCGACCCCGCGGCGAGGACCGTCGTCGCGGCGGGCCGGCTCACCCGGGTCAAGCGGTACGACGTGCTGATCGACGCCTTCGCGTCCGTGGCCGCCGACCATCCCGACTGGAAGCTGCGGATCTACGGCTCCGGCGACGCCGTCCAGGACCTCAAGGGCGCGCTGACCCGGCAGATCAAGGACCTCGGGCTCGGCGAGCAGGTCTTCCTCATGGGGACCGTCACCCCGATGGAACCCGAGTGGGCCAAGGGCTCGATCGCCGCGGTGACCTCGCAGCGGGAGTCCTTCGGCATGACCATCGTCGAGGCGATGCGGTGCGGACTGCCGGTGGTCTCCACCGACTGCCCCCACGGGCCGCGCGAGATCATCGAGGACGGGGTCGACGGGCGGCTCGTACCGGTCGACGACGTGGCGGCCGTCGCGGCGGCCCTGCGCGCGTACGTCGAGTCCGAGGAACTCCGCGCCAAGGCCGGGCGCGCGGCCCTCACCGCCTCCGAACGCTTCGACCCGTCACGGATCGCCGCGCGACACGAGGCGCTGTGGTCGGAGCTGGTCGCGGGGGGCGCGGGGCGGCGGGTGCACGCTCCCGGGCGGGCCCGGCTTCACCGGGCGGTGGGCCGGGTGATCGACGCGGTCTACGCCGAGAAGGCGAGAGCGGGCCGCCTCGTCCGCCGCCTCCGCTGACGGGGGGCGCGGCGCGCTGACACACCCACCCACGGGGCTTGCACCCGCTTGGGCGTCGCCCCCCGCCCGGGGCCCCGCGCCCGCCTGGGGCCTCGCCCCCGCCTGGGGCCTCGCCCCCGCCCGCGCGGGCTGCGCCCGCGCCCGTGTGACCCGCGCCCGGCTGGGCGTCGCTCCGCTGCCGTGTGCCTGCGCCCGGGCTGGGCGGTGCCCTTCGCCGCCCCCCGTGTGGGCAATCGTCCCGCTGGGGCGGGACGGGTGGGCACACGGGACGGTGCCCCCAGCCGGGCCTAGGCGTTCCGCGCCTGGACCCGCACCGACCGCGCGGCGCACCCCGTGGTGCGGGTCGGGGCGCGGGAGCCTCTGGCGCCGGCGGGGCGCGGGTCCGTTGTGCCCACCCGTTCCGCCCCAGCGGAACGATTGCCCACAACGGGGGGCGGCGGGGCGCACCGCCCCGGACGGGTGCCGCCCGCGACGGGGTGGGCGGGGCGCTGGCAGACTCGGGGCATGTTGGAGACCTCCGCGCGGCTGTTGCGGCTGCTTTCGTTGCTTCAGGCCCATCGCGAGTGGTCCGGTGCCGATCTCGCCGAGCGGCTCGGGGTGACCCCGAGGACCGTGCGCCGGGACGTCGACCGGCTGCGGGAGCTCGGTTACCCCGTGCACGCCAGTCCCGGCACGGGCGGTGGGTACCAGCTCGGGGCCGGGGCCGAGCTGCCGCCGCTGCTCCTCGACGACGAGGAGGCCGTCGCGGTCGCGGTGGGGCTGCGGTCCGCCGCCGGGCAGGGGGTGGAGGGGATCGGCGAGAGCTCCGTACGCGCCCTGGCGAAGCTGGAGCAGGTGCTGCCGGGCCGGCTCCGGCGCCGGATCGGGGCGCTCAACGCCTTCACGGTGCCCCTGCTGCGTACCCCCAGGGATCGCGTCGACCCCGCGGTCCTCACCGAGTTGGCCAACGCCTGCCGGGACAGTGAGCGGCTCCGTTTCGCCTACCGCGACCACGGCGGCACCGCGACCCGCCGGAGCGTGGAACCGCATCGGCTCGTCTGCACCGAGCGGCGCTGGTATCTCGTCGCCTGGGACCTGGACCGGGACGACTGGCGGACGTTCCGGGTCGACCGCATCGAGCCGAAGCCCCCGCACGGCCCCCGCTTCCCGCCCCGCGAGCCGCCCGCCGACGACCTGGCCGCCTATGTGGCGAAGGGCGTGTCCGGTACGGCCTATGCGACGGAGGCGACGGTCCGGCTCTTCGTCCCGCTCGCCGAGGCGGCCGCCGTCGTCGGTCCGCTGGACGGGGTCCTGACGGCGGACGGCGAGAACGCCTGTCTGCTGCGGACGGGGGCGCGCAGCCTGGACGTGATGGTGTTTCACGTGATGTTCATGGGCTTCGACTTCGAGGTGGTCGAGCCGCCGGAGCTCGTGGGGGCGGTGCGGGAGCTCAGGGACCGCTTGTCCCGGTCTCTCGACCGGTCGGAGGGCTGATCCGCATCCGCTCGTACGCGGCGAACTCGGGGTGGTGGAGGTCGAAGGCGGGCGACTCGGAGCGGATCAGGGGCACGGACAGGAAGTTGTGCCGGGGCGGCGGGCAGGAGGTCGCCCATTCCAGGGAGCGCCCGAAGCCCCAGGGGTCGTCGACGTCGACCTTCTCCCCGTACCGCCAGGTCCGCCAGACGTTGTAGAGGAAGGGGAGGGTGGACGCGCCGAGCAGGAAGGCGCCGATGGAGGAGACGGTGTTCAGTGCCGTGAAGCCGTCGGCCCACAGGTAGTCGGCGTACCGGCGGGGCATGCCTTCCGCGCCCAGCCAGTGCTGCACCAGGAAGGTGGTGTGGAAGCCGACGAAGAGGGTCCAGAAGTGGATCTTCCCGAGCCGCTCGTCGAGCATCCGGCCGGTGAACTTGGGCCACCAGAAGTAGAAGCCCGCGAAGGTCGCGAAGACGACCGTGCCGAAGACCGTGTAGTGGAAGTGGGCGACCACGAAGTACGAGTCGGTGACGTGGAAGTCCATCGGCGGCGAGGCGAGGATGACGCCGGTGAGCCCGCCGAAGAGGAAGGACACCAGGAAGCCGACGGACCAGAGCATCGGGGTCTCGAAGGAGAGCGAGCCCCGCAGCATCGTCCCGGTCCAGTTGAAGAACTTCACCCCGGTGGGCACCGCGATGAGGAACGAGAGCATCGAGAAGAACGGCAGCAGCACCGCGCCCGTCACGAACATGTGGTGGGCCCAGACCACCACCGAGAGGCCGGTGATCGTCATGGTGGCGGCGATGAGCGTCGCGTAGCCGAAGATCGGCTTGCGGGCGAAGACCGGGATGATCTCGCTGATGATCCCGAAGAACGGCAGCGCGATGATGTAGACCTCGGGGTGGCCGAAGAACCAGAAGAGGTGCTGCCAGAGCAGCGCCCCGCCGTTCTCGGGCTGGAAGACGACGGCGCCGAGACGCCGGTCGGCCTCCAGGACGAGCAGCGCCGCCGCGAGCACCGGGAAGGCGACGAGCACCAGGATCGTGTTGAAGAGGACGTTCCAGGTGAAGATCGGCATCCGGAACATGGTCATGCCGGGCGCCCGCATCCCGATGATGGTGGCGAGGAAGTTCACCGAGGCCAGGATGGTGCCGAAGCCGGAGAACGCGAGCCCCACGATCCACAGGTCGGCGCCGATGCCCGGCGAGCGCTCCAGGCTGTTGAGCGGGGCGTAGGCGGTCCAGCCGAAGGCGGGCGGGCCGGTGGGCGTGAGCAGCGAGCCGAGGACCATCAGGCCGCCGAAGAGGAACAGCCAGTACGAGAACATGTTGAGCCGCGGGAAGGCGACGTCGGGCGAGCCGATCTGCAGCGGCACCAGCTCGTTCGCGAAGCCGGCGAAGGTGGGCGTGGCGAAGAGCAGCAGCATGATCGTGCCGTGCAGGGTGAAGGCCTGGTTGAACTCCTGGTTCGTGACGAGCTGGAGTCCCGGGCGGGCCAGCTCGGCCCGCATCAGCATCGCCATGAGCCCGGCGATCAGGAAGAAGACGAACGAGGTGGCCAGATAGAGATGGCCGATCTTCTTGTGGTCGGTCGTGGTGACCCAGTCGATCAGGATGCGTCCGTGCCGTTGCCGGGCCGATTCGGCGGTCGCGGTCGCTGTCCCGTTGCCCATCGCTTCCTCCGCCTCGCCGTCGTCCCGGCTCCGCGTCTCCGGGCGTTCGGACAGCGTAAGCATTGTGTAAGGGAAGAGTGTGCGCCTCGGGTGCGAGTCGCCGACACAATTCGGGACGGCCTGCGGGAAGAGGGGAATTGAAAGAGCCTCAGCCGCCCTTCCGAGCCCTTCGTGCGAACTGCCGGGTGCCGTTCGGAATTGCTGGAGAAACGGCCGGAAACCCGCCTCGCGAACGGTTGTGAGCAGGGCAAACATATGTCGAGAACTTGTGACACAAGCGTGACCGCCGAGGGACTAACGTGAGGTTCATGTCACCCACTTCGCGCACTCCCGAACCGCCCCGCGACGCCCCCGAGTCCTATGTGGGCCTCGACGCCGAAGGAGCCGAGCAGCTCGCCAGGACCCGCGGCTGGCGCGCCGTCCGGTCCCTGCCGCCCGGCTCGATCATCACCATGGAGTACCTGGCCGGGCGCATCAACTTCGAGGTCGAGGACGGCACCGTCACCCGCTGCTGGCTCGGCTGAGGAGCCGACCGGACCGCATGCGAAAGGGCCCCGGCCGGGATGGCCGGGGCCCTTTCGCGTACGTGTCAGCCGCGGGTCGCGGGGGCGCGCCGGGCGCCGGCCACCCCCACGGGCTCCCGCACGGGCTCGCGGACCGGCTCCCGGACCGGACGCGGCCCTCCCGAGGCCACGGGCAGCGAGGGCACGAGCCGGCGACGGTCCCGCAGCCGCTCCCGCACCCGGTCGCGCGCGGCGAGGATCCTGGCCTCCGCCACGGCAAGCACCGGCTCGCACCAGGGCAGCGCGAGCAGGACGAGCAGCCCGGCGGCCCAGCCGAGCAGCACGTCGCTCAGCCAGTGCGTGCCCAGGTAGACGGTGGTGAGGCCGACGCCGAGCGCGACCACCGCGGAGAGGGCCGACAGATAGCGCCGGGCCCTCGGGGTGGTCGCCAGATAGGCCAGGATGCCCCAGGTCACGACCGCGTTGGCGGTGTGCCCCGAGGGGAATATGTCGCCGCCTCCGAAGAGCTCGGCGGAGCCGACCTGGGTCGCGTAGTGGGGGCCGAGGCGGCCGAGCCCGATCTTGACCGCGCCCACCGAGACGTTCAGCAGCAGGAGGGCGGCACCGAGGCACAGCAGGGGGCGCAGGGTGTGCTGGCGCCAGGAGCGCCAGCCCAGCCAGGCGGCCACCATGACGGCCGTGGGGCCGCGCTGGCCGAGGACGACGTAGTAGTCGAGGAAGCCGTGGATCTCGGGCCACTGCTGGTACGGCCGGAAGAGCATGATCTTCCAGTCGAGGGTCACCAGCCACGTCGACAGCAGGACGGCCACGACGATGGCGAGATAGAACGCCGACGTCCCGCCGAAGAGGGCGAGACGCGTGCGGGTCATCCGCGGGACCTCTATCTTCGGCGGTTCCGGCTCCCGGTCCAGCCGGGCAAAGATGTCGGTACGCACCCAATCGACGTTACAGGGAGTGAGAAGCAGACCCGGTCGTTCCGCTCCCTTCGTGATGATCGTGTGATGTGGAGTGGGTCTCATCGAGTGGTCTATTCCAGGCGTCCGTCGGGAAATCCGATGACCTTCGCCCCTATTGCCGCGGGGGCGATTCCGGAAGGGTGTTTGAACGCCCGGGAATTTCCCCAAACAGACGTCCGTGCGGAATTCCATGCGGCGCGCGGTCCGCACCGAGTGGCGTACGCCACACCGCGAGCCCCGTCGAGGTGAGAGCTGCGCCACGCGCTCGGGCCTTGAACTCGCGTACGCTGACGACTCACTCGCCCGTCGATGCCGGGCCGCCCCAGGGGCATACGCCCTGGTCACAGCCCACCGAGCGCGAGAGCTTCACCGGGAGGTACGTACATGTCGAGGACGAACACTGCCCAAGGGCGAACGCGTTCCGCCGTCGACGGCGGCGCCAACCGCTGGGTCGTCCTCGTCGTCCTCTGCGTCAGCCTGCTCCTGGTCGCCCTCGACGCGACCATCCTCCACGTCGCCGTCCCCTCGCTCACCGAGGACCTGCGCCCCAGCTCCACCGCGCTGCTCTGGATCGTCGACGCCTACCCCCTGGTCTGCGCGTCGCTCCTGATCCTCTTCGGCACCCTCGGCGACCGGGTCGGCAGACGCAGGATCCTCCTCCTCGGCTACGCGCTCTTCGGCATCGCCTCGGCGGTCGCCGCGCTCGCCACCGAGCCCGCGGTCCTCATCGGGGCCCGTGCGCTGCTCGGCGTCGGCGGCGCCATGATCATGCCCGCCACGCTCTCCATCCTCCGGACGGTCTTCCCCGACCGGCGGGAGCGCGCCACCGCGATCGGCGTCTGGACCGCCACCGCCGCGATCGGCGCCGCCACGGGGCCCGTGCTCGGCGGCTTCCTCGTCGAGAACTACTGGTGGGGCTCCGTCTTCCTCATCAACATTCCGCTGATGGCGCTGATCCTGCCGCTCGGCCGCCGCCTCCTCCCCGAGTCCAAGGGCGCCGCCGACGGCCCCTGGGACGTGCTCGGCGCGCTCATGGCCGCGGCCGGGGTGCTCGGCTGCGTCCTCGGCGTCAAGCGCGCCGGGGCCGGCGACCCGCTGCTCGCCCTTCCGACCGCCGGGCCGCTCCTGCTCGGCGCGGCGCTCCTCGTCCTCTTCGTACGGCGGCAGAAGCGGCGCCCGCACCCGCTGATCGACCTGCGGCTCTTCTCCCGGGCCGCCTTCACCACCTCGGTCGGCTGCATCGTCATCGGCATGCTGGCCCTGGTCGGCCTGGAGCTCATCGCCGTCCAGTACCTCCAGCTCGTCCTCGGCCTCAGCCCCCTGGAGACCGGGCTCCGGCTCCTCCCGCTGACCTTCGCCGCCATGGCCGCCGGCGCCACCGGCTCGTACACCCTGCGCAGGGTCGGGCCGCGCCGGATGGTCGGCTGGGGCTTCGTCCTCACCGCCGCCGCGGTGCTGCTGCTGACCCTCATGGGACAGCACGACCGGCCGCTGCTGCTCACGGTGGGCTTCGTGCTGCTCGGCTTCGGCCTGCAGACCACGCTCTTCTCGGCGTACGAGTCGATGCTCAGCGAGGCGCCGCAGCACAGCGCGGGCGGCGCGGCCGCGATCGGCGAGACCTCGTACCAGCTCGGCGCGGGCATGGGCATCGCGCTGCTCGGCAGCGTGATGAACGCGGCGTACGCCCCCGGGCTCGCCTCGGTGCCCGGGGTGCCCGCGGAGGCGAGCCGGGCCGCCGCGAACTCGCTCGGCGAGGCGTACAAGGTCGCCGATCAGCTCGGCGGCACGGCGGGAGAGGCCCTGCACCAGGCCGCCCGGCACTCCTTCGTGACCGGTCTGCACGTCACGCTCTGCGTGAGCGCCGGACTGCTGCTCGTGGGCGCGCTGATGGCCCGGCGACTGCCGGAGATCATGGAATGCCCGGTGGATCCGGAGGCGGCCTTCGACGCGCGGGAGGCCCGGAGGGCGCGTCCGGCCCCGGAGGGCCCGGACCGGGACGCGGCGGAGCCGGCCGGGTCGGCGGGGTCGCCGGAAACGGCACCCACAGCTCCTGCGGAGCTGCCCGGCGCCTCGGAGGGGCACGGTGCCGCGGAGCGTCCCGGTTCCCCGGGGGCGGCCGGGCCTCGGGTGCCCGCGACGCGGGAAGCGATCGAGCCCGCCGGCTCGGGGCGTCCGGCGCACTGACCCGACCCCGTCGGGAGGTGCCAGGACCGGCCGGCGGACCCGCTCAGCTCTGGTTGAAGAAACCGTCCTGCTGACGTCGGCCCGTCTCGCCGCTGACGATCTGGGTGTCGGCGGGGGTCAGCAGGAAGACCCGCGTCGCCACGCGCTCGATCGAGCCGCGCAGACCGAAGGCGAGACCGGCGGCGAAGTCGACGACGCGCTTGGCGTCGTTCGGCTCCATCGCGGTCAGGTTCACGATCACCGGGACCCCCTCCCGGAAGAGCTCGCCGATGCCCCGGGCGTCCCGGAAGCCGTCGGGGGAGACGGTGGCGATCCGGCGGCCCCGCTCCTCGGCGGTGTCCGTGGCCACCCGGACCCGGGGGTCCGTCACCCAGGCGTCGCCGCCCTCGGCACCGTCGGCGTACTCGTCGTCGTAGTAACGCTCGTCGTTGTCCTCGACGAGTCCCAGCCAGGCACTCGCCTTGCGCACCGATCCCATGGACGCCTCCTTTCAGCGCGGTCACTTGTGGTTCCGCAATCCCTATCGTCGTCCATGATGCGGATCGCGCGCCAAGTGGATAGGCGCCGCGCAGGGGATTCGTGACGGTACTGGTGCAGAACGTGAGGGGCGTTTCCTGGCGATTCGTCAGGAAACTTGCGGTATGCGGGCCCTGACGGAGGGCCATGCAGCTGAAAATATGAAAGTCGGGCTACAAGGGTGACGATGGGCGCGTACGGGTGAACGGACCCACTCGCTACGATGCCGCGGGGCCGCTCGGCGGACCTTCGCCCGCCACAGCCCACGACTCACGGGGGAGTCCTTGTTCGGAATCGTCAGACCCTGCACCCACCGCCTCACCGACGGCCTCAAGACCGAGTGGATGGCCCACCTCTGCGGCCTCTGCCTCGCTCTCCGCGCCGACCACGGCCAGTTCGCCCGCGTCGTCACCAACTACGACGGCCTCATCGTCTCGGTCCTGACGGAGGCTCAGACCGGCGTGACCGAGGCCGGCCGCCGCACCGCCGGGCCCTGCGCGCTGCGCGCCATGCGGACCGCCCCCGTCGCCCGCGGCGAGGGAGCCAGGCTCGCCGCCGCCGTCTCGCTCGTCCTCGCCTCCGCGAAGGTACGGGACCACGTCGCCGACCGGGACGGCCTGTTGGCCCGCCGGCCGGTCGCCGCCGCGGCCCGCCGCGTCGCCCGCTCCTGGGACAGGGCCGGGGCCAGGACGGGCAGGGACCTCGGCTTCGACACCGCCGTCCTCGTCGACGCCGTCGACCGCCAGACCGGCATCGAGGCCCTCGCGGGATCCGGCACCTCCCTGCTCACCGTCACCGAGCCGACCGAGACGGCGACCGCGGCCGCCTTCGCGCACACCGCCGTCCTCGCCGGCCGCCCCGGGAACGCGGCGCCGCTCGCCGAGGCGGGCCGTCTCTTCGGCCGCCTCGCCCACCTCCTCGACGCCGTCGAGGACCAGGCCGCCGACGCCGAGACCGGAGCGTGGAACCCGCTCACCGCCACCGGCACCTCCCGCGAGGAGGCCCGCCGGCTCGCCGACGACGCCCTCCACGGCATCCGCCTCGCCCTCAAGGACGCCGAGTTCGCCGACGGCAAGCTCGCCCACGTCCTCCTCGCCCACGAGCTGCGCACCTCGGTCGACCGCGCCTTCGGCACGACGAGCTGCTCGCACGGGGCGCCGGGGGCGGGCCAGGGGCCGGTGCCCGGCAATCCGTACGCGAACGGGGGCGCCGGCCCGTACGACCCCTACGGGGGCGGCGGGAACCCCTACGGCGGGGGCGCGGGCGGCCCGATGGGCCCCGGCGGCCTGCCGCCGCAGTTCGGCGGCGGTGCGCCCCAGGCCCCCAAGCCGCGCGGCTTCCTCGCCGGGTGCGCCATGTTCACTTGGCTCTTCTGCACCTGCCAGATCTGCTGCGCCAAGAAGTACGAGGGCCCCTGGTCCCGCAAGAAGCGCGAGGGGTGCTGCTACGACTGCGACTGCGGGGACGGCGGCTGCAGCGGTTGCGACTGCGGCGGCTGTGACTGCGACTGCTGCTGCTGTCCCTGCGACGGCTGCTGACGCTCCGTCGGCAACCCCCGCCGGAGCCCCCGTACCGTCACTTCTTCGGCGCGGGGATCTCCGGCGGGGAGATCCGCGACTCCTCGATGCCCGAGGCCGTCACCCCCCACTTCTTCAGGATCCGGTCGTACGTCCCGTCGGCCTTCAGGCCGTTCACCGCCGCCTGGAAGGCCGGCGCGAGCGGGGTGCCCTTCTTGAAGGCGAAGCCGACGTCGAGGCGCCGGTACTCGTTCAGGAACTTCACGTTCTTCTGCTGCGTCACCGCGTACCGCACGCCGTTGATGGTGCTCATCACGACATCGCTGCGACCCTGCTGGAGCGCCATCCAGACCGCCCCCGTCTCGCTGAAGACGTTCACCTCGTACGGCGGCTTCCCGGCCTCGGCGCACCGGCCCTTGTTCTGCTCCAGGGTCCGTTCGAAGGTGGTGCCGGCGCCCGTCGCGACCTTCAGGCCGCACAGCTGGGTGAGGTCGGTGACGGCCTTCAGCGGGGAGTCGGCGCGGGTGGCGAAGCCCTGGCCGTCGTTGACGTACGTGACGAAGTCGATGGTCTTCCGCCGCTCCTCGGTCACCCCGAAGTTGCCCGTGCCGACGTCGTACTTGCCGCTGCCGAGCGCCGGCAGGATCGCCTCGAAGCCCACCACCTCGCGCTTCAGCTCCAGGCCGAGGGCCTTCGCCACGGCGGCCGAGAAGTCGGCGTCCACCCCCACGACGGTCCTGCCGTCGGGCAGGTACGCCGAGCTGGGCGGGGTCCCCACCGCGGAGGCGATCCGCAGGCTGCCGCGCTGCCGCACGTCGGCGGGCAGCAGCTTCGCCGCCGCCTCGTTCTTCTTCACCGCCGCCGCCACGTCCTCGGTCGGGAGCGCGCCCTTCGCCGCGCCGGGCGCTCCCGAGGCCCCGGCCGGGGCGGTCGCGGGCTCGCCGCCCGAGCAGGCGGTGAGGCCGAGCGCGGCCGCGGTGATCAGGGCGAAGGCGAAGGCGGTGCGTGCGGTGCCGGAACTCGTGCGCGTACTCATGGCTTCGGGTTCTCCAGGAATTTCTCGAACGGCAGCGGGCCGATCGATTCGGGATCGGCGGACACGTCGAAGAGCGGGCGGTAGCCGCTCGCCAGGTAGAGGCCCTTGGCCTCCGGCTGGCGCGGCCCCGTCGTGAGGTAGATGCGGGAGTAGCCGCGGGCGGCGGCCTCCCGTTCGAGCACGGTGAGGACGCGGCGGGCGAGACCGCGCCTGCGGTGCGCCGAGTGCGTCCAGATCCGTTTCAGTTCGGCGGTGTTCTCGTCGTAGCGGCGGTAGGCGCCGCCCGCCACGGGCCGGCCCTGCTCCAGGAGGAGCAGGAAGGCGCCGTGCGGAGGGGCGAACTCCGCCGCCGGGTAGCGGCTCAGATCGTGCGCGGAGCCGTACCGGGTCGTGTACTCGTACGCCAGCTCGTCGAGGAGCGGGCGGGCCAGGGGATCGGTGGTCGTGGTCCGGTGCACGGACAACGCGAAGGTCATGGCGGGCCTTCAGGGCGAAGGAGGAGGAAAAGGGCAGGCGAGGGGAGGGGAGAGCTCAGGCGCTCAGCAAGGGCCTGGGTGTGAAGGCGCCGCGGAAAACAGCACGCGGGCAGGGAGAAGCAGAGGGTCGGCTCAACAGGAAGAGGACCACACGCGACCGAAGTCGATGTGGGAGCGCGTGACCAGCTGCTGCGGATGCATGGCCACAGTTGAACAGGCATCCGTTCCCGCGTCAACCACGATGAGACGTACGGCTCACAGTGCGGACACCCTTGACAGCGGGCCGTGTTGACCGCATAGCCTCGAAGGGCGGATCGGGCTGAGGGGCCCGGATCCGCGGCTCAGCGCGTGTGAAGGCGCATCCCGTGTTCGATCCGCCCTCTGGCATCCACGGAGCCCTCGCATGTCCGCGACCCTCGTCAAGACCCCCTCCACGGCCCCGCCGGCCGAACCGCCCCCGCGCATCGTCCCCACCCGCCGCACCGGCCAGTGGACCGCCGCCGGAGCCGTCCTCGTCCTGCTCGCGCTCGCCCTCGTCTCGGTCGTCCGCAACAAGGCCTTCCAGTGGGACGTCGTCGCCGAGTACTTCACCTCCGCGTCCGTCCTGCGCGGCCTCGGCCTCACCCTGTGGCTGACCGGCCTCGTCATGGTCCTCGGCTTCGTCCTCGGCACCCTGCTCGCCGTCCTCAGGCTCTCCGCCAACCCCGTGCTCCGCGCGGTGAGTTGGGGTTACGTCTGGTTCTTCAGGTCCACCCCGATCCTGGTCCAGCTGCTCTTCTGGTTCAACATCGGCGTGCTCTACCCGCAGATCCTCGGCGTGAACACGGTCAACCTCCTCGGCCCCGTCGCCGTCGCCGTCATCGGCCTCACCCTGCACGAGGCCGCCTACGCCGCCGAGGTCGTCCGCGGCGGCATCCTCTCCGTCGACCGGGGCCAGATCGAGGCCGCCCAGTCCCTCGGCCTCGGCCGGTGGTGCCGGCTCACCCGGATCGTGCTGCCGCAGGCCATGCGCGCCATCGTCCCGCCCGCCGGGAACATGCTGATCGGCACCCTCAAGGGCACCTCGATCGTCTCCGTCATCGCCGTGCAGGACCTGCTCTACTCGACCCAGCTCGTCTACCACCGCACGTACGAGGTCATCCCGCTGCTGCTCGTCGCCACGCTCTGGTACGTCGCCGTCACCTCGGTCCTCTCCGTCGGCCAGTACTACGTCGAGCGGCACTACGCCCGCGGAACGGCCGGTGCCCGATGAGCACGAGCCCCTCCCTCGTGATCGTGGGCGCCGGGCCGCGGGGGACCGGCTTCCTCGAACGGCTCGCCGCCAACCTGCCCGAGCTGTACGGCGACGAGCCCCTCGACGTCCACCTCGTCGACCCGCACCCGCCGGGACCCGGCCGGATCTGGCGCACCGCGCAGTCCCCGCTGCTCTGGATGAACTCCCAGGCCGAGGACGTCACGATGTTCACCGACGAGAGCGTGGACCTCGAAGGACCCGTCCGCCCCGGACCCACCCTCGCCGAATGGGCCGGCATCGACGGCCGCACCTTCCCCACCCGCCCCCAGCAGGGCGCCTATCTGCGCTGGGTGTACGAGCGGGCCCGCACCGCCCTGCCCGCCACCGTCACCGTCCACGAGCACCGCACCACCGCCCTGCGGATCAGCGGGCCCCGCGACGGACGCCAGCGGGTCTGGCTGGAGGGCAGCGCCGTGCCCCTCCTCGCCGACCTCGTCGTCCTCACCGTCGGCCACCTCGACGCCGAACCCGACCCGGAGCAGCGGCGACTCGCCGGCTTCGCCGAGCGCCACGGTCTCGTCCACCTCCCGCCCGACTTCACCGCCGACACCGACCTCACCGCCCTCCCCGCAGGCGAACCCGTCCTCGTCCGCGGCTTCGGCCTCGCCTTCGTCGACCTGATGGTGCTGCTCACCGAGGGCCGCGGCGGACGGTACGAGGGCGAGGGCGACGAACTCGTCTACGTGCCCTCCGGCAAGGAGCCGGTCCTGCACGTCGGATCACGCCGGGGCGTCCCGTACCACTCGAAGATCGGCTACGTCCTCGACGGCGAACGGCCCCCGCTGCCCCGCTTCTTCGGCACCGAGCAGACCGACGCCCTGCTCCGGCGCACCGGATCGATCGACTTCCGTCGTGATGTGTGGCCGCTCATCGACAAGGAACTCGGCTGGGCCCACTACCACCGGCTCTTCTCCACCCACCCCGAGCGGACCGCGCTCGCCTGGAGCGACTTCGAGAAGGCCTACGAGGAGGCGCCGCCCCGCGGGGCCGAGCTCGCCGCGCTCGTCGCCGCCGCCGTCCCCGACCCCGCCGACCGGCTCGACCTCGACGCCCTCGACCACCCCCTCGACGGCATCCGCTACGACTCCGCCGAAGCCCTCCAGGAGGGCCTGCGCGACTACATCACCCAGGACGTGACCCGCCGCCACGACCCCGCCCACAGCTCCGACGCCGCCGTCTTCGCCGGCCTGCTCTCCGTCTACGGCCAGCTCCTGCGGCTCGGCAAGCGCCTCGACCCCGGCGGCTGGTGGCACGGCTTCTTCAGCTACCTCGCCTCCGGACCGCCAGGACCCCGGCTGCGGCAGCTCCTCGCGCTCTCCCGCGCCGGCGTCGTCCGCTTCCTCGGCCCCCAGGTCACCGTCGAGGCCGATGAGGACCGCGGTCTCTTCCGCGCCGGATCCGCCGCCCTGCCGGGGGAGTGGACCGAGGCCCGTGCCCTCGTCGAGGCCCGGATCCCCGACCCCACCCTGGAGCTCAGCGGCAGCCCGCTCCTCCGCGCCCTGTACGAGGAGGGGACCCGCGCCACCGCCGGCGGCCTCCTCGTCGTCGACCCCGTCGACGGCCGGATCCTGGAGCACGACGGCCGCCCGCACCCGCGCCGCTTCGCCCTCGGCCCGCACACCACCGCCCGCACCGGCAGCGCCTTCACCCGGCCCCGTACCGGCGGGGTCGCCTTCGGGCAGAACGACGTCACCGCGCGGACCGCCCTCGCCTTCCTGCACGACCGGGAGTGTCGGCTCCCCGCTCCGCTGAGCGCCTGACCCGCGCCGCACCTCCCGCCGCCCCACCCTTCTCCGAGGAACCGCCATGTCTCTCACCAGCGATCCGCCCGTCACCGCCCCCGTGACGAAGGAGCCGGAGCCCACCGCGCCCGCACTCGTCGTCGTACCCGTGCGCCACCCCTGGCGCTGGGCGGCCGTCGCCGCCACCGCCGTCCTGCTCGTCCAGTTCGTCCACGGGCTCGTCACCAACCCCGGCTGGGAATGGGACGTCTTCGCCGCCTTCTTCACCACCGAGACGATCCTCCACGCCGTCTGGATCACCCTCCAGCTCACCTTCTACGGCACCGCGCTCGGCTTCGCGATCGGCATTGTTCTCGCCTTCATGCGCCTGTCCGCCAGCCCGTTCCTGCGGGCGGTCGCCTTCGGCTACATCTGGGCCTTCCGCTCCATCCCGCTCATCGTCCAGCTGCTCTTCTGGTTCAACCTGGCCTACCTCTACAAGGAACTGAGCATCGGCATCCCCTTCGGACCGAGCTTCCTCTCCTTCGACACGATGGGCCTCGTCGGCGAGATGAGCGCTGCCGTCCTCGGGCTCGCCCTCCACCAGGCGGCCTACGCGGCGGAGATCGTCCGCGGCGGCGTACTCGCCGTGGACGAGGGCCAGTTGGAGGCCGCTGCCTCCCTCGGCATCCCCAGGCTCCGGCAGGTGCGGCGGATCGTGCTGCCGCAGGCGATGCGCTCGATCCTGCCCAACGCCGCCAACGAGATCATCTCGCTCTTCAAGGGCACCTCGATCGTCTCCGTCATGGCGATCGGCGAACTCTTCTACCAGGTCCAGGTCGTCTACGGCCGCAACGGACGTGTCGTCCCGCTCCTCATGGTCGCCACCGCCTGGTACGTCCTGCTCACCACCGTGCTCTCCGTCGTCCAGCACTACGTCGAACGCCACTACGCGAAGGGGAGCGCCCGATGAGCTCCGTCACCAAGACCGCCGGCCCCGCCGACCCCGCCGCCGTCCCCGCAGAGGCCGCCGAGGCCGCCGACGGGAACGCCGCCACCGCCAAGGTCGAGATCCGCGCCGTCCACAAGCACTTCGGCGCCCTCCACGTCCTGCGCGGCATCGACCTCGACGTCCGGGCCGGCGAGGTCACCGTCGTCCTCGGCCCCTCGGGCTCCGGCAAGTCCACCCTGCTGCGGACCATCAACCACCTGGAGAAGGTCGACAGCGGCACGGTCGGCGTCGACGGCGTCCTCGTCGGCTACCGCCGCTCCGGGAACAAGCTCTACGAACTGCGCGAGCGCGAGATCCTCAAGCAGCGCACCCGGATCGGCTTCGTCTTCCAGAACTTCCACCTCTTCCCGCACCTCACCGTCCTCGAGAACATCGTCGAGGCGCCCGTCTCGGCCCTGAAGCGGCCCCGCAAGGACGCCGAGGCCACGGCCCTGGCCCTGCTCGAACGCGTCGGCCTCGCCGACAAGGCGGCGGCCTACCCCAAGCAGCTCTCCGGCGGACAGCAGCAGCGGGTCGCCATCGCCCGCGCGCTCGCCCTGGAACCGAGCCTGCTCCTCTTCGACGAGCCGACCTCCGCGCTCGACCCCGAACTCGTCGGCGAGGTCCTCGACGTCATCAAGGACCTGGCCGCCTCCGGCACCACCATGATCGTCGTCACCCACGAGATCGGCTTCGCCCGCGAGGTCGCCGACACCGTGGTCTTCATGGACGAGGGCCGGATCGTCGAGCAGGGCTCGCCGGCCGAGGTCCTCGACAGCCCCCGCCACGAGCGGACCCGCGCCTTTCTCTCCAAGGTTCTCTGACCCCCCGTTCAATCAAAGGAGCAGTACCGCCATGAAGACCCGTCGTACCGTTCTCGCCGCCCTCGCCTCGCTCACCGCCCTCGGAGTCCTCACCGCCTGCGGCTCGGGCGACGCCGCCGTCGAGCAGATCAAGCCGGAGGGCCAGAAGGACACCGGCATCAACGTCGGTCCCAACCAGAACCGCATCCACACCGCCAAGGTCGATGCCATCGCCGGCAAGCTGCCCGAGGCCGTCAGGAAGAGAGGCACTCTGATCCTCGGCGTCTCCGCCAAGAGCAACCCGCCGCTCGCCTTCCGCGCCACCGACGACAAGACGCTGATCGGTGTCGAGCTCGACCTCGCCACCCTGGTCTCCGACACCCTCGGCCTGAAGCCCGAGTTCAACCCCGTCTCCTGGGAGAACCTCTTCGTCGGTCTGGACAGCGGCAAGTACGACGCCGTCTTCTCCAACGTCACCGTCACCGAGGAGCGCAAGGACAAGTACGACTTCGCGACCTACCGGCTCGACGACCTCGCCTTCGAGGCGAAGAAGGGGTCCGGCTGGACGGTGAAGGGCCCCGAGGACGTGTCCGGCAAGCGGATCGCCGTCGGCTCCGGCACCAACCAGGAGAAGATCCTCGTCGACTGGTCCAAGCAGAACGAGAAGGCCGGCCGCAAGGGCGTCGACATCAAGTACTACGACAACACGACCGACTACTACCTCGCCCTCCAGTCCGGCCGGATCGACGGCTACCTCGGGCCCAACCCCACCGTCGCGTACCACGTGGCCTCCGCCGGACAGACCGAGGCCGTCGGCAAGTTCTCCGGGGCCGGTGCCGGACTCCAGGGCAAGATCGCGGCCACCACGAAGAAGGACAGCGGCCTCGTCGCCGCCTACGCCGCCGCCATCGACCACCTCATCGAGAACGGTACGTACGCGCAGGTCCTCAAGCGGTGGGGGCTGAGCACGGAGGCGGTGCCGAAGTCGGAGATCAACCCGCCCGGGCTGCCCCGCACCAAGAGCTGAACCTCGTTCCGCACCCGGGCCCGGGCCGGTGGGCCGGGGGCGGGGACGGAGCGGGGAGGCGGTGTCCGGAGTGCGTCTCACCGCGCTTCGCGCGAGTTCAAGACGCTTTTACGTCCGGACACCGCCTCCCCGCTCCGTCCCCGGCCCCTCCCGCCGTCGTTGTCTTCCGGACCCGGGGCGGGATTTGCTCCGAGCCACGTATTGAGAGAGACCGTATGACCAGTACCCGACCGCTTCACCTCGCCGCCGAGCTCGTCGCCGGCTCCGGGCGGGCCGACCCCGGCACCGCCGCCCGTACCGTCGCGCTCGCCCGGCTCGCCGAGGCCGCCGCGCTCGACTTCCTCACCCATGACGACTCCTTCGCCGGGCCCGGTCTCGACGCGCTCGCCGTGCTCGCCCGGGTCGCCCCCGAGACCCGATCGGTCGGTCTCGTGCCGACCGTCACCACCACGCATACCGAGCCCTTCCACGTCCAGGCCGCCGTCGCCACCCTCGACTGGGTGAGCCGGGGCCGGGCGGGCTGGCGGATCGCGGTCTCCCCGACCGGGGCCGAGGCCCGGCTCCTCGGCCGTCGTCCCGCGCCGCCCACCGCCGAGCTCTGGCAGGAGGCGGGCGAGGTCGCCGAGGTGTCCCGGAAGCTGTGGGACAGCTGGGAGGACGACGCCGAGATACGGGACGTGGCCACCGGACGGTTCATCGACCGCCGCAAGCTGCATCACGTGAACTTCCAAGGGGCGACCTTCTCGGTCAAGGGGCCCTCGACCGTGCCCCGGCCCCCGCAGGGCAACCCGGTGACCGTCGTCGACGCCACCCGCCCCGCCGCCCGGGACACCGCCGCCCACCACGCCGATGTCGCCCTCGTCCGGGCCGCCTCGGCGGAGGAGGCCGCCGCCCTCCGTGCCGAACTGCACCGGGGGGCCCGCGCCCACGGTCGGGATCCCGGGCAGTTGCGCGTTCTGCTCTCGCTGACTGTTGATTTCGACGCGTACGAGGGTGGGGCCGGGGCTCTCGCCGAGCTCATCGCCGGCTGGCACGGGGGCGGCGCCGTCGACGGGTTCCACCTCGTGCCGGCCGTGCCCGAGCGGGATCTGGAGCGGTTCGTGGCGGGGACCGTGACCCGGCTCAGGGAGCGTGGGCTGTTTCGCGCGGATTATGAGGGTGTCACTCTCCGCGATCATCTGGGGCTCGCCCGGCCCGTCAGTCAGTACGCGACGACGGGGGTGTCCGTATGAGCCGGGGCAAGAAGCAGGTCCATCTCGCCGCGCATTTTCCCGGTGTCAACTCCACTACGGTTTGGTCCGATCCGCGGTCCGGTTCGCAGATCGACTTCTCCTCGTTCGAGCATCTGGCCAGGACCGCGGAGCGGGGGCTCTTCGACTTCTTCTTCCTCGCCGAGGGGCTGCGGCTGCGCGAGCACGCGGGGCGCATCCACGACCTCGACGTCGTCGGGCGGCCCGAGTCGATCACCGTTCTGAACGCGCTCGCCGCCGTCACCGACCGGCTCGGTCTGGCCGCCACCGTGAACGCCACCTTCAACGAGCCGTACGAACTGGCCCGGCGGCTCGCCTCGCTCGACCATCTGAGTGCCGGCCGGGCCGCCTGGAACGTGGTCACCTCGTCCGACGCGTTCACCGGCGAGAACTTCCGGCGCGGGGGCTTCCTGGACCGCGCCGATCGGTACACGCGTGCGGCCGAGTTCCTCGGCGTGGTGCGGGAGTTGTGGGATTCCTGGACCCCGGGCGGGGAGCCGGGGACCTTCGCGCACAGCGGGCCCCAGTTCCGGATCGAGGGCCGGTTCCCCGTACCGCGCTCTCCGCAGGGGCAGCCGGTCGTCATCCAGGCCGGGGACTCCGGTGAGGGGCGGGAGTTCGCGGCCTCCGCCGCTGATGTGATTTTCACGAGGCATTCCACCCTGGAGGCCGGGCGGGAGTTCTACGCCGACGTCAAGGGGCGGCTCGCCCGGTACGGGAGGCGGCCCGACGACCTGAAGATCATGCCGGGGGTGACGTACGTCCTCGGCGACAGTGATGCCGACGCACAGGAGCGGGCGGCCGAGATCCGTCGGCAGCAGGTCTCCCCGCAGAACGCGATCCTCGCGCTCGAACAGGTCTGGGGCCGCGATCTGTCCGGATACGACCCCGACGGGCCGCTTCCGGACATCGATCCCGACCCGGACTCCGTGCTCGTCCAGGGCCGGGTGCGGGTCGCCGACCCGGTGGGGGTGGCCAGGAAGTGGCGGGCGCTGTCGGAGGAGAAGGGGCTCTCGATCCGGCAGACCGTCATCGAGACCGGCAGCCGGCAGTCCTTCGTGGGCTCCCCGGCGACCGTCGCGGCGGCCCTGGAGGAGTTCGTCGCCACGGACGCCGCCGACGGCTTCATCCTCGTCCCGCACCTCACCCCCGGCGGCCTCGACGACTTCGTCGACCGGGTCGTGCCGCTGCTCCAGGAACGCGGGGTCTTCCGTACGGAGTACGCGGGCACCACGTTGCGGTCGCACCTCGGGCTTCCCGAGCCCGTATGGAAAGGTGACACACCATGAGCACGGATCCACAGCAGGACTGGCAGCACTGGCACGAGCAGCGGGAGGCGGCCGTCGCCTCCTCGTACGGCCCGCTCTCCCTCACGGGCACCCACTGGCTCGCCGACTTCCCCGAGGGGCGCATTCCGGCCGTTCCCGGCGAGTGGCGGGAGGACGGTGACGAGGTGGTCCTGACGGCGGGCGCCGAGGACGGGCTCACCGTCGACGGCAAGCCCTTCGCCGGCACGGTCCGGCTCACCGCCGACCACGGCCCGATCCACGAGTCCCGGGTCGAGTCGGCGGGCCGGCGGCTCGTGGTGCTGCGGCGCGAAGGGCTCTGGGCCGTACGGGACTTCGACCCCGGCTCGGAGGCGCGCAGTGCCTTCCGGGGCATCGAGGCCACCCCGTACGACGAGCGCTGGGTGGTGCCCGGTGTGTTCCGGCCGTACGCCGAGACGCGCAGCGTGCGGGTGGAGAACGCCGACGGCCGGGAGCGCGGTCTCGGGCTCTCCGGGGAGCTGGTCTTCGAGCTGCACGGCGGCGAGCACGTCCTGCAGGTGGCCGTCGAGGACGACGGCACCCTGTGGGCGGTCTTCGCGGACGCCACCAGCGGCCGCGACAGCTACCGCTTCCGTTTCCTGCGGCCCGAGGCCCCGGCGTCGGACGGTTCGGTGACGGTGGACTTCAACCGCGCCCTGCTGCCGCCGTGTGCCTTCGCGGACCACTTCATCTGCCCCTTCCCGCCGCCCGGGAACACGCTCGACACCGCCGTGGCGGCGGGGGAGCGGCGGCTGAACCCGGCCTGACCAGGTTTTTTCCGCGGCGGTGAGCCCCCGGCCGGGAAGGCCGGGGGCTCCCGTCCGTACGGCGGTCTTGTGCGTCCGCTCCGGGAGGGCCACTATCACTGGCGGTGCATGTCAGGAACACGTCACCTGATGGCGCCTCACGGGCCCGTCATCCACGGGCCCCTCCGCTTTTCCCAGAAGGAGAAATGTGAGGAGCAAAGTGAGGAACACCCGCACCCGTCTGCTCGCCGTCGCCGCCGGCCTCGCCGCCGCGACCGCCCTCGGACTCCCCGGCGCCCAGGCCGCCCCCGTGCCCGGCCCCGCCGGAGCCGCCCAGCTCGCCCGCGCCGACGCCGCCGTCGAGGCCGCCGGGGTCGGCGGCACCGCCTGGTACGTCGACCAGGCATCGGGCCGGGTCGTCGTCACCGCGGACTCCACCGTCACCGACGCCGGACTCGCCAAGATCCGGAGAGCGGCCGGCGCCGACGCCGGGGCGCTCCGGGTCCAGCGCACCCCCGGCGTCTTCAAGCCCCTGCTCGCGGCCGGGGACGCCATCTACGGCGGCGGCTACCGCTGTTCGCTCGGCTTCAACGTGCGCAGCGGCTCCACGTACTACTTCCTCACCGCCGGCCACTGCGGCAACGTGGCCAACGCCTGGTACACCAGCTCGGCGCAGTCGACCCTGATCGGCGCCACCGTCGGCTCCAGCTTCCCGGGCAACGACTACGCCCTGGTCCGCTACGACAACGCCTCGCTCACCCACACCGGCGGCTTCACCGCCGCCGACGCCTACGTGGGCGAGTCCGTCAAGCGCACCGGCTCCACCACCGGCACCCACGGCGGCACGGTCACCGGCCTCAACGCCACCGTCCACTACTCCAGCGGCGGCACCGTGAAGGGCCTCATCCAGACCAACGTCTGCGCCGAGCCCGGCGACTCGGGCGGTGCGATGTACGACGGCACCAAGGCGCTCGGCCTCACCTCCGGCGGCAGCGGCGACTGCCGGACCGGCGGCACCACCTTCTTCCAGCCTGTGCCGGAGGCCCTCGCCAAGTACAACGTCAGCCTCTTCTGATCCCCGCACGGACACCCACTGATCCCCCCCCACAGGAGGAACAAGAAGTGACCACCCCCACGAAGAAGTTCCGGCTGCTCGCCCTCACCGCCGGTCTCGTCGCCGCCGCCGCGACGCTCGGCGTCCCCACCGCCAGCGCCGACTCCGCGCAGACGTTCAGCGCCACCCAGCTCTCCGCGGCGGGCGACGCCGTCCTCGCCGCCGACGTGGCCGGCACCGCCTGGCGCGTCGACACCGCCACCGGCCAGGTCGTCGTCACCGCCGACTCCACCGTCTCCCAGGCCGAGATCGCCAGGATCAAGCACAAGGCCGGGGCCAACGCCGGTGCGCTGCGCATCGAGCGCACCCCCGGCACGTTCAACAAGCTGATCTCCGGCGGCGACGCCATCTACGCGAGCAGCTGGCGCTGCTCGCTCGGCTTCAACGTCAAGGACAGCGCGGGGAACTACTACTTCCTCACCGCCGGCCACTGCACCGACGGCGCGGGCACCTGGTGGTCCAACTCCTCGCACTCGACCGTCCTCGGCTCCACCGCCGGGTCGAGCTTCCCGACCAACGACTACGGCATCGTGCGCTACACCAACACCTCGGTGACCAAGTCCGGCACGGTCGGCAGCGTCGACATCACCAGCGCCGCCAACGCCACCGTCGGCATGTCCGTCACCCGCCGCGGCTCCACCACCGGCATCCACAGCGGCACGGTGACCGGCCTCAACGCCACCGTGAACTACGGCGGCGGCGACATCGTCTACGGCATGATCCAGACCAACGTCTGCGCCGAACCCGGCGACTCCGGCGGCCCGCTCTACTCGGGCAGCAAGGCGATCGGTCTCACCTCGGGCGGCAGCGGCAACTGCTCCTCGGGCGGGACGACCTTCTTCCAGCCCGTGACGGAGGCGCTGAGCGCGTACGGGGTCAACGTCTACTGATCCCCCCGGTCCAGGTATGTACAAGGCCCCCCGTAGCGGCGCGGGGGGCCTTGTGCATCTTTTCTACAAACGCTCCGGAGCCTCCGGGGCCTCCGGAGGGATCCGCTCCGCCGTCGGCTCCCGTTTCACCGAGGACATCACCAGGGTCACGGCCGCGCCGACCATCGCCCACACCGACAGGACCACCATCGAGGCGGTCATGTCGTTGCCCTTGAAGTACGCGATCGAACGCGCCGCCCAGGTGCCCGCGCCCGGCGGCAGGTACGGGCCGATCGCCCTCCAGAACGGCGGCAGCATCGGCAGCGGGAAGGCGCCGCCCGCGCTGGGATTGCCCGCGATCACGATGAGCAGGATCGCCAGGCCGATGCCGACGATCCCGAAGACGGACTGGAGCGCCAGGGTGGCGGCGCCGACGGCGAAGACCACCAGGGTGCCCAGGCCCCACAAAGCCGCGACGCTGCCGGGCAGGGCGCCGAGGATCGGACCGACGATGATCGCGCCGCCGAGACCGCCGAGGACCGCGTAGAGCGCCAGGGCCCCGAGGCGGATGATCGCACGCTCCCGGTTCGCGGGCCGTGCGCCCGCGCTGATCGCCAGGATCGCGGCGCAGATGTAGCCGCCGACGCACCAGCCGATGACCAGGTAGAAGGCGGAGAGGCCGTTGAAGTCCTGGGAGGAGGAGGGGGCCACGTCGACGGTCCGCACGAGGCGCTGGTTGGCCGCCTCCAGCTTCGTGATCATCGCCTCCAGGGTCACGGCGAGCACCTTTCCGCCGCCGGAGGCGACGAGCAGGGTGTCGGTGCGGCCCCGCGGGTCGACGATCAGGGCCCCGTCGATGTCCCGGTTCAGGATCTGGTCCCGCGCCTCGGCCTCGTCCGCGACCACGCGCGGGTCGAAGGGATCGCCGGGTAGCTTCTCCAGCCGGTCCTCCAGGACGGTCGCGGCCTGCCCGGGGGCGACCACGCCGAAGGGGACGTCCGTGGGCTTCGGATCATGCAGGGCCCCGACGTACGAGGCGATGAACAGGAGCTGGAGGGCGAAGACGCCGACGACCAGCAGGGCGGCTCGGGGGGTGACGGCGCTTTTCAGTTCATCGACGAGACTCATGCCCCCACGCTCCGGGGTCGGAGGGGTTCCCGCAGGCGGGTGGGGGCCGAATGGCTGACCCGGATGGAGGCCGAACGGCTGACCGCGCGCCCGTCGGCGCCTCGTGACGACACATCACTTTTTACCGACGCGTAACTTCCCAGTCGAGGCTACCCGTGCGTAGCTTGGCTGGAGAGCATCCCCACTTGTGGTCCGGACCGCAGGGCACAGCACCCCCACCTTCCCCTTGAGCCGCAAGGAGATCGCCCGATGCTGCCCCGGAAGCCCTGGAAGCACGCGGTCAGAGCGCTGTCCGTCCTGCTCCTGACCGCCGCCGCCACCCTCGCCCCCACCGCCGCCGCCCAGGCCGACACCGCCCCCAGCCGCGGCTGGAACGACTTCTCCTGCAAGCCCTCCGCCGCGCACCCGCGCCCCGTCGTCCTCGTCCACGGCACCTTCGGGAACGCCGTCGACAACTGGCTGGCCCTCGCCCCCTACCTGGTCAACCGGGGCTACTGCGTCTTCTCCCTCGACTACGGCCAGCTGCCGGGCGTGCCCCTCTTCAACGGGCTCGGCCCCATCGCCGCCTCCGCCGGACAGCTCGACACCTACGTCGACCGGGTCCTCGCCGCCACCGGCGCCCCCGAGGCCGACCTCGTCGGACACTCGCAGGGCGGCATGATGCCCCGCTGGTACCTCAAGTTCCTCGGCGGGGCCGAGAAGGTGAACACGCTCGTCGGCATCGCCCCCGACAACCACGGCACCACCCTGAGCGGCCTCACCAAGCTCCTGCCGTACTTCCCCGGCGCCGAGGACCTCATCAGCTCCGCGACCCCGGGCCTCGCCGACCAGATCGCCGGCTCGGCCTTCATCACGAAGCTCAACGAGGGCGGCGACACCGTCCCCGGGGTCCGCTACCACGTCATCGCGAGCCAGTACGACGAGGTCGTCACCCCGTACCGCTCCCAGTTCCTGACCGGCCCGAACGTCACCAACGTCCTCATCCAGGACAAGTGCGCGCTCGACCTGTCCGAGCACGTGGCCATCGGCACGGTGGACCGGGTCACCTTCCACGAGGTGGCCAACGCCCTCGACCCGGCCCACGCGACCCCGACCACCTGCCTCTCGGTGGTCGGCTAGCCCCGGGTCCGGCGCCGCCGGGCCGTCCCGAAGAGCACCGCCGCACCGAGCGCGAGCACGGCGGCGCCACCGACCGCGAGATACGGGGTGGTGGCGTCGCCGCCCGTCTCCGCCAGCGCCACACCGGAAGGCGAACCGGGGGCGGGGGCGGGGGCGGGGGCGGGGGCGTCGGGGGTCGCCCCGTGATCGCCGTGACCCCCGTGCCCGCCGTGCTCGACCGTCGACTCGTCCGCGCCGTCCTCGATCTGCTCCTCGGTGGGCGCGGAGGCGGTGGGCGCGGGGGTGGTCGGGGCGGGAGCGGTCGACGCCGGGGCCGTACCGCCGCCGTCCTGCCCGAACACCACGTCCGAGCAGGTGTAGAACGCCTCGGGGGAGTCGGACCGCTGCCAGATCGAGTAGATGAGATGACGGCCGGACTTCTGCGGCACGGTCCCCTGGAACACGTAGTCGCCGTTCTCCATCCGCGGGTCGGTCACCGTCACGAACGGCTGCTCCTCCAGGTCCGACCACTTCAGCGGCTTCGACGGGTCGTACCCGTCCTTCGTCACGTACAGCGCGAACGAGCCCTTGTGCGGGGCGGTCCCCTTGTACCGGAAGGTGTGCGCACCGGACGTCATGCCGCTCGCCGGCCAGTCGGCCCGCGCCAGGCCGAGCCCGCGGTACTTGTCGTTGCCCGCGCTGCACAGCTTGCCGTCCGGGATCAACTGCCGGTGCCGGCCGGCCGCGTCGGCGATGTTCACCCCGTTCCAGTCGTAGAACGCCTGCGGCCCGCTCGCCGCCACGGCCGCCTTGCACGCCGCCGACTTCGGCGCCTCGGGCCCCTCCGCGTAACAGGCCGACACCCGGCTCACCGGGTCGGTCATCGACCCGTGCGCGAGAGCGGGAGAGGCGGCGAGTCCGGACAGGACCAGAGCGGCGGTGGTGACGGCGACAGTACGGCGTGAGCTCACGGGGTACTCCTTCGGAGGGGGAACGCCCCGCAAACTAGCCCCGGAAGAAGCACGGATGACGGCCCTTAGGACCCCGTTAAGGCGGAGGAAAGAGCCCTCTGAGGAACGGCTAGCCCAACCGCCGGTACCGCCGCTCCGGGCGGCCCGTCCCCCCGTACCGCAGCGTGACCTCCGCGCGGCCCGTCTCCGCGAAGTACTCCAGGTAGCGGCGGGCGCTCACGCGGGACAGGGAGCCCAGTTCGGCGCACTCCGTCGCCGACAGGCCCTCAGGGTGGGCGCGCAGGACGGAGTCGACCAGGTCGGCCGTGTGCGCGGCGAGGCCCTTCGGGAGTTCGCGGGAGCCGCGGGGGCGGGTGCCGAAGATCTGGTCGACGTCCTCCTGCCGGGCCTCGTCGAGCTCGTCGAGGCGGCTGCGGAGGGAGGCGACATGCCGCAGCTGCTCGTGCAGCGCCGCCTGCGTGAACGGCTTGATCAGATAGTGCAGGGCCCCGGCGCGCAGCGCCGAGCGGATCGTGCCCACGTCCCGCGCCGCCGTGATGAAGAGCGCGTCCATGCCCAGCCCGGCCGCGCGCAGCTCCCGCAGCACCCGGACCCCGTCCATGTCGGGCAGGAAGACGTCGAGGAGCACCAGGTCGGGGCGGAGCCGTTCGGCCGCGCGGAGCGCCTCCGTGCCGCTGTGCGCGACCCCGGCCACGGTGAAGCCCGCCACCGCCGACACATAGCGGCAGTGCAGCTTGGCGACCATGAAGTCGTCGTCCACGACCAGCACCTTCGTCACGCCGACCCACGGTAGGTCCCGACCACAACGACCACAACGTCCGTTGATTGCGGAAGAGAGACAGCTTCCTCACGCGAGGGCAACATGTGGGCCACCTCACACCCCCCTTCCCTCTGAACGAGAGGCGGCACACGTGCGGTTGCGCACCCCCTTCGCCCTCCTCGGGGCGGCTCTCCTGGTCCTCGTCGGTCCACCGCTGCTCACCCCGGGCACCGGCTCCGACACCGGCACCGCGATACCCGGCCTGCGTTTCATGGTCCCCAACACCCCCGGCGGCGGATACGACATCACCGCCCGCACCGCGGCGAAGAACGCCGAGGAAGCCGGCCTCACCGGCGACGTCGAGGTCTTCAACCTGCCCGGCGCGGGCGGCACCGTCGGCCTCACCCGGCTCGTCGGCGAGCGCGGCAACGGCCGCCTCGCCATGTCCATGGGCCTCGGTGTCGTCGGCGCCGTCCACACCAACAAGACGCCCAGGACCCTCGCCGACACCACCCCGATCGCCCGGCTCACCGAGGAGCAGGACATCGTCGTGGTCGGCAAGGACTCCCCGTACAAGACCATCCAGGAGCTCCTCGCGG
The DNA here is from genome assembly GCF_000830005.1 of Streptomyces vietnamensis. Taxonomy (NCBI): domain Bacteria; kingdom Bacillati; phylum Actinomycetota; class Actinomycetes; order Kitasatosporales; family Streptomycetaceae; genus Streptomyces; species Streptomyces vietnamensis. Next base: position 1,879,809 of record NZ_CP010407.1, on the reverse strand, counting down.
CCTGGAAGAAGGACCCCGGCAAGCTGCCCGTCGGCGGCGGCTCCTCGCCCGGCGGCCCCGACCACCTCGCCCCGATGCTGATGGCCCAGGCCGCCGGGATCGCGCCGAAGGACGTCAACTACGTGCCCTTCGACGGCGGCGGCGAGCTCCTCGCCTCGATCCTCGGCGACAAGGTCGGCTTCGGCGTCTCCGGCGTCGGCGAGTACCTCGACCAGATCAAGGCGGGGGAGCTGCGCCTCCTCGCCGTCACCGGCCCGAAGCGGGTCCCCGGCCTCGACGCCCCCACGCTCCGCGAGGCCGGTCTCGACACCGAGTTCACCAACTGGCGCGGCATCGTCGCCCCGCCCGGCCTCTCCGACGCCGAACGCCAGAAGCTCGTCACCCTCGTGACCGAGCTGCACGGCTCCCCGCAGTGGCGCGAGTCGCTGAAGACCCACGGCTGGAACGACGCCTTCCTGCCCGGCGCGGAGTTCGGCACCTTCCTCACCGAGCAGGACCGGCGGGTCGGCTCCGTCCTCAAGGAGCTCGGCCTGTGACCACCACCGTGAAGCCCACCGCGAAGACCACCGTGAAGAACGTGCTGCGCGGGCGGTCCGAACTCGGCGTCGGCGCTCTGCTGTTCCTCCTCGGCGTCCTCGTCCTCACCGACGCCCTCACCCTCGACGCCGACGTCTCCGGACGCGGCCCCGTCGGCCCCGCCACCGTCCCCCTCGTCGTCGGCTGCGGCCTCCTCGTCGTCGCCGTCCTCCTCACCGTCGACGTGCTGCGCGGCGGCCGGGGACAGGCCGAGGGCGGCGAGGACGTCGACCTGACCGAACCCGCCGACTGGCGCACCGTCCTGCTCCTCGCCGGCGTCTTCCTCGCCTTCGCCGTCCTCATCGGCCCCCTCGGCTTCCCCGTGGCCAGCGCCCTCCTCTTCTGGGGCGCGGCGTACGCCCTCGGCAGCCGCCACCTCACCCGCGCCCCGCTGATCGCGGCCGCCCTCTCCCTCCTCACCTACGTCGTCTTCGACCGGCTGCTCGGCGTCCCGCTGCCCGGCGGCCCGCTGATGGGAGTGATCTGACCCGTGGATTCCCTGAACTCCCTCATCGACGGCTTCGGGACCGCCCTCACCCCGATCAACCTGCTGTGGGCCGCCATCGGCGTGCTCCTCGGCACCGCCATCGGCGTCCTGCCCGGCATCGGCCCCGCCATGGCCGTCGCCCTGCTGCTCCCGGTGACCTACGGACTCGAACCGACCGGCGCGTTCATCATGTTCGCCGGCATCTACTACGGCGCCATGTTCGGTGGCTCCACCACCTCGATCCTCCTCAACACCCCCGGCGAGAGCGCGGCCGTCGTCGCCGCCATCGAGGGCAATCCGATGGCCAAGTCCGGGCGCGGCGCACAGGCCCTCGCGGCCGCCGCCATCGGCCACTTCGCCGGCGGCATGATCGGCACGATCCTGCTCGTCGTCCTCGCCCCGACCGTCGCCGCGCTCGCCGTCGACATCGGCGCCCCCGACTACCTCGCCCTCATGGTCCTCGCCTTCATCGCGGTGACCTCCGTCCTCGGCTCCTCCCGCATCCGCGGCCTCGCCTCGCTGCTCATCGGCCTCACCATCGGCCTGGTCGGCCTCGACCAGATGACCGGGCAGCAGCGCCTCACCTTCGGCTCGCTCCAGCTCGCCGACGGCATCGACGTCGTCATCGTCGCGGTCGGCCTCTTCGCGATCGGCGAGGCCCTGTGGGTCGCCGCGCACCTGCGCCGCACCTCGGGCGAGGCCATCCCGGTCGGCCGCCCCTGGCTCGGCAAGGACGACGTACGGCGCACCTGGAAGTCCTGGCTGCGCGGTCCCCTCATCGGCTTCCCGTTCGGCGCGATCCCGGCCGGCGGCGCGGAGATCCCGACCTTCCTCTCGTACGTCACGGAGAAGCGGCTCTCGAAGCACAAGGACCAGTTCGGCAGGGGCGCCATCGAGGGCGTGGCCGGACCCGAATCGGCGGCCTCGGCCTCCGCCGCCGGCACGCTCGTCTCCATGCTGACCCTCGGGCTGCCCACGACGGCCGTCGCGGCCGTGATGCTGGCCGCGTTCCAGCAGTACGGCATCCAGCCGGGACCGCTGCTCTTCGAGCGGGAGCCCGAGCTGGTGTGGGGCCTCATCGCCTCGCTGTTCGTCGGCATGGTGCTGCTGCTCGCGCTCAACCTGCCGCTCGCGCCCGTCTGGGCCAAGCTGCTGCGCATCCCGCGCCCGTACCTGTACGCCGGCATCCTCTTCTTCGCCGCCGTCGGCGCGTACGCGGTGGGCGGCGAGGCCCTCGACCTGGTCGTGCTGCTCGTCATCGGCCTGATTGGACTCGGGATGCGGCGCTACGGCCTTCCGGTCCTTCCGGCGGTCATCGGCGTCATCCTCGGCCCGGCCGCCGAACAGCAGCTGCGCCGCGCCCTCCAGATCAGCGACGGCTCCCTGACCGGCCTGCTGAACACGCCGTTCTCGGTCACCGTCTACACGGTCGTCCTGCTGCTGCTCGCCTGGCCGCTGGTGAGGAGGGTGACCGCCCGGCGCGCCCCGCACTGACCGTACGACGGTATGCGTACCGGCGTTCCAACTCGCCCCCGATGGGGTGAGTTTCGGACGGTCGGCGGCCGGATCCGGTATCCCTGGCGGGCAGCGTCTTCCCCCCCACATCCGAAGGGACCCTCATCCATGCGCGTCCGACTCGTCCTCGCCGCAGCCGCCCTGCTCACCGCCGCCGTCGCCCCTCTCGCCCACGCGGAAGGGGCCGACGGCCTCACCGTCGACGCGTACGGCATCCTCGGCGCCGACAGCACGGTCACCGTCTCCGGCACGTACCGCTGCCTCGACGACAGCGAAGGGCCCGTCTTCGTCTCCTCCACCCTCAAGCAGGGGAGCCGTTCCACCGGCATCGGCGGCACCCGCGCCGTCTGCGACGGACACCTCCACACCTGGGCCAACAGCGCCGTCGTGAAGGACCCCGCCTACCGGCCGGGCGCCGCCCGGGTGGAGGCCACCCTCCTGCAGCTCACGGCCGGCGCGTCGGGCCTGCCGCTGCCCGGCTTCCTCGCCGCCGAGCAGGCGGACGTCGAACTGCGGTAACCGCGTCGAACGGCGTCAACACCCTCGAACTGCGTCAACCCCCTCGAACTGCGTCAACCCCGTCGAACGGCGTCAGCCGAGCAGCTCGATCAGGCCCTCCCGGCCGAGCAGCTCCAGCTCGTCGAGGGCCACCACGGCACGGGCCGCCGCCTCCGGGTCGGAGGCGGCGAGGCCGCTCGCCGCGAACTCGTCCTCGTCGAGCCGCAGCACCTCGCTGCCGTCCGCCGACACCCACAGGTCCAGGTCCAGGTCCTCGACCACCACCCCGGAACCGTCGATCACGGCCGGCCGGGTGATGTCGCAGTACCAGCCCTTCAGGGCGCCGTCGCCCGACCACACCTCCTTGACCGTGAACCAGCGGTCGCGCCAGTAGTGCTCCACGAACACGTCACCCGGCTCGAACCGCACGAAGCCGAAGTCCCGCACCCCCTCGGCCGCCCACGGGGCACGCACCGACAGCCGGGCGCCCTCCTCCGTCAGCACCTCGGCCGGGTAGCGGATCTTCGTCCTGCCCGCCTTCGTCAGGGTGATCTCAACCGATCGTCCGGACATACCGCACCTCCGTCGCACTGATCTCGTAACCGAACCACTTGTTGATCGCCAGCATCGGCCCGTTGCCGGCGTCGTTCCCCGTGAACGCCTCCGTGCAGCCCGCCGCCCTGGCCCGGTGCAGCGAGGCGTTCTTGGCGAGCTTCGCGAGCCCGCGGCCGCGGTACGCGGGCGCCGTGCCGGTCATCCCCGAGGAGTACCGGCCGAGACCGTCCGTCTGCGCCGCGCTGAACGCCGCCGGCACCCCGTCGACCACCGCGACCGTCGTCAGCGCCCGGTCGAGCAGTGGATGCTCCCAGGTGGTCTCCCGCCAGTGCGCGTAGTCGTCCAGCTCCGCGCCCACGTCCCCCGGCTCGTCCGCCGTCGTCACCGCGTCCAGCTCGAACAGAGGACGGGGATCGGCCGCGAAGTCCTCGGCCGTGCGCAGCTCGACACCGGCCGGCGGGTCCTGGAGCGGCGGCAGCCCGGCCTTCGTCAGGTCGAGCCGGAGGAAGTGCGCGCTGCGGCTGGAGGAGTACCCCCGCCGCTCGGCCCAGGCGTGGTTCGCCGGCTCGTCCAGGGCCCAGCTGTACACGGTCCGAGCTCCCCGCTCGGCCAGGTACTCCTCGGCGGTGCGCAGCAGCAGCGTGCCCGCGCCGAGTCCCTGGTGCGCGGGGTCCACGTACACGTTCGCGTAGCCGATCCCGGGCCTCGGGGCGTCGTGCGCGATGCCCACCTGGGCGGTCCCGACGATCCCGCCCTCTTCGGTCACGGCGACCAGCGGGCGGTAGTGGCTGTCGGGGTGGGCGTGCGCCCAGTCGAAGGCGAGCTGCTCGGCGGTCGCGAGCATGAACGGCAGCGCTGCCCGGCGCACCCGGGCGAAGCCCTCGGCGTCCGGGGCCCGTACATCACGGACGATCACAGTCATGGGGTGGCACGCTACGGGCGCGGGACGCACCGCCGCCTCCCATTTTCCCGCGGGGTGGGGGCAGAATCGGCGGGGTGACACTCACCATCGCTGTGGACCACGGATCCACCACCGCTCCCTACGAACAACTCCGGGCCCAGATCTCGGAGCGGGCCCGATCGGGCAGACTGCCGGTCGGATACAAGCTGCCGACGGTACGAGGGCTCGCGGAGCAGCTGGGCCTCGCCGCGAACACGGTCGCCAAGGCGTACAAGGCACTGGAGGCGGACGGAGTCATCGAGACGCGCGGGCGTCACGGCACCTTCGTCGCCGCCGCCGGTGACGCGGCGACCCGCCGGGCCGCCACCGCCGCCGCCCAGTTCGCCGAGGAGGCCCGTCGTCTGGGCCTCAGCCGCGAGGCCGCGGAGGCGGCGCTGAACGAGGCGCTGCGGGCGGCGTACGACAGCTGAGGCCTCTTCTCCGGGCCTTACAAGTACAGCCCCGCCCCCGCCGTGCGGGGCTCCGGGAGGTCCGCCGAGGGCGTGCCGCGGCGCAGTGCGAACAGCTCCGCCAGCGTCGCGCCCTCGCGCGGCACGTCCTCCTCGCGGCCGAGCCACTCCACCGACTCGGCCCGGCTCAGGGGTCCGACCTCGATGCGGGCCAGGCAGCGGCCCGGCCGGACCACCGCCGGATGCAACCGCTCCAGGTCCTCGTTGGTGGTGACCCCGACCAGGACGTTGCGCCCCTGGCCGAGCAGCCCGTCCGTCAGGTTGAGCAGCCGCGACAGGGCCTGCCCCGCCGTGTGCTTCGCCCCGCCGCGGATCAGTTCGTCGCAGTCCTCCAGGAGCAGCAGCCGCCAGCGCTCCTTCGACGTGCCGTCGTCCTCGCCGATGGCGATGTCCATCAGATAGCCGATGTCGTTGAAGAGCCGCTCCGGGTCGAGCACGCAGTCCACCTGGCACCAGTCCTGCCAGGCCCGGGCCAGCGTCCGCAGCGCCGAGGTCTTGCCCGTGCCCGGCGGGCCGTGGAGCAGCAGGAGCCGGCCGCTGATGTCCTCCGGGGTCACCTTCATCAGCCGGTCCATCGACGCGGCCACCGGCGCCGAGTAGTTGGACCGGACCTCCTCCCAGGTCCCGGCGCTGATCCGGCGGGTCATCCGGCGCGGGCCGCGCTGCGGAGCCACGTACCAGAACCCCATCGTGACGTCCTCGGGCTCCGGCTCGGGCTCGTCCTTCGCCCCGTCCGTGGCCTCGGCGAGGATCCGCTTCGCCAGCTCCGGGTCGGTCGCCGTGACGGTCACGTCCGCGCGCCGGTTCCAGCGGGAGGAGAGGATCGTCCAGCCCTCGCCCTCGGCGAGCACCGAACTGCGGTCGTCGTCCTTCGCCGCCCGCAGCACCCGCGCCCCCTCGGGGAGCAGCGTCGCGTCGGGCTTCGCCCGGTCCAGGGTGGTGCTGTGCGCGTGCGGTTGCTCCCCGGTCGCGAAGCGGTCGAGGAACAGCGCGTCCAGGACGTCCCCCGGCGAGTCGCTGTCGTCGAGGTTGACGATGACGGGCAGCGACGCGGTCGTCGGCTGCCGCGGGGCGGGCGGTACGGCGGGGGTGTCGGACATGACGCCCATGATCGGGCAAGCGACGGGGTGGCGCACGGGGTTTTGCGGGTGGCCCGGTTGGCCGAATTTCGACGGTCCTTGACGGAGGGTCAGGTTCAGTTCGCCCCCACTTTTGACATGGACACTTCCGGAGGGGCGGATCCGATGCTACTACCTGGTAGCGCAGAGATCCTGCTACAGGGAGGTTCCATGAGACTGTCCCGTTTTGCCGCTCTCTCGTCCTCGCTCCTACTCGGCGCCGTCCTCACCCTCACCGGGGCGGGCGCGGCCCAGGCGGCCGAAACCGCCGCACTCGACTACGTGGCCCTGGGAGACTCGTACTCCTCCGGTGTGGGCTCCGGGAGTTACGACAGTGCCAGCGGCGACTGCAAGCGCTCCACGAAGGCGTATCCGGTCCTGTGGAAGAACGCGAACGCCCCCTCCTCGTTCGCCTTCACCGCCTGCTCGGGCGCCCGAACGGGTGATGTGACCGCGAATCAGCTCGGCCCCCTCTCGGCCGCCACCGACCTGGTCTCCATCACGATCGGGGGAAATGACGCCGGTTTCGCCGACGTCATGACGACCTGTGTGCTGCAGTCCGAGGCCACCTGCATCAACCGCGTGAATCAGGCCAAGGCCTACGTGGACACCACGCTCCCCGGCAAGCTCGACTCCGTCTACGACGCCATCCGGAGCAAGGCGCCCGCCGCCCACGTCGTCGTCCTCGGCTACCCGCGCTTCTACCAGCTGAACGGCGGCTGCATCGCCGGCCTGAGCGAGAACGAGCGCAGCGCCATCAACAACGCCTCCGACTACCTCAACGCGGCCACCGCCAAGCGCGCTGCCGACCACGGCTTCGCCTTCGCCAGTGTCGTCCCCGCCTTCACCGGACACGAGATCTGCTCGAGCTCGTCCTGGCTGCACAGCGTCAACTGGCTCAACATCGGCGAGTCGTACCACCCGACCGCCGCCGGACAGTCCGGCGGCTACCTGCCCTCGCTCAACGGGGTGCTGTAGCCGGACCGTCGCCGGGCCCGACCGGAGCGGTGCTCGTGACACCGCCGGGGCCGGGCCCGGTATCCGGTCCGTCGTCCCGTACCGCCTGATACGTCAACACGCCCGCGATCAGCAGCGCCCCGACGATCCCGGCCACCAGGACGGGCCCCCGGCGGGGCGCTGCCCGTGGCGGCCCCGGCGGCCGGGACGGCGCGGGCGACGTCCCGGTGTCGGCCTCGTCGCCCCGGTCCGTGCGGGGCGGGGCCGAAGCCTCCACCGGTGCCTCCCCGGTCCTCGGCGCACCGCCCGCCGCCACCCGGCGCAGCTCGCGCTCGACCTGATCGGCCGTCACGGAAGGCCCGTCGCCGGCGAGCCGGTCGATCACGGCGCCCAGCGGCCCGGACCGGTCGTCCGCCGCCACCTCCAGGAGCGCCCCGAGGGCGCGCAGGTCCGCCTCCGCGTCCGTGCCGTCGTCCGGCGCGCCGCCGAAGCCGGTGACCACGATCCGCCCGTCGTTCGCGAGGAGCACCTGTCCCGGTGTCACGCCCCGGTGCGGTACGCCCGCCTCCCGGGCGGCCCGCAGACCGGCGAGGACCTCGGCACCGACGCGCGCGGCCTCCCGCGCGGGCAGCGGACCGCCGGCGTCGAGGGTCTCGGCGAGCGTGAGGCCCCGGACCAGCTCCGTCACGACCCAGGGCCGGCCGTCCTCGGTGACCACGCCGAGGACCCGTACGACGGAGGGGTGGGAGATCCGGGCGGCGGCCCGCGCCTCGCGCTCCCGCCGCGCGTACAGCAGGGGCACCTCGTCCGCCGGCAGTCCGGCCGGAGTCCGGAACTCCTTGAGGGCCACCTCCTGGCGGTCCGTCTCGTCCAGGGCGCGCCAGACGGTGCCCGTCGCCCCCTCGGCGAGGACGTCGAGCAGCCGGTAACGACCCGCGATCACCGTCATGGATCCACGGTAGCCGAGGGGCGTCCGCACGGCTCCTGTCCTGCGCGGGTCCCCTCGGCGGACGGTCCGGACGATCTTGGTGGTGGAGATCACACACGCTCTCGTGTCCGCGGGTGACGGTCCGGGGTGCAGGATGGTTCGTGATGGTTCGGCAGGTGTTCGAGCGCTGTCCAACTCGCCCTGGAATCAGATGGATTCGGACAGTCACCGTCAACCCCCGTACGAGTGCGGTGAATCCCGCCGCCGGGATACACGGGTGTCGCGATGGGGCGATAGGGTTAACCTGCCCGGGTCGGGTGCCCTTGTACGGGTGGGGAGTGACATGGAACAGATAGCAATGCGCAGCAGGCCGCGAGTGCCTGCCATCACCTGCGGGAGCAGCGCGACCAGTTCGCGGCTCGACCGCCATCTCGCGGTGCTCGGCGGTCCCGCCGTGCCCCAGCGCGAGGTGGCCGAGGCGACGCTCCTCATGCGGGAACTGACGACGCGTACGCGTGAGGTGCCGGTGCACGGTCACCGCAGCCGCAGCGCGCGGGTCTCCCTCTTCGCTCCGCTCCGGCGCCTGCGCAGCTCGCTCTTCGGCACGCGCCACTAGCCCCGACGGCCCGGCCGCCCGTACGGCCCCGACGAACGACCCCGCCGGACGTGTCCCCGCCCGTCCGGCGCTCCGTCGTGTCCGGAGCGCCCCGAGCCCCGTCAGGCGATCACCCCCGCGCTCCGCAGCTCCTTCAGCTCCGCCTCCGGCACCCCGAGCCCGGCCAGCACCTCGTCCGTGTCCTGACCGAGCGCCGGGATCCGGTCCATCCGGGGCTCCGGCGCGTCCGGGAAGACGATCGGCGGCAGCAGCGCACGCAGCGGTCCCACCGGGGACTCCACCGCCCGCCACCGGTCACGGGCCGTCAGCTGCGGATGGTCCGCGAGCTCCGCGACCGAGTTGAGCCGGGCGCAGGCGATGCCCGCCGCGTCGAGCCGGGCCAGCGCCTCCGCCGCCGTCAGCGGGGCGAGCGCCGCCGCGACCACCGCGTCCGTCGCCCCGCGCCCCGCCACCCGCGCCGTGTTCGTCGCGAACTCCGGGTCGTCGGCCAATTCGGGCCGGCCGAGGACCTGTTCGGCGAGCCGCCGCCACTCCCGGTCGTTCTGTACGGAGAGCAGGACCAGACCGCCGTCCGCCGTCGGGTACGCGTCGTACGGGGCGATCACCGCGTGCGCGAGCCCCGTGCGCGCCGGGGGAGTGCCCCCGTGCATCCCGTGGTGCAGCGGATGCCCCATCCACTCGGCGAGCGAGTCGAGCAGGGAGACCTCCACCGGACCGCCCCGGCCGGTCGTGCCGCGCCGGACGAGGGCCGCGAGGACGCCGGAGAACGCGTACATCCCGGCCGCGATGTCGGCGGCCGGGATCCCCGACTTGACGGGCTGCTCGGGCGTGCCGGTCACCGACACGAGCCCCGCCTCGCACTGGACGAGCATGTCGTACGCCCGCTTGTGCGCGTACGGTCCCTCCGCTCCGTACCCCGAGACGTCCACCGCGATCAGCCGCGGGTGCGCAGCGCACAGGGTGGCGGCGTCGAGGCCGAGGCGGGTCGCCGCGCCCTGCGCCAGGTTCTGTACGAAGACGTCGGCGCCGGCCACCATCTTCCGGACGAGCGCCAGGCCCCGGGGGTCCTTGAGGTCGACCGCCACCGACTCCTTGCCGCGGTTGCACCACACGAAGTGGGAGGCGAGGCCCTGGGCGGCCGTGTCGTACCCCCGGGCGAAGTCCCCGCCGTCGGGGCGCTCGATCTTGACGACGCGGGCGCCGAGGTCGGCGAGCTGGCGGGTGGCGAACGGCGCGGCGACGGCCTGCTCGACGGCGACGACGGTGACCCCGGCGAGGGGGAGCGGCTGGGTGGGGAGGGCGTGTGGCTGGGTGCTCATGACCGTCCTGCCTACCGTGCCGGTGCGCCTCCTGTCATCAGGGGGTGCGTCACCCTCCTGTCTCCAGGGCGTGCGTCACCCCCGGGCGTACCTGCGCACCGCGAGCGGCGCGAAGACGGCGATCAGGCCGAGCGACCAGAGCAGTGCGCCCGCGACGGGGTGAGCCACCGGCCAGGCCGCCTCCGTCGGGACCGGCGCGTTCCCGAAGAGGTCCCGGACCGCCGTGGTGACGGCAGAGATGGGGTTCCACTCGGCGATCGTCCGCAGCCAGCCGGGCATGCCGTCGGTGGGGATGTACGCGTTCGAGAGCAGCGGCAGCATGAAGGCGCCGCTGCCCAGCTGTCCGGCGGCCTCCTCGCTCTTCGAGGCGAGGCCGAGCAGGATGCCGACCCAGGTCGTCGCGAAGCGGAAGAGGAGCAGCAGGCCGAAGGCGCCCAGGGCCTCGGGGAGCGTGCCCTCGATCCGCCAGCCCATGGCGAGGCCGACCAGGATCAGCGGGACCGTGCCTGCGGCGCTCGCGAGGAGGTCGGCGAGGGCCTGCCCGAGGGGGACGGCGGCCCGGCTCACGGGCAGCGTCCGGAAGCGGTCCATGACGCCCCGGTGGGAGTCCTGCGCGGCCTGGAGCATGCCCGTCATCAGGCCGCCCGCCGCCGTGGCCACGAGCATGCCGGGCACGAGGAAGGCCCGGTACTCGGCGCCGGGCGCGGCGAGCGCGCTCCCGAAGACGTACCCGAAGAAGAGGAGGAAGACGATCGGCATCGTCTGGGTCATGACGGTGATCGCGGGCGCGTGCCTGATCCGCTGGAGGTGGCGGCCGAGGACGGCGGTCCCGTCGTGCACGAGGGCGCTCACGCGACGAGCTCCTTCCGGTCGGTGAGGCGCAGGAACACCTCGTCGAGGGTGGGCGGACGCAGGGAGGCGTCGACGATGTGGACCCCGGCCGCGTCGATCTCGCGGACGATCCGGGGGAGGGTGAGCGTGGTGTCCGTGGTCACCGCGCCGACCGTGCGCCGCTCGGCGTCCAGGACCGGCGCCGAACCGGTCAGCTGGTCGAGGACGGCCGCGGCCGCTTCGAGGGAGGACGGGGCGGCGACGACGACCTCGGCGTAGCTGCCGACGAGCGCCTTCAGTTCGGCCGGGGTGCCGTGCTGCGCGGCCCGCCCCTCGTCGATCAGGACGATGTCGTCGGCGAGCTGGTCGGCCTCCTCCAGGTACTGGGTGGTCAGCAGCACGGTCGTGCCCTGGTCGGCCAACTCCCTTACGGCGTCCCAGATCCCGTTGCGGCTGTGCGGGTCGAGCCCGGTCGTGGGCTCGTCGAGGAAGAGCACCCGCGGCGGCACGATCAGGCTCGCCGCCAGGTCGAGGCGGCGCCGCATGCCGCCGGAGTAGGTGCGGGCGGGCCGCCCGGCGGCCGCGGTCAGGCCGAAGCGTTCCAGGAGCTCGTCGGCGCGGGAGCGCGGGGCGCGGAGCAGCTTCGCGAAGAGCCGCAGGTTCTCGGCGCCGGTGAGGTCGCCGTCGACGGAGGCGTACTGCCCGGTGACCGCGATCCGCTTCCGTACCCCCGCCGGGTCGCGCACGACGTCGTGGCCCGCGACCAGCGCGCTGCCCCCGTCCGGTGCGACCAGGGTGGTGAGGACGCGGACGGCGGTGGTCTTGCCGGCGCCGTTGGGGCCGAGGACGCCGCAGACCGTGCCCTCGGGGACGGCGAGGTCGAGGCCGCGCAGGGCGTGGACGTCGCCGTAACGCTTCCGCAGGCCTTCACTAAGTACAGCGTACGTAGTCGTCATGGCGCGACCATACCCCACTACGTACGGCGTACGTAACTACGATGGTGAGCGAGGTGATGATCCATGGCGGGCCGAGCGGCCGAACCGGAAGTGATCTGGGCGCGGCCCGAGCGCACGGGCCGCGGCCCGAAACCGGCCTACAGCCGGCGGGACATCGTGGACGCGGCCGTCCGCATCGCCGACGCGGACGGCATCGACGCGGTCTCCATGCGCCGCGTCGCCGCCGAACTCGGCTGCGGCACCATGTCGCTCTACAACTACGTCCCCCGCAAGGAGGACCTGTACGAGCTGATGGTCGACGCGGTCAGCGGCGAGTACGAGCTCCCCGAGGAGCCCAGCGGCGACTGGCGCGCCGACATGACCGGCATCGCCCACCAGAGCCGCGCGATCATGTACCGGCACCCCTGGCTGGCCCGGGTGATGACCACCGCCTACGGCTTCAGCCCCAACGCCCTGCGCTTCCTGGAGTGGTGCCTCGGCTGCCTCGCCCCGCTGGACGTGCCCGCCGGGCTGAAGATGCAGCTGATCGCCATGGTCAACGGCACGGTCATGGCGACCGTCGCCAACGAGCAGGCCATCGCCGAACGGGCCCGCGGACTGCCCTGGTCCGAGGCGGAGGAGCAGGCGGTGCGCGGCGCCTACCTCATGGGGCAGGTGGCGACCGGCCGGTACCCGCACCTCGCCGGACTGCTCGCCGAGGCCCCGGCCGCCCCCGTCGACGCGGACGAGATCTTCGCGATGACCATCGGCCGCCTCCTCGACTCGTTCGCGCCCCCGGCCGCGGGAGAGCCGCTCACAGGAGCATGAACTGGCCTTCCGGGCCCTCCTCCTGATGGTCGAGGACGGAAGCGGGGCGGCGGGACCAGGACGGGGCCGGGAGGACTCCGGCGGCGTCGAGGTCCGCCCGGTCGAGGCCTCCGGTTTCGAGCGCCGCCCTGCCGAGGCCCCCGGTTTCGAGCGCCGCCCGCTCCGGCTCCCGCGCCCCGAGCAGCGCGAGCACCGTCACCAGGTCGAGCAGCTCCGAGGTCCACTCCTGCGGCCAGGCCGCCGGCCCGATCGCCTCCAGGGAGCCGGGCTCGGCCGGGGCCGTCCGGTGCGCGAACCACTGCTCCAGGACCCGCACCCCGCCGACCCGGTACTCCCATGCCTCCGCCGGCACGGGGGAGACGAGGCCCCCGCCGACGTCGAGCACCTCGGCCTCGGAGTCGTACGAGATCGTCGTCGGCCGCGCCGGGACCGCCGCCCGCACATAGGGCCGGCGCCCGCCCGGCAGCCGGGGCCTCGTCCCGCTGAGCGCGCCGCGCAGCTGCACGTCGGCGAGCTCCCGGCCGAGCGCCACGCCCGCCGCCCACACCGCCGGGTCCCCGGGGAGCGGGACGCGGCAGCCGTCGGGGGAGGGGAGGGCCGCCGTCACGATCCACGCCAGCCAGTCATGGGCGTCGACCTCGTGCCCGTACCGCTTCCCGAGGAAGTCCAGGAGGCCCGGCGCGAGATTGGGCTCCCGGCCCCCGGGGCGCCGGAACAGCGGCCGGATGCGGCCCGGCCGGCCCGCCGGGGAGCGTCCCTCCGGCAGCGCCGCCGTCACCAGGAGCGCGGGTCCCGCCGCCCCCGGCACGTACCCCTGCTCCACGACGAAGACCTGCTGCTCCCCGGCGACCCGCCACAGCTCCGGCCGTGCGGTGTCGATCAGCCGGTGGTCCGGCAGCAGCCACTGCTCGTCGAACGGCCCCTGCGCCACCCGCACCGGCTCCGGGCACGGCCCCGACTCCCGCGCGAACCGCGTCGTGCCGGTCCGCTGCCCGGGCAGCGCCCCCACCGCGCTCGTCTGACTCCGCGCTCGGCTCGGCCGGAACAGCGCCTCGCGCTCGGCCCCTTCGGCCGCCACGAGCCGGTCCCAGCGGGTCCGCAGCGTGCGGGCGTCGGGCGCGACGATCCAGGACCGCCCGAACCGCAGCGGGGCCACGGACCAGGGCATCAGCTCGTCGAGACGTACGTATTCCGTCACGCCCCGCATGCTAACGACGGCTGTCCGTACGGGACCAGCGCCGGCCGTGCCGGGGCGGACCCGTCAGCGGCGCCACCGGCGGCGTCGCGGGGGTGCCGGTCGGGCCGCCGGTTCGAGCGGTACGAGGTCCTCCAGGAGGCGGCGGTACTCCTCGGGGTCCCGCTCGAAGTCCGCCCCGGCCGCGAGCGCGGCACGGTCGGCGTCCTGCCCCCGGAGCAGGTCGACCGAGGTCTGCGCGAACCGCTCGCGCAGGCCTTGCCGTTCGGCGTCGGCCAGCAGCCGGCGCAGCTCGCCGACCGCGGCCTCGGCGTCGGCGCGGGCCGCCGGTCCGGCCTGGAGCCTGGCGCGCAGCCCGGCGGCAGGGGCCGCCTCCTCGAGCAGCGGGCGCAGCCGGTCCGCCAGGTCCCGGGCGATCGCCGCCGCCTCGTGCGCCTGGGGTCCGGCCTCCCGCAGCACCCACAGGGCGCGGACCAGTTCGGGGTCGGGCGCCGCGCCGAGCTCCCCCTGCCGTTCGGCGTCCCGCACCGCGTCCACCGCCCGCGCGTGGTCCTCGGACGCCCACCCGGCGGCCTCGGCCAGCCGGACCGCGCGGCGCACGAGCCGCGCCTCCACGCCGAGGACCCGGGGGAGGGCGCGGAGGTTCCCGCCGACCAGTCCGGTCAGGATGAGCAGCACGCCCAGCAGCAGGAGGGTGTCCGAGGTGGAGAGGTCCTCCTCCACGGGGGCTTCGACGTCGTACAGGTCCCCCCGGTCCGGCCCTTCCGTGTACATGAACCCGGACTCCCAGCCGTAGCCCCGGCTGTCCCCGTAGTTCGGCGCCTTGAGGCTGTCGCTCCGGCCGGGGTCGCAGTGGTACGGCCCCTCCCGCGTCTTCTTCTCGTACGGGTCGCTCCACCGGACCCGGCAGGTGCCGTCGGCCTTCTCGTGGACCACCGCCAGGTCGATCTGGCGCGTCGCGGGCTGCTCCGCGTCCGACTCCATCGCGTACAGCCCCGCCGAACACGCGAAGAGCGTGACGCCGACCGTCAGGACCCAGCGGAAGAAAGGTATGTGCCTCATCTGATCCCCCCGCCGTCAGCCTGGCACGGCGGGGGCCGGAAGACGAGAGTCCGGCTCCGGCAGCGTGTCACCGCCGTCCCTGCCCGGGCCCGGCAGTCACCGCCGTCCTGCGGTTGTCAGTGCGCCTCGACCGTCACCGTGAAGGAGAAGCGGTCGCCGCGGTAGCGGATGCGGGCCACGTCGACGACGCGGCCGTCCTCGTCGTAGGTGACGCCGGTGTAGTGGAGGATCGGGGAGAGCAGCGGGACCTGGAGCAGTCCCGCCGTCTCCGGGTCCGCGAGGCGGGCCTCGACCGTGTCCGTGATGCGGCTGATCCGCACCCCGACCACGTCCCGCAGCACCTTCGTCATCGGCCAGCGCTCCAGATCGGCCGGGTCGATCGCGGCGGCGAGCTCGGGTCGCACCGCGTTCTCCGCCCAGTTCGTCGGCTCGCCGCTCTCCCCGTCGCTGCGCAGCCGCCGGTACGCCACGACCTCCGGCACGTCCGGGAAGTACTCCGCGAGCTCCCCGGGCACCGGCTCGGCGCCGTGCCCGAGGACCGTCGTCCGCTCGCCGGACTGCTGGGCCACGATCGCGTCGATCGAGCCGAGCAGCCGGCGCGGGGTGGACCGCCGGGCGCCCGGCTCGATGAAGGTCCCGCGCCGCCGGTGCCGGCTGATCAGGCCCTCCTCCTCCAGTTCCTTGAGGGCCTGGCGCATGGTCAGCACGCTCACGCCGTAGTGGGCGGCGAGCTGCTCCTCGGTGGGCAGCCGCAGCGAGGCGTCGGGCGTGCGGCCCAGTATCGAGGCGCGCAGCGACTGCGAGACCTGATACCAGAGCGGCAGCTTGCGGTTCAGGACCAGCGAGTCGGGAGCGAAGGCGGTCACGGGTTCTCCGTACGAAGGCTACGGGCTTACGGCCGAGACATTACGGCCGGAAGTGGCGCTCAAGACCCTGCCATACGTCGTCGTATCCCTTCTGCAGGTGGTCGGCGCCCGCGGCCTGCGGGGTCGTCGTCACCGGCCAGCGGGTCTCGAACATGAAGGCAAGGCCGTCGTCGATCTTCTGCGGCTTCAGCTCGGCGGCGCTGGCCTTGTCGAAGGTCTCCCGGTCGGGGCCGTGTGCGGACATCATGTTGTGCAGCGAGCCGCCGCCCGGGACGAAGCCCTCTGCCTTGGCGTCGTAGGCGCCCTCGATGAGGCCCATGTACTCGCTCATCACGTTCCGGTGGAAGTACGGCGGGCGGAAGGTGTCCTCGCCGACCAGCCAGCGCGGGGCGAAGACCACGAAGTCGACGCCCGCGAGCCCCGGGGTGTCGGAGGGCGAGGTGAGGACGGTGAAGATCGACGGGTCGGGGTGGTCGTAGGAGATCGTCCCGATGACGTTGAAGCGGCGCAGGTCGTAGACGTACGGGGTGTGGTTGCCGTGCCAGGCGACGACGTCGAGCGGCGAGTGGCCGTACGTCGCCGACCAGAGGTTGCCGCAGTACTTGTTGACCACCTCGACCGGGCCCTCGACGTCCTCGTAGGCGGCGACCGGGGCGCGGAAGTCACGGGCGTTGGCGAGACCGTTGGCGCCGATCGGGCCGAGGTCCGGGAGCTGGAACGGGGCGCCGTAGTTCTCGCAGACGTACCCCCGGGCCGTCTCGTCCAGGAGCTCGACGCGGAAGCGGACACCGCGCGGGATCAGCGCCACCTCGCCCGGGTGGGCGGCGAGCAGGCCCAGCTCGGTGCGGAGGAGGAGGCCGCCGCGCTCCGGGACGATCAGCAGCTCGCCGTCGGCGTCGCCGAAGACCCGCTCCATGGAGGCGTTGGCGTGGTAGAGGTGCACGGCCATGCCGGTGCGCTGGGTCGCGTCGCCGTTGCCGCCGAGGGTCCACAGGCCGGCCAGCCAGTCGGTGCCGGGCGCCGGCTCGGGCAGCGGGTTCCAGCGCAGCCGGTTGGGGTCGGGCACGGTCTCGGTGAAGGGGGCGCCGGCGAGGGTGCCGTTGTCGATCCGGGTGAACGGCGGGTGCGCGGCCGAGGGGCGGATCCGGTAGAGCCAGGAGCGGCGGTTGTGGGCCCGCGGCTCGGTGAAGGCGCTGCCGCTGAGCTGCTCGGCGTAGAGGCCGAGGGGAGCGCGCTGCGGCGAGTTGCGGCCGTCCGGCAGCGCGCCGGGGACCGCCTCCGAGCTGTGCTCGTTGCCGAAACCGGTGCTGTAGGTGAGCGCCTCGGCCGTCTTCCTGGCCTGCTCCGTGGTCATCGCCCGCTCCTGTCCTGAGGCCCTTTTCCGAGCCCACAAAGGAATCCTATGGATGACCGTAGGATTCCGCGCGGCCCACGTCAACGGTGAGTCGATCCCCGGCGGCCTTTTGGTGCGTGCACGAGGGGTCCAAAAAGATGAACAATCCTCTACTCTCACGCGCATGTCGTGGACCTCGCGGACCTCGTGGATCCGAAGATTCGTCTCCGTGCTCTCGGTCGTGCTCGTGGCGCTCGCCGCGGCCCTGTTCACCGCTCCTCTCGCCCAGGCTCACGAGGAACGGCCCGTCACCCTCCCCGATGGCTCCGGCAGCGTGCCGGAACTCCGCACGGGCGAACCCGACCTCCTCGTCTGCAAGACCGACCGGGCCGACTTCGAGCGCCGGATCTCCGGCTTCCCGGCCGCCCTCAAGGCCCGCAACCTCGCCCTCTTCGCGCGCTGCGCCCGCAGCGGTTACCGCCATCTCCAGCAGGCCGTCGACGCCGTCGACCGGTCCGGCATGACCATCGCGATCCTCCCCGGCCTCTACGAGGAGGAGCCCTCCCTGCCGCCGCCCACCGGCGCCTGCGCCGGGCTCAAGGCCCGCAAGTCCGCGCTCGGCTACCAGATCCTCAGCTACGCCCAGCAGAAGCAGTGCCCGCACAACCAGAACCTGGTCGCGATCCTCGGCAAGAAGAACCTCCAGATCGAAGGCACCGGAGCCTCCCGCCTCGACGTCGTCATCGACGCCAAGTACCAGAAACTCAACGCCATCCGCGCCGACGGCTCCGACGGCGTCTACTTCCGCAACTTCACCGCCCAGCGCACCACCTTCAACTCGCTGTACGTCCTCGCCGCCGACGGCTTCGTCATCGACGACGTCCTCACCCGCTGGAACGACGAGTACGGCTTCCTGACCTTCGCCTCCGACCACGGCCTCTACAAGAACTGCGAGTCCTACGGGAACGGCGACTCCGGCATCTACCCCGGCTCGGCCTCCAACATCAACAACGGCCGCGGCTACGACGTCCCCCGCTACTCCATCGAGATCACCGGCTGCCGCAGCCACCACAACATGGTCGGCTACTCCGGCACCGCCGGGGACTCCGTCTATGTCCACGACAACGAGTTCGACCACAACATGGGCGGCGCCTCCATGGACTCCGCCTTCCCCGGCCACCCCGGACTCCCGCAGAACCACGCCCACTTCGCACGCAACCTGATCCACGACAACAACGAGAACTACTACCCGTACGTCGCCGACGGCACCTGCGCCAAGCTCCCCGTCGACCGCGGCTACGAGCGGGGCGTCGTCTGCCCCCAGATCTCCATGCCGCCCGGCACCGGCATCATCACCGCCGGCGGCAACTGGAACCTGTACGAGGACAACTGGGTCTACGGCCACCAGCGCGCCGCCTTCTTCCTCAGCGCCGTCCCCGCCTTCATCCGCGGCGAGTCCGCCTGGGGCAAGCAGACCGACACCTCCCACCACAACCGCTACGCCGGCAACCACCTCGGCGTCGACAAGGCCGGCCACGCCCGCCCCAACCGCACCGACGTGTGGTGGGACGGCCAGGGCGGCGGCAACTGCTGGCAGTCCGACGCCGGCGCCGCCACCCCCGGCGCCCCGCCCACCTGCGGAGCCCGCCGCGGCGAGGTCTCCGGCAGCACCGACCGGCTCGTCGGCGAACCCGTCAAACTCGCCCAGCTCCTCGTCTGCGCCGACTACAACGTCCAGGCGCGCCGCCTCCCGACCGGCTGCGACTGGTACGGCGCCCGGGGCCTCCAGCGCGTCGAGACCCAACTCGCCCTCGGCACCGCCCTCGTCCTCGCCCTCGCCGGCGGCGCCCTCTGGTGGCGCCGACTGCGCGGCAGCCGCCTCGCCGGCGCGGCCACCCTCCTCGGCCTCGTGGGCCTCGCCCTCGACGTGGCCGGCTCCACCCTCGCCCTCACCCCGACCCTCCTTCCCGCCGTCGCACTGCTCCTCATGGGCGTCTGGTGGACCCTCATCGGCCTCGCCCTGCGCCCCACCCGCCCCGTCCTCGCCTGGACCACCGTGATCCTGGGCGTCCTCACCCTGCTCGACGCCTTCGACAAGGCGGTCCTCATGCTCCCCGGCATCCCCGTCGGCCCCGCCTGGCTCCGCCTCCTCCTCGGCATCGTCTGGGTCCTCTGGGCGGTCATCGCGGCCGGCACCCGCACCCCCCGCCCAGCCACCCCCGCACCCGACCGCCCGGAAACGGTGACCCCATGACGCCCCGGCACACCACCGTGCCCCGGCACACCACCGCGCCCCGGCGCGCCGCCACGTCCCGGCGCGCCGCCATATCCCCGCGCGCCGCCGAGCCCTCGTGCGCTGCCGTGGACTCGCGGGTCGCCGCACCCCCGTGCGTGGCCGCACCGGCGCGGGTCGCCGCACCCCCGTGCGTGGCCGCACCGGCGCAGGCCGCCGTGCCCCCGCGTGCCGCTGCCCCCGGGCGCGCCGCCGTGCCCCTGGTCGTCGTCCTGACCGCCGTGGCCCTCCTCCTCGTGGGCTGCGGCGGCCGGGCCACCACCCACCACAAACCCGGCACCAGCCATCAGGAGGCCACCGGCAGCAGCGGCACCCTGCTCACGGCCCGGGACGAGGGCGGACACCGGCTCCGTGAACTCCCCGCGGCGGACGCGCCCACCGTCAGGGCCGAGGTCCACCCCGACTCCGAGGGCGGTTGGAACGTCCACCTCACGGTGGAGAGGTTCCGCTTCACCCCGGAGAGCACCGGTGGCGCGGCCCTCCCGGGCCGGGGCCACGCCCGCCTCCTCGTCGACGGCCGGGAGGCCGCCCGCCTGTACGGCCCCTGGGGCTACGTGCCGCCCGGCGCCCACACCCTGACCGTCCGGCTCCACGCGGACGACCACACCGTCTGGGCGGTCGACGGCGCCCCCGTCCAGACCACCGTCCGCCTCGACGGCACCCCCGCCACCACCTCCCCTTCCACTCCACCGAGCCCCCCGCCCACCGACCCCGGGCGGACCGTCACCCTCACCATCACCGGAACGACCGTCCAGCCACCTCCCTCCCGCATCGAGTTGAAGAAGGGCGAGCGCCTCACCCTCCGTGTCACCAGCGACCGCGCCGACACCCTCCACGTGCACGGCTACGACCGCGAACTCCCCCTCCCTCCCGGCACACCCGCGTCCCTCACCCTCACCGCGGACCGCACCGGCCTCTTCGAGGTCGAGACCCACGAGTCCGGACTCGTGCTGACCCAACTCGTCGTCCGATGACGGCCACCCCTGTCGCGGCCCACGCCCACGCCGAGCCCCTCGGGCTCACGCTCGCCCACGGCGTGGGCTCCCGGCACGACCTCCCCCTCTCTCCCTTCTACGCCTACGCCGGCGCCTTCACCGCCCTCCTCGTCTCCTTCCTCGCCCTCGGACTCCTCTGGTCCTCCTCCCGCTTCCGCGGCGACCTCTCCGGCCGCCCGCTCCCCACCGCCCTCCAGCGGGCGGCCGACGCCCCCGCCACCCGTGCCGCCCTCCGCCTCCTCGGCGCCGCCACCGCCCTCGTCTTCCTCCTCCACCTCCTCCTCGGCCCCGACGACCCGGACCGCAACCCCGCCCCCGGCGCCCTCTACGTCCTCCTCTGGGTCGGACTCGTTCCCGCCTCCCTCCTCCTCGGCCCCGTCTGGCGCCTCCTCAACCCCCTGCGCGCCCTCCACGCCCTCCGCCCGCCCAGGAACCCGCGCCCCCTGCCCACCGCACTCGGCATCCGCCCCGCCGCCGCCGGGCTCCTCCTCTTCACCTGGCTGGAGCTCGTCGCCCCCGACAACGCCTCCACCACCACCCTCCTGATCGCCCTCGCCGCCCACACCGCCGTCCAGCTCCTGGGCGCCGCCCGCCACGGCGACCGGTGGTTCGCCCACGCCGACCCCTTCGAGGTGTACTCCTCCCTTCTCGCCCGGCTCTCACCCCTCGGCCGCCGCGCCGACGGCCGGCTCGTCCTGCGCTCCCCCTTCCACGGTCTCGACTCCACCCCGCAGACCCCCGGTCTCGTCGCCACCGTCTGCGTCCTCCTCGGCTCCACCGCCTACGACGGCCTCTCCGACAACCCCCGCTGGATCACCACCCTCCAGACCTCCTCCCTCGGCCCCGTCCCCACCGCCACGCTCGGCCTCCTCGCCGCCGTCGCCCTCGCCGCCGCCTGCTACGGCCTCTGCGCCGGCGCCCTGCGCCTGATGAACCCCGGACTCACCACTCCGCTCACCTCCTTCGCCCACTCGCTGCTGCCCATCGCCCTCGGCTATCTCGTGGCCCACTACTTCTCGCTCCTCGTCACCGAAGGACCACGCACAGTCATCTTGGCAGGGGGCACTGACAACGCCCCCTCGCCCGCTCCACCACTGGGCCCCGGGGGCCTCGCCACCCTCCAGGTCGCCGCGATCGTCACCGGCCACGTCCTCGGTGTCGTCGCCGCGCACGACCGGTCCGTGCGCCTCTTCCCGCCCGCCCGGGCCGTCGCCGGCCAACTCCCGCTGTTCGCGCTGATGATCGCGTACACCCTCGGCGGCATCGGCCTGCTGATCGCCTGAGACCCGGCTTCGCCCAACCCCCGACAGGAGCGGCATCATGGACCCCGTGCCCCAGACCCGCCCCCGAACCCAGCCGGCGCTCCGCCGCGCCCCCGTGCAGCAGCGCAGCGCCGAGCGGCTGGCCCGGATCCTCGACGCCTGCGCCGTACTCCTCGACGAGACCGGGTACGAGCAGTTGAGCACCCGGACCGTCGCCGCACGAGCCGGCGTCCCCATCGGCTCCGTCTACCGCTTCTTCGGCAACAAGCGGGCGATGGTCGCTGCCCTCGCCCACCGGAACCTCGACCGGTACGCCGAGCGGGTCTCGGACCGGCTCGCCGCGGCGCCGCTCCTCGACGCGCACGGAGCCATCGACGGCGTCCTCGACGAGTTCATCGAGATGAAGCGGACCGTCCCGGGATTCGCCCTCGTCGACTTCGGCGTGCCGGCCGCCGCACCCGGAGAAGCCGCGGCGGACGGTGCGGCGGACGGCACGGCCGAGGGGTCTGCCGAGGGGTCTGCCGAGGCCGTCGTGGAGGACCCCAACCGGCTCGTCGCCGAACGGATCTGCGCGCTCCTCGCCACCCATCTGGGCCGTGCCGCCGACGAGGAGCTGCACCGGAAGGTCCTCGTCGGCGTCGAGACCGCCGACGCGCTGGTCCGGCTCGCCTTCCGCGCGGACCCCGCCGGGGACCCGGCGCTCGTCGCCGAGACGCGGTGCCTGCTCCACGCCTACCTGGCGCCCTCGCTCTCCTGACCTTCCGCAGGCCCCTCCCGCCCGTGCCTACCGGTCGGTAGGCTCGGCGTCACCCGACGCACCCAGGGAGACGCCATGCCCACCGCCCTGCGCATCTGCCCCCTCTGCGAAGCGACCTGCGGACTGACCCTGACGCTCGACGGGAGCCGCGTCACCGGGGCACGCGGTGACCGCGACGACGTCTTCAGCCAGGGGTTCATCTGCCCCAAAGGGGCCTCCTTCCCCGAGATCGACGCCGACCCCGACCGGCTCCGCACCCCCATGGTCCGCAAGGACGGCAGACTCCAGGAGGCCACCTGGGCCGAGGCGTTCGACACGATCGCCGCCCGAATCCGTCCGCTCGTCGAGGAATACGGGCCGGACTCCGTGGGTATCGTCCTGGGCAACCCCAATGTGCACACGATCGCCGGCGCCCTCTACCCGCCCCTGCTGATCGGCGCGTTGCGCACCAGGAACCTCTTCACCGCGTCCACGCTCGACCAGATGCCCAAGCACGTCTCCAGCGGCCTGCTCTTCGGGGACCCCTTCGCCGTCCCCGTGCCGGACCTGGACCGCACCGACCACCTGCTGATCCTCGGAGCCAATCCGCTGGACTCCAACGGCAGCCTGTGCACCGCCCCCGACTTCCCCGGCAGGCTCAAGGCGCTGCGCCGACGCGGCGGCACCCTCACCGTCGTCGACCCCCGGCGCACCCGCACCGCCCGCCTCGCCGACCGGCACGTCGCGATCCGCCCCGGCGCCGACGCGCTGCTCCTCGCCGCCCTCGTCCACACCCTCTTCGACGAGGAGCTCACCGACCTCGGTCCGCTCGCCGCCCATGTGGAGGGCGTCGAGGAGGTACGGGCCGCGGTGCGGGAGTTCAGCCCCGAGGCGGTCGCCGCCGCCTGCGACGTGGACGCGGACACCCTCCGCACCCTCGCCCGGGAGCTCGCCGCCGCGCCCACCGCCGCCGTCTACGGGCGGATGGGCAGCTCCACCGTGGCGTACGGCAGCCTCGCCAACTGGCTCGTCGACGTCCTCAACGTCCTCACCGGCAACCTCGACCGGCCCGGCGGCGCACTCTTCCCGCTCTCCGCCACCGCGCCCGCCCCGCGCCCCGCCGGACCCGGCAAGGGCTTCGCCCTCGGCCGCCGGCACAGCAGGGTCTCGCACCACCCCGAGGTCAAGGGCGAGTTGCCGCTCGTCGCCCTCGCCGAGGAGATCGAGACGCCGGGGGAGGGCCGCATCCGCGCCCTGATCACCATCGCCGCCAACCCCGTCCTCTCCGCGCCCGACGGAGAGCGCCTCGACGCGGCCCTCGACACCCTCGACCTGATGGTCGCCGTCGACCCGTACCTCAACGAGACCACCCGCCACGCCGACGTCCTGCTGCCCCCGCCGCCGCCCTCCCGGAGCGCCCACTTCGACTTCGCCTTCAACGGCTTCGCCGTCCGCGACCAGGCTCGCTACACCCCGGCGGCCGTCCCCCTCGAAGCGGACCGCATGGACGAGTGCGAGATCCACGCCCGGCTGATCCTCGCCGTGTCCGGGATGCACGGGGCCCCGCCGTCCGCCGTCGACGACCTCGCCATCGACACGACCCTCGCCAAGGCCGTGACGCAGGAGCACTCGCCGGCGTACGGGACGGACCCCAAGGAGTTCGCCGCCCGGCTCACCGGGGTCACCGGGGCCGAGCGGCGACTCGACCTGATGCTGCGGCTCGGCCCCTACGGTCTCACCCTCGACGAGCTGAAGGCGCACCCGCACGGCATCGACCTCGGGCCCCTGAAGCCGCGCCTGCCGGGACTCCTCAAGACCCGCAGCGGACGGATCGAACTGTTCCCGGAGCCCCTCGCCGCCGACCTGCCCCGGCTGCGCGCCGCCCTCGACGCCGTACCGGAGCCGGGGACCCTCCAGCTGGTCGGGCGCAGGCACCTGCGGTCGAACAACAGCTGGCTGCACAACACGCCCGCCCTGGGCGGGGGGTCGAACCGCTGCACCCTCCAGGTGCACCCCGAGGACGCGGAGCGGCTCCGGCTGGTCGACGGCGGGTCGGCCAGGGTCAAGGGGGAGGGCGGTGAGCTGGAGGTGCCGGTGGAGGTCACCGACGGCGTGCGCCCGGGGGTGGTGAGCCTCCCGCACGGCTGGGGTCACGACCGGCCGGGCACCCGGCTCGCCGTCGCGTCCGCGCGCCCCGGCGTCAACGTCAACCAGCTGCTCGACGGATCCCGGATCGACCCCCTCTCCGGCACCGCCGTCCTGAACGGCTTCCCCGTGGAGGTGTCACCCCTGTAGGGCACCCTCGTCGATCACCCCCGCTGTGACCTGGGGTTTTGCTCGTATTGCTCACGCGTCAACATCTTGTTAACGGCGGAAGAGGGCACCTACCGTCATGCGCACCGCCGCTCGGCGGCAGTTCAAGGGTGAACGTGAGGTGTCCTCCATGCTGACCGTCCTCGGCTTCGCCATGATCGCGACCTTCCTGGTCCTGATCATGCTGAAAAAGATGTCGCCGATCGCGGCGCTCGTACTGATTCCCGCGCTGTTCTGCGTCGCGGTCGGGCAGGGGGCCCAGCTCGGCGACTACGTCATCGAAGGGGTCGGCAAGCTGGCGCCGACCGCCGCGATGCTGATGTTCGCGATCGTCTACTTCGGCGTCATGATCGACGTCGGCCTCTTCGACCCGATCGTCCGGGGCATCCTGCGCTTCTGCAAGGCCGACCCCGTGCGGGTCGTCGTGGGTACGGCGGTGCTCGCCGCGATCGTCTCCCTCGACGGCGACGGCTCCACCACCTTCATGATCACCGTCTCGGCGATGTATCCGCTCTACAAGCGGCTCAAGATGAGCCTGGTGGTCATGACGGGCGTCGCCGCCATGGCCAACGGCGTCATGAACACCCTGCCCTGGGGCGGTCCCACCGCCCGTGCCGCGACCGCGCTCAAGCTCGACGCCGCCGACATCTTCGTCCCGATGATCCCCGCGCTCGGCGTGGGCCTGCTCTTCGTCTTCGCCCTGGCGTACGTCCTCGGGCGCCGCGAGCGCAAGCGCATCGGCTACCTGACGCTCGACGAGGTCCTGGTCCCGGAGGCCGACGCGGTGCTGGTCACGGCGGGCGGCGGCAGCACGGGCAAGGCCGGGGACAGGAAGGCGACGGCCGGTTCCGGCGACGCCGCCGGCGCGGGCGAGGGCGACGGGTTCCAGGGGCTCGACCCGAAGCGCGCGACGCTCCGCCCCAAGCTGTACTGGTTCAACGCCGGCCTGACGGTCGCGCTGCTCGCCGCGATGATCCTCGAACTGCTGCCGATCCCGGTGCTGTTCCTCCTCGGCGCCGCCCTCGCGCTCACCGTCAACTACCCGAAGATGGCCGAGCAGAAGGAGCGCATCGCCGCCCACGCCGACAACGTCCTCAACGTCGCCGGCATGGTCTTCGCCGCCGCCGTCTTCACCGGCGTCCTCACCGGCACGGGCATGGTCAAGCACATGGCCGACTGGCTCGTCGGCGCCATCCCCGCGGGCATGGGTCCGCACATGGCCCTGGTCACCGGCGTGCTGAGCATCCCGCTCACGTACTTCATGTCGAACGACGGCTTCTACTTCGGCATCCTGCCCGTCCTGGCGGAGGCCGGTGCGGCGCACGGCGTGTCCTCGCTGGAGATCGCGCGCGCCTCGCTGGTGGGTCAGGTCCTGCACATGTCGAGCCCGCTGGTGCCCGCCGTGTACGTGCTCGTCGGCATGGCGAAGGTGGAGTTCGGCGACCACACCAGGTTCACGGTGAAGTGGGCCGCGCTGGCCTCGCTGGTCGTGCTGGTGGCGGGGATCCTCATCGGGATCATCTGACCCGGACCGGCCCGCGCCCTGGTCACGCGGGGTGGCGGGAGTGAGCCGGACGGGTGGAAGTCGAAGGGTGGCGCGCCGGGTCGCCACCCTTCGTGCCCATGTTGTGACAGATAGTCGGATTATCGCAACAAGCGTCCGATGTGCTCACGACTGGAGGACCTCCACGATGACGACACCCCCCACCCGTACGCTGCTTCGCGCGGCACTCGCCACCCTGGCGCTCGGTGCAGTGACTGTCGCCGGCGCCCCGGCAGCCCTCGCCGCGCCCGGTGACAACGGTGACGTCAAGGTTCACCAGGCGCGCATCCCGGGCGACCCGAACACCCCGGGTACCCCCGACACCAGCGAGGCCAACAACCCCCAGGTCAGATGCCTCTTCCGCTTCTCCGCCTTCCACTTCGACGGACTGCAGAGCATCCAGTGGAACATCTATGCGCAGCCGGGCCAGCCGGGTAACCAGGACCCCTCGTTGAAGAACGGCAGCATCGCCGTCGACAGCACCGGTTACGGGCACACGGACGACATCACCGGCCTGCCGTCCGGCATGTACAAGGTCCAGTGGACGTGGGTGGGCCAGAACGGCGCGGCGAAGTCGAAGGTCTTCCGGTTCGACTCCGACTGCCCGCCGGACAACGGCAATGGCGGTAACGGGAACGGCGGTAACGGCAACGGAGGCAATGGCAACGGCGGCAACGGCAACGGAGGTAACGGCAACGGAGGCAACGGGAACGGAGGTAACGGGAACGGAGGCAACGGCGGCGGTCACGGCCACGGCAGGCCCCCGCACGGCCCCGTCGGCGCGGGCGGCGGCGGTAGCGCGCAGCTCGCCGCCGAGGACTCCTCCGCCTTCGGCGTCGGGGCGGCCGTCGCCGCCGGCCTCGCCGGCACGACCGGACTGGTCCTGATCCGCCGCTCGCGCCGCCGCGACAATGGCGCCGCGTAGGTCCCGCTTCACGCGCAGGCAGCGGCGCCTGCTCCGGCTCACCAGGACCGTGGTGGTGACCGCGGCCCTGGTGACCGGGGGCGTCTGGTGGGCCGGTGACGGGGAGCCGGCCGATCCGCCGCTCGCCGCCGGCCCCGCCACCCACGGCCGGGCCGGGGCGACGGCCGGAGCGCCCGCCGCCCTGGACCACAAGGCGAAGCCCCGCACGCTGCCCAAGGCCGCGGCATCGCCGCGGGCCGCGGCGATGCCCGCGCCGCTGGCCCGTTCGCGTCCCGTCACCGTGGCCGTACCGGCCATCACCATCGAGGCCCCGGTGATCGAGCTCGCACTCGACGCCTCGGGACAGCTCGGCACACCGCCCGCCGACGATCCCCGGGTCGTCGGCTGGTACGCCAAGGGGCCCACCCCCGGCGAGCGCGGGACCGCCGTCGTCGTCGGCCACCGCGACACCCGCACCGGGCCCGCCGTCTTCCTCAACCTCGACTCGCTCAGCGCCGGCAACACCGTCCGGGTCGCCCGCGCCGACGGCAAGGTCGCCGTCTTCACGGTCGACCGCGTCCGGACGTACGCCAAGAGCGACTTCCCCGACAAGGAGGTGTACGGAGACACCGGACGGCCCGAACTGCGGCTGCTCACCTGCGGTGGAGCCTTCGACCGCGGCAAGGGCTACGAGGCGAACATCGTCGTCTTCGCCCATCTCACCGAGATCGCCCAGAAGATCTGACCGCGGCGCCCCGAGCGCCCGCACACGAACCCACGCCCCGGCCGACGGAATCCAGCCGCTCCGTCGGCCGGGGCGTGTGCGGGGTGTGCGGGGTCAGAGCGCCCCGGGTGCGCAGTCCGCCCACCGCACCCCACGGGCCCACGCCACCCGCCGGGCCCCCGCCGGATACGGCAGTGCGTCCGCCAGGGCGGTCGCCCGGTCGAACCCGGCCGCCGACTCCCGCTCCCGGCCGAGCGCCGCGAGCGCCGCGGCGTGTGCCGTACGGGCCTCCGTCTCCGCGAGCCGTTCCCCGGCCCGCTCCGCGCGCTCCACCTCGGCCGCCGCCGTCTCGGCGGCCTCCTCGGACCGGCCGCACGCGAGGAGCGCCCAGGCCGTCAGATGCGCGGCACCGGACTCCCGGCAGCCCGCGAGCAGCCGCAGTGCCTCCTCGGGCCTGCCCTCCCGTACGGCGAGTTCGGCGCGCGCGGACCGCACCTCGTACAAGGCCTGGTGGTCCCCCTGGGCCAGGGCCGTCCGTTCGGCCGGATCGAGGAGTTCGCCGCCGTCCGGCTCGGCCGCCCGCATCCGTACCCGGGCGAGCGCCACCAGGGCGTACGGAGCGCACCACCCGGCGTGCGAACCGGTGTCCCGCACCGCCGTCTCGGCGAGTTCGCGGGCCTCGGCCACCTCCTCCACCAGGAGGTGGAGCTCGGCGAGGTTCGCCCGCTCGAAGACCGTCGCCGTCGGATCGCCCGAGCGCTCCGCGAGCGCGAGCGCCCGGCGGCCCGTGTCGATCGCCTCCCGCAGCCGCCCCGCCCGCCGGGCCGTCTCGCGCAGCACCGAGAGCACCGAGGCGAGGAGCTGCGGATCGCCGTACGCCTCAGCGTGCGGCAGCGCCCGGTCCGCGACCGGCCCGGCCTGCCCGAAGCGGCCCGCGAGACCCAGCGAGGTCGCCTGCGCCGCCAGGGCCCTGGCGAGCAGCCCGCGCCGTTCCGGGCCCGTCACCGCCTGCGCCGTGTCCTCCGCGGCCCGCGCGGCGGCGACGCCCTCCTCGTACCGGCCCGCGACGAAACACAGCACCCCGCGGGCCAGATGGTGGGCGCTCGCCACCGCCGCCGGCGTGTCCGGACCGGGCGGGCAGGAGTCGAGCAGCCGGAAGCCGTCCTCCGTGCCCCGCGTCTTCGGCATGAGCTCCGCGAGCCGTGCCGCCGCCAGGACCCGGCCGTCCGCGTCCCGTGCCGGCCCAGCTCCTCCAGCGCCTCGCCGAGCAGCCGCGCCGCCTCCTCGAACCGGCCGAGGCGGCGCAGCACGGCGCTGCGGTCGATCCGAGCCCGGGCGGAGTCGGCGGCCAGGGCGTCGAGCCGGTCGGTGAGTTCGGCGTAGTAGCGGTCGGCCGTGTCGTTGGCGTAGAGCGCCGCCGCCCGCTCGGCGGCCTGCCGCAGATAGCCGGTGGCGCGCGGATCGTCCGCCCGGGTCAGATGGGCGGCCAGCGTGTCCACGGCCTCCGGGCGGCGGCGGAGCACCGCCTCTGCGTACGCCGAGTGCAGCAGTCGTCGCCGGGCCGCCGACAGGCCCTCGTAGCAGGTGAGCCGCACCAGCGGGTGGCGGAAGGCGAGTCCGGCGACCGGCCGGCCCTCGGAGACGACCTGCCGCTCCTCGACCACCGAGGCGGCGACGGCCGCCTCCACGGCCTCCGTGGCCTCGGCCGCCGAGAGCCGCGGATGCCCGCCGCGCCGGGCCACGTCGAGGACCTCGGTGAGGGCCGCGTCCTGACCGGCGACCGCGACCGCGTCGACCACCCGGCGGGCCGCGGGGCCGAGCCGGGCGAGGCGCTCGGCCACCAGCTGGCGCACGCCCTCCGGGGCGCCGGCCCGGCCGTCCCCGTCCCGGACCGCACGGGCCAGTTCGAGCGCGAACAGCGGATTGCCGAGGGACAGTTCCCACACCCGCTCGGGGACGGGGGTCCCGGTGCCCAGCGCGTCGGCCGTCAGCGCCAGACAGGCCTCGCGGGAGAGCCGGGGAAGTTCGACCGCGCCCGCGAGCGACTGGCGGAGCAGCAGGTCGAGGACCTGGCGGCGCGGGTCGGCCGCGGGAAGTTCCTCCGGGCGGACAGTGGCGAGAAATCGCCAAGCCCTTCCGGACTCCCTTGCCCGGCGGGCAAGATGGCCGAGGAGCTGGAACGAGCCCGCGTCCCCCGCGTGGAGGTCGTCCAGCACCACCATCACGGGCCGCTCCGCCTCCAGTTCACCGAGCAGCCCCGCCGTCGCCCGGAACAACCGGTCCCGCTCCTCCTCGGGACTGCGCCCACTCCCGGCGGGCACCCGCCCCAAGGACGGCAGGAGCGCCGCCAGTTCGGGATACTCCGACCCCGTCCTGGCCCGCTCCGCCGTCGGCCGGCCGGCAAGCCAGCCGTCCAGCGCCTCGGCGAACGGGCCGTACGGCGTGTGCCCCTCCGCGTCGTGGCCCGCCCCCCACAGCACGGCCGTGCCCTCGGCGGCCGCCCGCCGGGCCGCCTCCCCGGCCAGTCGGGTCTTGCCGAGCCCGGCCTCCCCGGTGAGCAGCAGTACGGGCGGGGAGCCGGCGGCGAGCAGTCGGGCGAGGAGCTCGTCCCGGCCGCGCAGCGGAGTGCCGGGCGGCCGGCGCACCACGGCCGGCAGCGCGGGCCCCACCGACCGGGAGGCAGGTGGGGGAGTGGCGAGCGCCGCCCGGTGCAGCCGCTCGGTCTCCGGCCCGGGCCGCACGCCGAACTCCGCGTCCAGCGCCTCCCGGCACAGGTGGTACTGGGCGACCGCCCGGCGGCGCAGCCCCTGCCGGACGTACGCCTCGATCAGGAGCCGGTGCGCCTCCTCCTCGGCGGGGGCCGCCAGCAGGACCTGCTCGGCCGCCGCCACCGCCTCCTCGGGGCAGTCGGCCGCCAGATGGGCGGCGGCAAGGGCGACCAGGGTGCGTTCCCGCAGGGCGGACAGCCGCTCGCGGCGGGCCTCCGCCCAGGGCGCGTACCGGTCCTCGGGCAGCAGGTCGCCCGTGAACGCCTCCACGGCGGCCGCGAGTCCGGCGCGCCCGCCGTCGGCGAGCGCCGCCTCCGCGAGGGCCTCGGCCTCGTCGGCGTCGATCCGTACCGTCCGCGGATCGAGGCGCAGCAGCGCGCCCTCGCCCGTCAGATAGGAGGACGCCGCCCGGGGCGCCAACTCGGGCTCGATCGCCCGGCGGGCCGCGTGGAGCGCCACCCGCAGACTGCCGAGCGCCGCCTGCGGATCCGCGTCCGGCCAGCAGATCTCCAGCGCCTGCTCACGGTGGAGACTGTGCCCGGGGGAGACCGCGAGCAGCTTCACCAGCGTCCGGGCGCTCGGGCGCGGCCACCGTTCGGAGAGCGGCGGCCCACCGTCCCGGTCCACCCGGAACCCGCCGAGGAGGTGTACCCGCAGCACCGGAGGTGCGCCCGCTGGTATGTCTGCGCTCATGAGGGCGCCCACTGTAATGGGTGTCCCGTGCACCGGAATGGTGCGGTCCAGAAAATCCCGAGACCCCCGGCCGGTGGTCCGGGCGGAGGTCTCGGGGCAGTACGCGGGTTACTGGGCGGTCAGACGGCCCGTCACCATGCCGTGCATCGAGTCGTCCTGGAGCAGATAGCGTCCGCCGGACAGTTCGATGGTCCGGTCGAAGCCCGTGTCGTCCTTGCCCAGGCAGACGACCTCGTCCACCCCGTCGCCGTCGAGGTCCGCGACGACCAGGTTCTGCGTCGCGTACCCGTTCAGCTTGGTCAGGTGGTCGGGGTAGTTC
The DNA here is from genome assembly GCF_000830005.1 of Streptomyces vietnamensis. Taxonomy (NCBI): domain Bacteria; kingdom Bacillati; phylum Actinomycetota; class Actinomycetes; order Kitasatosporales; family Streptomycetaceae; genus Streptomyces; species Streptomyces vietnamensis. The sequence goes on along the minus strand of NZ_CP010407.1, from coordinate 1,848,230 downwards.
CGGCCGGCGGTGAGCACCGCCGGGTCCCACACGTACGCGGCGCCCTCGGTGCCGCCGATGATGAGCCGCCGGCCGCCGGGACCGGTGGCGAACTCCGCCCGGTGCAGGGTCGGCAGGGTGTAGATCTCGTACTCCCGGCCGTCCTTGGCGAAGGTCCGCAGCGAGGCCGTGCCGGCGAGGAGGAGGCCCTCGTCGCCGGTGAACCAGTTGCCGACCGTCCACGCGCCGCCGCCGGTCCCGGTGCGGACGACCTTGCCCGTACGCAGGTCGCGGAACTCGAAGTAGGTGCTCCAGAAGTCGCCCTCCCGCACGATCCAGGAGTACACGACCGCGTGCCCGTCGGCGTACGGAATGCCGGGGGAGGCGTACACGCCGTGGTAGAGCTGCGCCGCGTAGACCTTCGTGTCCGCGTCGCCGGTCCACGTCGGGTCCGCCGACCAGAGGACCCTGCCCGTACGGGCGTCGAGCGCCGTCCCGCCGACCACGGCCGTCCCGTCGCTCACCCCGCGCGTCTGGTACGAGCCGAGGACCTTGCCCTCGGCGACGGCGAGGTCGGAGAAGACCAGGCCGGAAGCGGGCGCGTACTCCCAGAGCCGGTGCCCGTCGCCGGCGTAGGCGCGGACCGCGTCCGTCGGCACGAGGATCTCGTCGTCGCCGTCCCCGTCGAGATCCCCGACCGTCACCGAGCGGACGAACTGCCCCCCGCCGTCGATGGTCCTGCGGACCCGGCCGGTGCCGGCGTCGACGACCACCGCCGCCGTGTCGGCCGCGACGACGAGCTCGTCGCGGCGGCCGTCGCCGTCGGTGTCGGCGATCCGGATGTCGCCCTGCACCGAGCCCGGCAGGGTGGCCTGCCACAGGATCCGGGGCTTCCCGGAGGCGAGGGAGGGCCCGTCGTAGGCCCACAGGCCCTGGGACTGGCCGCCGACGATCACGTCCTTGCGGCCGTCGCCGTTGACGTCGGCCGCGAGGCCCGTGCTCAGGTTCGCCTGGAGCGGGGTGACGGAGGTCTGGTGCCCGCTGCCGAGCGTGTACGAGCGGATGTTCTGCTCGCTGTCGACGGTCCGGACCCGCCACTCGTCGTCCTCGCGGTACGGCTGGGCGTAGATCGGGGAGGCGTCCGCGCCCTGGTGCTGCCAGCGCACTGCCCCGTCCCGGCCGTTCAGCGCGGCCAGGGTGCCGAAGCGGGTGCCGCCCGGGTTGGCGGCGGTCTCCTTGCCCTCGGTGGTGAAGTACGAGGCGAGCACCTTGCCGTCGACGATCTTCAGACCGAGCGCGGAGTCGCCGTCCCTGAAGTTGTCCGCGCCGCGCTTCACCGTGTGGGACCACAGCTCGGCCGCGTCGCCGCCGTCCAGGGCGCGGACGGTCGCGGTGTTGACGTACAGGTACTCGTCGAGCGTCGACTCGCTGATCGCGTACTCCGGTGCAGCGTCCCCGCGCAGCTGGCCGATCCGCAGCCCGATCCCGAGCGCGTTGACCCGGGTGTCGAGGGTGGTGCGGGTGCCGTCGGCCGGGTCGTAGGCGGCGAGTTCGTACCGTACGCCGTCCCGGTAGTCCGCCTGCTCCAGGGCGACCAGACGCCGGCGCGCCGGGTCGTAGGCCAGCTGGCGGGAGTACAGGTCGTCGTCCGCCCGCCAGACCACCGAGCCGTCGGACGTGTCGAGGACGAGGGTGCGGCCCGAGGCCGGGGCGGTCGCGGTCTTCTTCACGTACCAGGAGACCGCGACGCGCCCGTCCCCGAGCGGGAGGGTGGAGCCCCACCGGCCGTGGCGCTGCCCCGTCTCGTAGCTCCAGGTCGCCGAAGGGGAGAGCTTCCCGTCGGCGTACGAGAGACGGAAGGCGCGGAGGGCGGCGGTGGCGTCCTTCGCGGAGTTGAGGTTGGTCGAGGGCTGGTCGCCGACGAGCAGGGTGTCGCCGACGAGCGTCACCTGCTGGGCGTCGGCGAAGAGCTTCGACCACAGCGTCCGGCCGGTGGCGCCGTCGAGGACGGTGACGAAGGTGCCCGTGGTGAGGGGTGAGCCGGGCGAGGTGAAGGGGCGGTACGGGCTGGTGCCGACGTCGGCGGTGAAGACGACGTCCGCGACGCCGTCGCCTGTGAGGTCGCCCTGCGCCCAGCCCCGGTCGGAGCTGTCCGCGAAGGGGCTGTTGGCGTGGAAGCCGGTGGTGATCCGCGCCGGGTACGGCTCGGTCTGCCACGGACGGATGTTGGTGACCTGCCAGTCGGCGTAGAGCGAGGCGTTGTCCCGCTTCCAGACCGTGCGGCCGTCCGCCGCGAGCCGGGTGACGGTGCCGAGGCTGTGCACGGCGAGGAAGTCGCCGTGCCCGCCGCCGAGCTGGGCGGTGTCGGCCTGGCCCCGGTAGGTCTCCAGGGCGGAGGCCCGGGTGAGGCTCACACCGGAGGCGGAGGTGTCCTCGGTCGCCGCCGCGAGGGAGCCGGCGGACGGCTCGTTCTGCGGGGTGACGTCCAGGGGCTCCGGGGCCTCGGCGCGCTGCTCCAGGGCGTCGGCCTGGGCGTCGGTGAGGACGCGGCCGAGGGGCTCGTCATCGGCGTGTGCGGCGGTCGCGGGGAGCGCGGTGAGGGCGAGGCCCGCCGCGACGAGGGCGGAGGCGAGGCGCACGCCGCGCCGGGAACGGTGGGTCATCACGCCGCCTTCGGGAAGATGCGGAGGGCCGAACGGTCCTTCAGGACCGGCTCGTCGAAGGAGTACTGCAGGGCGTCCGTCCCCGCCTGGTTCTCGATGCCGACGGTCGCGCTGCCGCCGGCCTCCAGGGAGTCGGTGCCGATCGACTGGTACTGCAGGACGATCGCGCCGGTCGCCTCCTCGAAGACGGCCTCGAAGGTGACGCGCTTGGTGGTGTCGGCGGCGAAGGCCGCGTTCTCCCAGAGGATCGTGAACCTGCGCTGCCCGGCGGTCCCGCTGGTCCCGGTCCTGACCGCCGACTTGGCGTCCAGGGTCAGGTCGTCCCAGTAGGCGGCGAGGATGCCGTTGGGCCGGCCCGGGGACGGCAGCGCGGTGTTGGCGTAGTCGCCGAGCCGCGGGGCGAGGAAGTTGACCAGGCCGTTGGTGGTGACGCTCGCCTGGCTGTACGTGACGCCGTAGAAGGAGACGGGGAACGGCAGGGCGATCGTCTTCGCGTTCTCGTCGCCGGAGAGCGCGAGCTTCGTCGACGCGGTGGTCCAGGCGTACGGGGCCGGCAGGCAGCCGTTGCCGGAGGCGTCGGTACGGGCGGGCAGCGCGGCCGTCACGTTCTCGTCGCCGTCCACCGCGAGGACGGTCGTGGAGACGCCGTTGCACAGGACGGGAGCGGCCGGGCTCGCGGTGAGGGTGAAGGAGCCCTCGGCGACGGCCGGGAAGCGGAAGGCTCCGGAGGCGTCGGTGACGACCGGGGCGAGCGGCGCGTCCGTGAAGCGGACGGTGGCACCCTTCAGGGGCTTTCCGGTGACGTCGAGGACGGTGCCGGTGACGGCGTGCGCGGGCACGGCGTCCAGGGCGAGGTCGTGGGAGAGGGCCTGGCCGGTGGTGACGGTGAGGCCGTTCTCGGCGAGGTCCCGGTAGCCGTAGCCGCCGGCGGTGAGGGTGTACGTGCCGGCGGGAAGCGTCAGCCGGTAGGCGCCGGCCGCGTCGGTGGTCACCGTGCGCTTGGCCCCCTCGGCGGTCGCCGTGACCGTGACCCCGGCGAGCGGGGAGCCGGTGGCGCGGTCGGTGACCGTGCCGGTGACGGTGGCCGCGGTGTGCGGGGCGCGGTCCACGGCCGCGAGGACGTCCAGCTTGCCCTCGCCCCACACGTTGTTGGCGGCCGCGGTGCCGCCGCAGTGGGTGTCGTCGACGTCACGGGCGGAGCCGTTCAGGGCGGCCCGGGTGGCGTCGATGTCGCCGATGAGGGAGGGCGCCGAGGACCAGAGCAGGGCGACGGCGCCGGCGACGTGCGGGGTCGCCATCGACGTACCGGAGATCGCCCGGTAGGTGCTGCCGGGCCAGGAGGAACGGACGTCGACGCCGGGGGCCGAGATGTTCGGCTTCATCGAACCGTCGACGAGGGAGGGGCCGAAGCCGGAGAAGTCGGCGATCTTCCCGTTCACGTCGTAGGCGCCGACGCCGTAGGCCGGGGCCTGGGCGCCGGGGGCCTCGGTGGTGGAGCAGCTGACGCCGTTGCCGGAGTTGCCGGCCGCGAAGGCCTCGAAGATCCCGGCGGCGTTCCAGGAGGTGATGATGTCCTGGTAGAAGGTGGTGTTCCCGCCGCCCCAGGAGTTGTTGACGATGTCCGGGGCGAGGTCGGGGCGCGGGTTCTGGCCGTTGCGGTCGGTCGGCGCCAGGATCCACTGACCCGACTTCAGCAGCGAGGAGTCGGAGCAGCTGCGGGCCTCGCAGCCCTTGGCGGCGATCCACTTCGCCCCGGGGGCGACGCCGATGCCGCCCGCGCCGGCGATGGTGCCCATGGTGTGGGTGCCGTGGCCGTTGTTGTCGCAGGGCGTGCCGCCGGTGCACTGGCCGGTCGGGTCGTACCAGTTGTAGTCGTGGCTGAAGGTGCCGTCGCCGAGGTTGCCCCGGTAGTTCCCCTTCAGGGCCGGGTGGTCGAACTGCACGCCCGAGTCGATGCTCGCGACGACGATGCCCTCGCCGCGGTTGTCGTACTGCGACCAGACCTGGTCGGCCTTGATGTCCTTGACGCCCCACTCGGGGGCGACCGCGGTGTCGTCGGCGGCCGTGGAGCTCTGCTCCACCTCGTCGAGCGTGTAGTGCCGCTCCTGGCGGAGGGCCGCCACGTCGGGGCGGGCGGCGAGCTGCTCGACCAGGGCCTTGCCGCCGGTGACCTTGACGGCGTTGGCGATCCAGTACGACTCGTAGCCGACCTTGGCCCGGTCGAGGAAGCGGGTGAGGGAGGCCTGGCTGCGGCCGGCCTCGGCGCGCAGGGCCTCGAAGGCCGTCCGGGCCTTCTTCTCGTGGCCGCGCTGGGCGCGGGCCCGGGAGAGGTCGGCACGCTCGGCGAGGACCACGAAGAACGTCGCCTCGCCGCCCGCGTCGACGGCCGCGGTGACACCGGGGTCGACGGTGGCGGCGTGCGGGGAGGGGGCGGAGGCCGGTGCGGAGGCCGGTGCCGCCGTCGCGGCGGGCGCCGCGAGCAGGGCCGCGGCGGTGGCGGCGGCCGCGGCCCAGGCGGTGGCTCCGCGCCGGAGGGGTGACCGGAGCGGCGAGCGGGGCGGGTGCATGTGGGTGGCTCCTCCATCGCTGGTACGGGGGAAGCCGGCGCCCCGCCGCCCCAAGGGCCTGGGGGAGGTGGGGCGGGCTTGGTCGGGGACGCTAGGACCGGGGCGTTACTGGGGAATTACTGACGCGCGCGGCCTGCGCCCCGCGCCCGTTGCGGGCCCGCGCCCCGCCGGGGCGACGCCCACCCGCACGGACGGCGCCGCCCCCCGTTGTGGGCAGTCGTTCCGCTGGGGCGGAACGGGTGGGCACAACGGACCCGCGCCCTGCCGGCGCCAGAGGCTTCCGCGCCCGAACCCGCACCGGGAGTGACGGCGCCGCTGGGGTGCGGGTCCAGGCGCAGGGGGCGGGGGCGCGGCCAGGCGCGCCGTCCCGTGTGCCCACCCGTCCCGCCCCAGCGGGACGATTGCCCACACGGGGGTGGGCGACGCCCAGCCAGGCGCGGGCCCACACGGCAGCGGGGTGCCGCCCAGGCGAGCGCGGGCCCGCACGGGCGCAGGGTGAAGGGGCAGACGGGTGCGGGCCCCACACGGGGGTGGGGGTTCGCCAGTTTCAGGGGTGTGCCCCTGTACAGGGTCGACGTGGACAAGGCCCGGGCCGGGGCGGCACGATCGAGCGGCGCCGTGGCGTGCCCCCGGGTGAGACCGGCGGCACCCCGGCAGGCCCTGGCGCCAGAAAACTAACGGCGCTAGTTTGGGGCGGACGAGGAAGCGACCACGCGAGGAGACAGCGGATGAAGGCCCACGACGCGATGTACATCGGCGGGGAGTGGCGCCCCGCCTCCTCCACGGACACCGTCCCGGTGATCGACCCGGCGACCGAGCAGGTCATCGCCCACGTCCCGGCCGGCACCGCCGAGGACGTCGACGCCGCCGTCCGCGCCGCCCGCGCCGCGCTCCCCGGCTGGGCGGCCACCCCGCCCGCCGAGCGCGGAGCCCGGATCGCCGCCCTCCGCGACGCGCTCGCCGCCCGTGCCGAGGAGATCGCCGCCACCGTCACCGCCGAGCTCGGAGCCCCGCCGCAGCTCGCCGCCGCCGTCCACGCCGGACTGCCGATCGCCGTCGCCGGCTCGTACGCCGAACTCGCCGCCACCCACCCCTTCGAGGAGAAGGTCGGCAACTCCACCGTCTACGCCGAGCCGGTCGGCGTCGTCGCCGCGATCACCCCCTGGAACTACCCGCTCCACCAGGTCGTCGCCAAGGTCGCCCCCGCCCTCGCCGCCGGCTGCACCACCGTCCTCAAGCCCGCCGAGGACACCCCGCTCACCGCGCAGCTCTTCGCGGAGGCCGTCCACGAGGCGGGCATCCCGGCCGGCGTCTTCAACCTGGTCACCGGCCTCGGCCCGGTCGCCGGGCAGGCGCTCGCCGAGCACCCGGACGTGGACCTCGTCTCCTTCACCGGCTCCACCGCCGTGGGCAAGAAGATCGGCGCCCTCGCGGGTGGCGCGGTCAAGCGGGTCGCGCTCGAACTCGGCGGCAAGTCCGCCAACGTGATCCTGCCGAGCGCCGACCTCTCCAAGGCCGTCGCCGTCGGCATCGCCAACGTCATGTCCAACTCCGGCCAGACGTGCAGCGCCTGGACCCGGATGCTGATCCCCGCCGACCGGTACGAGGAGGCGGTGGCGCTCGCCGCCGAGGCCGTCGCCAAGTACGTCCCCGGCGAGCGCGTCGGCCCCCTCGTCAACGCCAAGCAGCAGCAGCGCGTCCGCGGCTACATCGAGAAGGGCGTCGAGGAGGGCGCCCGGCTCGTCGCCGGCGGCCCCGAGGCCCCGCGCGAGACCGGCTACTACGTCTCCCCGACCGTCTTCGCCGACGTCACCCCCGAGATGACGATCGCCCAGGAGGAGATCTTCGGCCCCGTCGTCTCGCTCCTCCGTTACGCGGACGAGGACGAGGCCCTCGCCATCGCGAACGGCACCGTCTACGGCCTCGGCGGAGCCGTCTGGGGCGAGCAGGCCGAGGCCGTCGCCTTCGCCCGCCGCATGGACACCGGCCAGGTCGACATCAACGGCGGCCGCTTCAACCCGCTGGCCCCCTTCGGCGGCTACAAGCAGTCCGGCGTCGGCCGGGAGCTCGGCGCGCACGGCCTCGCCGAGTACCTCCAGACCAAGTCCCTGCAGTTCTAGGAACCGATAGGAACCGAGGAGACAGCGTGATCCGCGCCGCCGTCCTGCCCGCCATAGGCTCCCCCCTGGAGATCACCGGCATCGAACTCCCCGAGCCAGGCCCCGGCCAGGTCCGGGTCCGGCTCGCCGCCGCCGGGGTCTGCCACTCCGACCTCTCCCTCTCCAACGGCACCATGCGCGTGCCGGTCCCGGCCGTCCTCGGCCACGAGGGCGCCGGCACCGTCGTCTCCGTCGGCGAGGGCGTCACCCACGTCGCCCCCGGCGACGGCGTCGTCCTCAACTGGGCGCCGTCCTGCGGCAGCTGCCACCCCTGCTCGCTCGGCGAGGTCTGGCTCTGCGCGAACGCCCTGACCGGCGCGGCGAACATCCACGCCCGCACCCGGGACGGCAGGGACCTCCACCCCGGACTCAACGTCGCCGCCTTCGCCGAGGAGACGGTCGTCGCCGCGAACTGCGTGCTGCCCGCCCCCGACGGCGTGCCGCTCACCGACGCCGCCCTGCTCGGCTGCGCCGTCCTCACCGGCTGGGGCGCCGTCCACCACTCGGCCCGGGTCCGGAAGGACGAGACCGTCGCCGTCTTCGGCGTCGGCGGCGTGGGCCTCGCCACCCTCCAGGCCGCCCGGATCGCGGGCGCGTCGACGATCGTCGCCGTGGACGTCTCCCCGGAGAAGGAGGCGCTCGCGCGGGCCGCCGGGGCCACCGAGTACGTCGTCGCCTCCGAGACCACCGCCAAGGACATCCGGAAGCTGACCGGCGGCCAGGGCGTCGACGTGGCCGTCGAGTGCGTCGGCCGCGCCGTCACCATCCGCACCGCCTGGGAGTCCACCCGGCGCGGCGGCCGCACCACGGTCGTCGGCATCGGCGGCAAGGACCAGCAGGTCACCTTCAACGCCCTGGAGATCTTCCACTGGGGCCGCACCCTGGCCGGCTGCGTCTACGGCAACTCGAACCCGGCCGAGGACCTGCCGGTGCTCGCCGAGCACATCCGGGCCGGCCGGCTCGACCTCGGCGTCCTCGTCACCGAACGGATCACCCTGGACGGCATCCCGGGCGCCTTCGAGAACATGCTCGCGGGCAAGGGCGGCCGCGCCCTGGTCGTCTTCTGACCCCCGACGCGCCGACGGACCCGCACCGACCGAGGCCGGTGCGGGTCCGCCCGTCACAGATCTCCGCCCGTCACAGATCTCCGCCCGTCACGGATCTCCGCCCGTCACAGATCCAGGACGAGACGCCCGCCGCGCGAGCGCCCCACGCAGATCATCATCGTCGCCCCCGAGGCCTTCTCGTCCTCGCCGAGGACGGAGTCGTGGTGCTCGGGCGTCCCCGCGATCACCTTCGTCTCACAGGTGCCGCACCAGCCCTCCTCGCAGGAGTACGCGACACCCGGCACCACCTCCCGCACGGTGTCGAGCAGGCTCCGTCCGGCCTCCACGCGCAGCACCCGCCCGGTACGCCGGAGCTCGACCTCGAAACCGCCCTCGCCGGGCGACTTCTCGACGGGGCCCGCCGCCCCGAACCGCTCCACGTGCAGCGGCCCGGCCCACCGCTCCTCCACCGCCCGCAGCAGCCCCTCCGGGCCGCAGCAGTACACGGCCGTCCCGGCGGGCTGCCCGGCCAGGGCGGCGTCCAGGTCGGGCAGGCCCTCCGTGTCCTGCGGGACGAGCGTGACCCCGGGCAGGACGGAGAGCTCCTCGCGGTACGCCATGGAGGCGAGGCTCCGGCCGCCGTACAGCAGCGACCACGACCCCGGCGGCAGGGAGCGGATCATCGGAAGGAGCGGGGTGATGCCGATGCCGCCCGCGACGAACAGGTACCGCTCGGCGGGCACCAGCGGGAACCGGTTGAACGGGCCCCGCACCCCGAGGAGCGTGCCCTCCCCGACGGCGGTGTGGAGCTCCTCGGAGCCGCCCCGGCCCGCCGGTTCGCGCAGCACCCCGAGCCGGTACGTGCTCCGGTCGGCCGGGTCGCCGCAGAGCGAGTAGTGCCGGACGGCTCCGGACGGCAGCGTCACCTCCAGATGGGCGCCGGGCTCCCAGGGCGCGAGGTCGGCGCCCGTGGGGTCCGCCAGGAGCAGCCCCCGTACGCCTTCCGCCTCCTCGGCGACCGACCGGACCGTCAGCCGGACCGTTGGCACGGACATCATCACCTCGCAGCTCGTGACGGCGGAAGGAGCGGCTCCGGCCACACCCGGCACAGGGCCCCGTACAGCACGGCGGCGACCAGGAAGGAGGCCGGCAGGCTCAGGTCGACCCCGCCGGTGAGGCCCGTCAACGGGCCGGTGTACAGCGGGTTGTTGACCCAGAGGACCCCGATGACGGACCCGGCCGCGAAGGCCGCGACCGCTCTCGGGTTGACCCCGCCCGTGTACCAGTAGCGTCCGCCGCCGCCCGTGGCGAACGCGCGCAGCGCCTCAGCGTCGTACCGGCCCCGGTGGAGCACGTACCCGACGGAGAGCACGGCCGCCCACGGCGCGACGACCGTGAGCAGCAGCGTCACGAACGCCGACATGGCGTCCATGGCGTCGTACACCACCGCCCCGAGGTATAGCACGGCCGCCGCGAGCAGCGCGACCACCGTGGTCACGGCGGCCCGCGAGGAGCGCCAGAACACCGAGTTGGCGGAGAGCCCGGCCGCGTACAGGCACAGACCGGCCTGCGGCAGGGTGCCCGCGAAGCCGAAGACGACCACCGCCACCGCGAACCAGCCCGGCACCGCGTCCGTCAGGCCCTGCAGCCAGGGCTCGTCGGGCACGGGGAAGAGCGTCGTCACGTACGCGCCGGTGAGCAGCGCGGCGAGACTGCTGAGGAACATCGAGATGCCGCTCGCCCGCACCACCCGGCCGGTGGGGGTGGAGGCCGGCATGTAGCGGGTGTAGTCGCCCTGGAAGGTGGCGTACGACAGGGGCACGGTCGCGGACGCGGTCGCCGCGAGCAGCCAGGTCTGCAAGGTGCTGTCGAGTGCCAGGGGCCCGCCGGCGTACCCCGCGTCGAACTTCGGCGCGAGCACGAGGGCCGTGCCGAGCAGGACCGCCCCGCCGGTGACCGCCGTGATCCGGTACGTGCGGACCAGCGTCTCGTGGCCGCGCACGGCGACGAGCGCGACCGCCGCCGCCGTCACGAACATCGCCACGGTCAGCGCGCCCGGACCCGTCGGCGTGTCGAACAGCCGGTGTCCCGCGACCATCACGGCCGTGCCGCCCGTCCACACGGCGATCGCGAAGAAGCCGAGCGCCGTCACCACCGTGATGAGGTTGCCGACGACCCTGCCCCGCACCCCGAAGTGCGCCCCGCTCGCCACCGGATCGTTGGTGCCGGTGCGGACGCCGAACCGGGCGAGCGGCGCGAGCAGCGCCGTCCCGACGGCGACGCCCGCCGCGATCGCGGTCGCCGACGGCCACCAGCCCAGACCGAAGACCACGGGCAGCGCGCCGAGCACCACCGTGCCGAACGAGAACTGCGCGGAGGGCCAGATCCAGCCGAAGTCGGCCGGCGTCGAGGTGCGCTCCGCCTCAGGGACGGGCGCGATGCCGTCGTGGTCGACCGCCGCACGGGGCGGCGTCACGGTGGACGCCGCCCCGGTCGGTGTGGTGGTCATGAAGCGCCCCCGGAGAGGGCCTCGGGACGCTCGTCCTGACCGGGCAGCACGTCGACCACCCGGAGGGCGGCGCAGGCCGCCCCCGAGACGCGCTCGCCGCTGGTCAGGTCGAAGGTCGTGTGGTGCAGGGGGCAGGTGATCCGCAGCCTGTCCCCGTCGACCCTGCCGTACTTGAGCCGGCCCCCGCGGTGGGGGCAGAGGGCGGCCGCGAGGACCTTGCGGCCGCCGACCTCGACCAGGACCAGGTCCTCGGTCACCTGGCGGACGACGGGCTCGCCGGAGCCCCGCCGCCCGGCGGGCACGGCCGTCATGCGACGGTCTCCCGCGCCCGCGCGATCGCCGTCTCCGTGGCCTCGCCGACGATGTCGGAGGCCAGCCGCACGCCCGCCCAGATCTTCGCCAGGTCCGGCTCGTCGAGCGCCCTGATCGCCGTACGCATGTGATTGCTGTGGTACGAGTCGATGTAGAGGTGCTCGGTGTAGTAGGCGTCCTTGACGATCCCCAGGCGCCGCGCCGCGCGGGCGAAGCTCTGGAAGGCGTACAGGACGCTGGTCTCGAAGTAGGCGTACGCCCCCAGGAAGTACTGCGGGGACGGCGCCCGGCTCGCCAGCCAGTGGAACATGTTGACGTACGCGTAGCACTCCGGTGCCGTCTCGTCGAGGTAGTCGTCGAGGTCGAGGCTCATGCCGAGCTCGGTGAGCAGGTCCCGGTAGAGCTGGGAGTGCGCCTTCTCCTCGTTGCCGCAGCCGAGTTCGTCGATGAGGACCCGGAAGACCGCCATCGCCGAGCGGTACGGCAGCCGGGGGACGACCGGGAGCAGCGACTCGGACTCGGTGAGCCCGTCGAGCGCGAACTGCCGCACGATCACCTTGAACTGGTCGAGCGTGGCGTGCTCGGCGAGGAAGATCGCGCTCTCCGGGAGTGCGGCCTCCTCCTCGGCGAGGAACTCCTTGAGCGCCTGGAGCAGTTCGCCGACCGAGCCGAACCGGGGCGCGGAGGCCTCGTAGGCCCGTGCCTTCGGCAGGATCCACCGCTCCTCGATCGCGGTCATCGAGCCGTAGTCGCCGAGGTTGGGCACCCGCCGGTAGAGGGCGTGGAGTTCGCGCTGGGCGGTCGCGGCCGGGGCCGCGATCGAGTGCGCGGCCACCGGGACCGCGGAGGCGGGGGTGGTGCTCATGCCGCCTTCGCCTCCTCGTGCGTGGTGGGGGAGCTGATCACGCCGCGCGCGTGGAGTTCCTTCTTGACCCAGCGGTACCAGTCGTCGAGGAAGACGCCGTACTTCTCGCAGACGGTGTTGATCTCGGCCTGGCGGTCCGGGGTCGGGTCGACCAGCATCGCGTTGCACAGACCGGGTTCGAGGTTGGCCAGCGGGCCGATGAAGCCCTGGATGCCGCGGGCGTCGACGAGGAGGTTCTCCCAGCCCTCGAAGACCGGGATGCCCGTGCCGGCCTCGGCCATCCTGCGGGTGAAGGCGGCGTCGCCGCTCGACTCCTTGATGCCGACGATCCCGGGGATCTCCTCGCAGATCCGGATCAGGGTCTCGAACTCGATGCGATTGCCCGACAGCGCCTCCTCGTTGTAGAGGAAGATCGGTATGTCGAGGGCCGCGCGGATCGCCCGGTAGTGCTCGACGATCTGGTCCTGCGTCACCTCGGCGCCGAACGGCGTGGTGACGACGACGGCGTCGGCGCCGATCTCGGCGGCCGTGCGGGCCCGGTCGATCACCGAGGCGGTGTCGGGGAGCTGGATCCCGGCGAGCACGGGCAGGCCGTCGGCGTGCTTGACGGTGTACGTGACGACGTCCTGCCACTGGCGGGCGTCGAGCTTCCAGCCCTCGCCGGAGGTCAGGGCCGGCATGAGGCCCGTGACCTCGGTCCTGATGTGGTCCAGGAGGCGGACGACGCTCTGCTCGTCGACGGTGCCGTGCTCGTCGAGCGGGGTGATCAGCGGGACGACGGTCCCGGAGTAGGTGCCAGGCATGAGTGGGGTGCCCTTCGGAAGGTGTTCAGAGGGTGTCGGAGTCGACCGTCAGCACCAGCGAGCGCCGGTAGAGGTCCTCCAGGTACGCGGGGAACGCGGACTCCGCGCCGGCGCCGAGCGGCACGACGGGCAGGTCGGTCCTCCCGAGCAGCCGGGGGCTCGCCGTGTGCAGCGCCCCGTCCCGGCCGATGACCTGGGCGAGGAGCAGGCGCTCGTGCGTGGGCAGGCCTTCGAGCGCGGGGGTGGTGAAGGCCCGCCGCAGGTCCTCCTCGTCGTACGGGACGCGGTCGATGGCCAGGTCGGTGTGGAGGACGTCCATGAACGGGTAGTACTCGTCCTGGACCTTCCGCTCGTAGCCCCACACCAGGTCGTCGCAGCGGCCGACCTGCTCCCAGTTCATGAAGACCCGGCCGGCGTCCCCGGCGGCGAGACGGGCCGCGAAGAAGGACTTGGCTGCGGTGCGGACGGCGTCGTCCTCGCTGTGCATGCCCATGAAGAGGGTGGCGTCGATGAACACCGCGGGGGCGTGGCCAGCCGCTTCGGGGGTGGCGTCGAGCGCCTCGGGGGTGGTGTCAGCCGGCATAGCGCTCGAGCACCTTCCGCATCCGCTCCATCGCGCCGGCGAACACCTCGGGCTCGCGGGCCAGGGCCAGGCGGACGAAGCGCTCGCCCTTCTCCTTGGTGTTCCAGTAGAAGAAGGTGCCCGGCAGGACGTACACCTCCTCGTCGAAGAGGACGGCCTGCAGCTGGGTGGCGGTCAGGTGCTCCGGCTTGATGCGGAACCAGGCGACGCTGGTGCCGACGACCGGCTCCTGGAACTCCAGGATGGTGCCGTCGAGGGCGGCGCGGGCGGCGTCGCCGTTGGTCTTGATGATGTCGCGGACCGAGGCGAAGCCGTCCTCGATGGAGTCCTCGATGTACTGCGTGACCATGTTGAGGACGAACGGCGACACGTTCAGGAGGACGCTGGTGTGGAGGTTGTAGACCTCCTCCTGGATGTCCCGGCTGGCGGTGATCATGGCGCACTTGGCGTCCTGGATCGGCCAGGTCTTGCCGGTGTCCTCCATGACCATGTAGGTGACGCCGGACTCCTCCAGGAGCTTGTAGATGTCGACCCGGCCGATGCCCTCGTCGCACAGCGCGAAGGAGGCGAAGCAGAAGTCCATCACCAGGACCTTGTCGTGGTCCACGCAGTAGCGCACGACCTCGGCGAAGCCCTCCAGCTTCTCGGCGAGCAGGGTGAACCCGGTCGGGTTGTTCGGGTCGACCAGGTAGATCGCGTCCGCGTCGATCGACTCGACCAGACGGTCGTAGATGGCGTCCTTGTCGTGCAGGACCGACTCGTCGACCGGCCCGAGCGGCACCTGCATGTTGCGCAGCAGGTCGACCAGGTTGTCGAAGCAGGGCTCCACCAGCTGCACCGACATGCCGCGCTGCTTGAGGAACATGCCGGCCACCATCGTGGAGACGCTGGCGGAGTACGAGAGGAGCGTGCGGTCCATCGCCCGGGCGGTGGGCTGCTGGTGCAGGCGGAAGAAGGCGTCGACGAACTGGCGCTCGAAGTGGGCCTGCTGCTTCGACTCGGACTCGTGCCAGAGCTCGGGGAGCCGCGAGACGATCCGCTCCTGCGAGGCGGACTGGCGCTGGTGGGTGTGGGCGTCGGCCAGGTTGAACCGGGTCTTGAGGGCCTCGATCTCGTGCTGGGTGAGGTCGACGAAAGTGCTGACGTCTGCCTTGTCGGTCAACGACATGAAGAACTCCTGCTTTCGATACGAAACTCGTCCGGAATTCCGGCGGCGTAAACGACTGTAGGAGCTTCGAGCGGCCTTGCGAATAACGGCAGGGTCACGCAATTAATAATCACCGCGATGTTTTACGGCAGAAAAAAAGGAACGACGGCCAGGCATTCCGCGAATTGGAATGCCTGATCGTCGTTCCCGTTGTTCTGCCGCCGGCGGCGGCTTGTCCGTCTATTCCGTGGCGGCCCGCAGCAGGATGTCCTCGTACACCTTCGGGTCGTCGGAGGCGATGACCGGCCAGCCGATGCCGTACGCCCCCTCCCAGCCCACGTCGATGCCGGGGTTGGCGTGGTCGGAGCCGTCGGGCAGGAACAGGTGGGGGCTGCAGTTCACGCGGTCGCTCCTGGACAGCGCGGCCTGGTCGGAGAGGGCCCGGCGGGCCCGTCCGTCGTCCAGGGCCTCGGCGAGGGCGTCGACGTCGACGGCGCCCGTCTCCGCGGCCACGTCCAGGATCACCTTGCGGTGGCTGATGCAGCGCGACTCGGCCCAGAAGGCCCGGCGCAGCCCGAGGTCGAGCTGCTCCGAGGCGTTCAGGCTCTGCTCCTTCGCGGCGAGCACCGCCTCCAGGGCGGGCAGCGTCGTCGAGGGGTACAGCCAGTCCTTGGCCTGCCACAGCTGCCAGCCCGCGGCCGGCTCCAGGCTGGCCATCCGGGCGACCTCGCTGTCCGTGCCGGGGCGCGGGCTCGGGGCGTCGTTCAGCAGTTCCAGGGGGAAGGCGCGCAGGTCGAAGGAGACCTGCTCCTCCAGGCCCAGGCGGGCCCGGGTGGCGTGCAGCCGGTGGATGGCGATGTGCGCGAAGGAACACCAGATGTCGGAGAAGACGGTGACGACTCCGCGCGGCGGGGTCAGATCGGCGGTGGTCGGGTCGGACATGGTTCTCCTCGGTTCGGGGGCGCGGGCGGGAGCGGGGCTCAGCCGGCGGTGGACTCGTGGGCGTCCAGCGCCGCCTCGAGGTCGAGGTCGGCGTCGGGCAGCCAGGCGGGCAGGGACGGGATGCGGGCCATCGCGTCGAAGAGCCGGGGTACGGCGGCCTCCGCGACGGTCGGCCCGTGGGCGCTGAGGAGTCGTGCGGGCCGCAGCGCGGCCAGTTCGTGCACGGGCCGGAGGAACTTCGCCTCGTCGACCAGCGCGGTCCACGGGGCGATGGCCCGGTTCAGTACCTCGAACCCGTGGAAGAATTCCTCCTCGGAAAGTTCGGTGAAGTCCTGGCGAATTTCTTCGACGACGGTGCCGAAGCTGTCGGAGCTGTAGAGCGTTCCATCGGAATGGTCGAACACGGCAAGGGTCCCCGGTGAATCGAAGGTGGGCGGCCGGTGAAAACTCAGCTCACGATCACCGATTTTCACGCGACTTCCCGGGTTCGCGGTTACTACCCGTTCCTGGGGAATGCTGAACTCTTCCGATATTCGCGTCAGTGATATCGCGTTGGCGAGCACCTTCGCGTGCGGCGCGGCCTCCAGGATCCGGGCGAGCGCGCCGGTGTGGTCGCGGTCGTCGTGGGTGACGACGATCCAGCGCAGATCGGCCGGGTCGATCAGCGACCAGAGGGAGTCCAGGAAGCCCTCCCGGTCGACGGGCATGCCGGTGTCCACGAGGAGCGGCTGTCCGGACCGTACGAGGAAGGCGTTCACCGGCTGGTCGCCGAGACCGGGGATGGGCAGGGCCGAGGGGAGGACGTGGATGTCCGGCCCGGCGGTGTAGGACGTCTTCACGAGCAACCTTTCATCGGGCACCGAGCGGGCCGGGGCCCCGGGCGGGGCCCGGGGGAGGCGCCGGCCTCGGTCAGACGAGCTGGATGGTCAGGGAGCCGGCGATCAGCAGGGCGAGGCCCAGGGCGCGCGGCTTGGTCAGGGAGCGCTGCGGGAGCTTGAACAGGCCCTTGTGGTCGATCAGCGCCGAGGTCAGCTGCTGCCCGGTCACGGTCAGGGCGATGGTCACGGCCGCGCCGATGGTGGGGATGAGCAGGAAGGTGCCGGTGACGTACGCGGCGGCGCAGGCGCCACCGAGCCAGCCCCACCAGGGCATCTTCTTCAGCGGGGCGATCTTGGGCTTCGGGGTCTTCCGGGTGAAGTACAGGACGAGCAGGACGATCGCGATGGTGAGGGTCGCCACGGCGAAGCTGATCACGGCGACGGTGATGGGCTCCTTGAGCTGGGCGCGCAGCTGGGCGTTGACCGCGCCCTGCACCGGCAGCACGCCACCGGCGACGATGCCGAGGACGAGCCAGCCGACGCGGCCGGCGGCGGACATCTTCGGGGCGCCGGGAGGGGCCGCGGCCTTCATGCCCCGGATGATCACGACGATGCCCGCGAGGACGGCGAGGGCGCCGAGGACGATGCCGACGCTCAGGTCCTTCTGCTTCAGGCCGAGGAGGCCGAAGAGGTCGAGGGCGAGCGAGGAGAACATCTGGCCGGTGACGAAGAGTCCGACGGCGGCGAGGGCGCCGAGCCGTGGGAACAGCAGGATGCCGCTGGTGATGTAGAGCGGGCTGGCGAGTCCGCCGAGCAGCTGCCACCACTCCACGTCGGGCAGCTTGCCGAGCGCGCCGAGCGCGCCGGCGGCCACCGCGAGCACGACGAGCAGCGTGGTGGCCACGCCGAGCTGGATGGTGGAGGCACCGTACGGGGTGCCGACGGCCGAGTTGAGCTGGAGGTTCACCGAGGCCTGGACGGCCAGGAGGCAGCCGACCAGCAGGGCCGCGGCGAGAAGCGCGGTGTGCATCTGGATCTCCCTGGGGCGGGATGGCGAGCGGATAAGTGGACACTGAGTCCGTTTAGCATGCCATGCAACATGGCAAACGGACAAGGTGTCCACTTAGCCCCGAGGGAAGTAAGGTCTGGTCCATGAGCGAGGAAGAGCAGCGAGGTCGTGGAGCCGCCTCCGTGCACCGGGTCGGCGGGCTCCTCGGGGATCTGCAGGCCGCGGACGAACAGCCGGTCGCCCCGCGCAGACGCGCGGACGCGGAGCGCAACCGCGCCCAGATCCTGGCCGCGGCCGAGCGGCTCTTCGCCGAGCAGGACCCGCGGTCGGTCACCATGGGCGAGATCGCCAAGGCCGCGGGCGTGGGCCGCGCCACGCTCTACCGGAGCTTCCCCGATCCGTCCTCGGTCGCCGTGGCGCTGCTCGACGAGCACGAGCGCCGGCTGCAGGGGCAGCTCATCTACGGACCGCCGCCGCTCGGACCCGGCGCACCCGCCGGGGAGCGGCTCGCGGCGTTCTACCTGGCGATGCTCGACCTGCTCGAACGGCATCTGCCGCTGGCCCTGGGGGCGGAGACGGGCCCCGCGCGCTTCCGGACGGGCGCGTACGGATTCTGGCGCGTCCACGTCCGGACCCTGCTGGTCGACCACGGGATCGAGGACCCGGACCCGCTGATCGACATCGCGCTCAGCCCGCTGTCGCCCGAGCTCTTCCAGTTCCAGCGGCACGAACTCGGCCTGTCGGCCGAGCGCATCGGACGTTCACTGGCGGCCTTCGCGCGCCAGCTGCTGCAGTCAGGAGGCGGTCGCTGACCTGCCCTTCGGCGGGGCCGGGACCGGCCGGGCCGACACCGGTGGGGTCGGCACCGGTCGGGCCGACACCGGTGGGGCCGGGACCGGCCGGGCCGGCGCCGGGTGGACGAGCGCCGGCAGGATCAACTCCCAGATGCGGCGCAGCCGTTCCTCGGCCGGATCGTGCAGGGCGCCGCTCTCGGCGGGCCAGGGGGCGTCGGCCGACGCGCTCGGGCGCCGCATCTCCAGCTCCACCCCGGTGATCACATAGCCGATCAGCGCCGCGACCGCCGTCGCCTCCACGCCCGGTCGCAGGGCCTTCTCCGCCACCGCGTACCGCGCGAGCCGGCACACCTCGCGCCGCCAGGGGCACTCCTGCCCCGGCCCCGGCTCCGTCGACTGCAGCTCGCGGGCGAGGCGTTCACCGGCCCGCGCCACGTGGTCGGTCTCGAAGAGCCGGATCAGCGCGTGGGTCGTGATGACCAGCTTGTCGATCGCGGTGCCGCCCACGCCCTCCGTGGACAGGCAGGCCGACTCGACCGTGATCCGGGTGACCGCGCGGGCCCGCCCGCGCACCGCGGTCGCCAGCTCCGACTTGGTCGCGAAGTGGAAGACGAGGGCGCCGGTGGTCACCCGGGCCTCGCCGGCGATCCGGGCCAGGGAGGCCCGCTCGTACCCCACTAAGTCGAACACCCGGGCGGCCGACGACAGGATCTGCTGTCTCGTACGCTCCGCCCGCTGCTGAATCGCCATGAGCTCCCCCGTGGACTCGCGAGAAGGTGCCGGAGGGTTGTGTTCCGGCCCGCGCCTGTGACCGACTCGAAACTATCCGGCCGGAGAGCGGCGAAACGTGGCTTCTGTGCCGCCCGGCCGGAACTGGGGCTTGACGCGCGTCTTCGTCCCAGGTCGCGGGCGCCCGGACCGCACGGGCCGCCCGCGAACTGACCGGAACCGGAGGTATGGCCTGTCAGGTGGATTCAGCCGTTCCGGCGGCCACGGAAGCCCGCGCACGGGAGCGGGATACGGCCACACCCGCGAGGCACAGCGCGCCCCCGGCGAGCGTGAGCAGGCCCGGCAGTTCACCGAGCAGCACCCACGCGAGGACCACGACGAGGGCGGGCACGGCGTACGTCGTCGCGCCCATCCGTCCGGCGGTCGTACGGGCCAGGGCGTAGGCCCAGGTCGTGAACGCGAGCGCGGTCGGGAACACCCCCAGGTAGACCATGTTCAGGGTCGCCGACAGCGGGGCCCGCCCCGCCTCCTCGACCAGCTGCCCGGCGAACGGCAGACAGGCCATGGCGCCCACCAGGCATCCGAAGGTCGTCACCTGGAGCGCGCTGCCGTGCGCGAGCGCCGGCTTCTGCGCCACGACCCCGCCCGCGTACGCCATCGCCGCGAGCAGACAGAGGACCACCCCGAGCGCGGAGGCGTGCCCGCCGGAGCCGCCGCCGGACATCGACAGGCCGACGGTCACCGCGCCCGCGAAGGAGACCGCCATGCCCGCGAGCAGCCGCGGCGGCAGCGACTCCTTGAGGAACCGCGCGCCGAGCAGGGCGATGAGTATCGGCCCGATGTTCACCACCATCGCCGCCGTGCCCGCGTCGACCTCCTGCTCGCCCCAGTTCAGGACCACCATGTACACCCCGAACCAGAGCAGCCCCGAGACCAGGATCCCCGGCCAGGCGGCCCGCGGCGGCAGCCCCTCCCGCCGGACCAGCAGCACGGCCCCGAGGACCAGCGACCCGGCGAGCAGCCGGCCGAGCGCGAGCGCACCGGGGGAGTAGGCCGCCCCGGCACTGCGGATGGAGACGAAGGCGGAGGCCCAGAGGACGACGGTGACACCGGCGGCGACGAGCGCGAGCCGGGAGGATTGCTTCTGCATGCCCTGAAGGTAGGGCCGGAATGCTTCGGTGCTCACCGCAATATCGCCGGGGCCGCGGGCCGCGGGCCGCGAGCCGCGGGGCGCCGGGGCGCCGGAGGCGGCAGGGGGCTGGGGCGCCGGGTGCGGCTGGGGTGCCGGGGGCGGCAGAGGCGGCAGGGGTGCCGGGGGCGGGCGGGCGCGGGCCGGCCACGCCTGCCGGGGCACGCCCGCCTTGCTTCGCTCGCCGGGGCCGCGGCCTGCCGGGGGCCATGCCCGCTTGGTCGCGCGTTGCTTGCCGCTTGCCGGGGCCGTGCGCCCGCCTCGCCTGCCGGTCTGTGCCCGCTGCGGGCCCGCGCCCGCTCAGCGCAGCGCCGCCGCCGGGATGCCCAGGCCCGTCCGCAGGGCCGTCTCGCCCTCCGCCGTCACCTTCACCGCCCGCTCCGACCCGATCCGCACGCACCATCTGGCGTCGAGCGCGTGCCGGCACAGTGCGGCGCCCGCGAGGCCCGCGAGGTGCGGGCGGCGTTCGGTCCAGTCGAGGCAGCCGCGTGCGACGGGCCGCCGCCCCTTCCGTGCGAGCGCGATGCCCTGCTCGTCGAACCAGGCCAGGCCCCGGTCCGTGAGCGCGAACCCGGTGTCCTGGCGCAGCAGCCCCCGCTCGGTCATCGCGTCGGCGATCGCGATGCCGAGCCGTCCCGCGAGGTGGTCGTAGCAGGTCCGGCCGCGTGCCATCGCCGCCCCGGCGCTCGCGGCCCGCAGCGAGCGCGGCGGCGCGGGCACCTCGGGCTCGGACCGGGCGGCCAGGTCCTCGACGAGGTGCGCGATCCCGGGATCGGCGAGGCGTACGTACCGGTGTCTGCCCTGCCGTTCCTCGGCGAGCACCCCGCCCGCGACCAGCTTCCCGAGGTGCTCGCTGGCGGTGGACGGCGCCACCCCGGCGTGCCGGGCGAGCTCCCCGGCGGTCCAGGCCCGCCCGTCGAGCAGGGCGAGCAGGAACGCGGCGCGGCTCTCGTCCGCGAAGAGCGCCGCGAGCGCGGCGAGATCACTGGCAGTCATGGGGCAAGCCTGCCGCACACACGCTTCGGCGGCGGCCGAAGCGTCGTACGCGGGCACGGAGGCGCTGCCCAGGGGTGCGCCGTCCAGGGGCGCGCCGTCCGGGGGTGCGCCGTCCGGGGGTGCCGTCCGGGGGTGCGGCGGCCTCGTGCGGGCGCGGCGGCCTCCGGCGGGCGCGGTGGCCGCCTCGTGCGGGGCTCAGGTCCGCCGGGCGGCGGCCGGCATCGCCTCGTACTGGAGTCGCAGGCCGTCGAGCAGCGCCCGCAGGCCCGTCTCGAAGGCGCCCTCGTCGACCTTCTGGCGGTGCTCCGCGAGGAGGTGGGCCTGGCCCAGGTGGGGGTAGTCGGCCGGGTCGTACGCCGTCTCGTCGTCGACGAAGCCGCGCGCGAAGGAGCCGAGGGCGGAGCCGGTGATGAAGTACCGCATCAGCGCGCCGATGGAGGTGGCCTGCGCCGGGGGCCAGCCGGCCCGGACCATCGCGCCGAAGACGGCGTCGGCGACCTTCAGGCCCGCCGGGCGGCGGCCGGGCCCCTGGGCGAGGACGGGGACGATGTGCGGGTGGTCGGCGAGGGCGGCGCGGTAGGAGACCGCCCAGTCGTGCAGCGCCGTCCGCCAGTCCCGGCCGTCGCCCTCCGCGAACATCGACAGGTCGATCTTCGCGCTCACCGCGTCCGCGACCGCGTCGAGGATCTCGTCCTTCGTGCGGAAGTGGTTGTAGAGCGAGGGCCCGCTCACCCCGAGTTCGGCGGCGAGCCGCCGGGTGGAGAGCGCGGCGAGGCCCTCCGCGTCCACGAGCGCGCCCGCCGTCTCGACGATGCGGTCTCGGCTGAGCAGGGGCTTGCGCGGTCGGGCCATGGCGCACATAGTAGGCCCGCAGAAGAAAAACTAGCAGTGGTAATTAATGGCCGAGTGGGGTGGCACCGCATGAATCTGGAACTGAGCGAGGAGCAGGAGGCCGTACGGCGGCTCGCCGAGGACTTCGTCGCACGTGAGGTCACCCCGCACGCCGCCGCGTGGGACCGTGCCGAGGAGGTCGACCGGGGCATCGTGAAGAAGCTCGGCGCCGTCGGCTTCCTCGGGCTCACGATCCCGGAGGAGTACGGCGGTTCGGGCGGCGACCACCTCGCGTACTGCCTCGTCACCGAGGAGCTGGGACGCGGCGACTCCTCCGTGCGCGGCATCGTCTCCGTCTCCCTCGGCCTGGTCGCCAAGACCGTCGCCTCCTGGGGCAGCGAGGAGCAGAAGCGGGCATGGCTGCCCCGGCTCACGTCCGGCGAGGCCCTCGGCTGCTTCGGCCTCACCGAGCCCGGCACCGGCTCCGACGCAGGGAACCTCGCCACCCGCGCCGTGCGGGACGGCGACGCGTACGTCGTCAACGGCAGCAAGATGTTCATCACCAACGGCACCTGGGCCGACGTCGTCCTGCTCTTCGCCCGTACGAACGACACCCCCGGCCACAAGGGCGTCTCCGCCTTCCTCGTCCCCACCGACACCCCCGGCCTCACCCGTCGCCCCGTCCACGGCAAGCTCGGCCTGCGCGGCCAGGCCACCGCCGAACTGGTCCTGGAGGACGTCCGCGTCCCGGCGGACGCCATGCTCGGCCCCGAGGGCAAGGGCTTCGCCGTCGCCATGTCCGCCCTCGCCAAGGGCCGCATGTCGGTCGCCGCCGGCTGCGTCGGCATCGCCCAGGCCGCCCTCGACGCCGCCGTGCGGTACGCGGGGGAGCGCGAGCAGTTCGGAAAGCCCATCGCCTCGTACCAGCTGGTCCAGGAGCTGCTCAGCGACATCGCCGTCGACGTGGACGCCGCCCGGCTGCTCACCTGGCGGGTCGCCGACCTCGTCGACCGGGGCCAGGACTTCGCCACCGCCGCCTCCAAGGCGAAGCTGTACGCCTCCGAGGCCGCCGTCCGCGCCGCGAACAACGCCCTCCAGGTCTTCGGCGGCTACGGCTACATCGACGAGTACCCGGTGGGGAAGCTGGTGCGCGACGCCCGCGTCATGACCCTGTACGAGGGCACCAGCCAGATCCAGAAGCTCATCATCGGCCGGGCGCTGACGGGGGTCTCGGCCTTCTGAGTACCTCGCTGAGTACGCGGACGGATGTGGCGCCCGCCACATCCGTCCGATCCTTGGCTCCATGAGCGACACACCGGTCAAGCAGCAGAACACCGCGGCCTACTACATGCAGGCCGTCATCTCCTTCGGGATCGCGATCGCGGCCGTGGGCATCGGCATCTTCCAGCTCGACGCCAGCGCCTGGGTGCGGGCCTTCCTCGCCATCTCGGTCCTCTACCTCACGACCTCGGCCTTCACCCTCGCCAAGGTCGTCCGCGACCGCCAGGAGGCCGGCCAGATCGTCAGCCGGGTCGACCAGGCCCGCCTGGAGAAGCTCCTGGCGGAGCACGACCCCTTCCAGAAGCTCTAAGCGCTTGCTCACCCTCGTTGTATGGTGTTCGTCCTGACGGGGACCGAGAAGGAGTGTGGGATGAGCGCGGCGGAGGAGACGCCCGGGGTCGAGGACGTGGCCTGGGGCGAGGTCACGCCCGAGGCGGCCCGGCGGCTGCTCGTGGCCGCCGTCGAGGCGTTCGCCGAGCGCGGCTACCACGCCACCACCACCCGGGACATCGCGGGCCGCGCCGGGATGAGCCCCGCCGCGCTCTACATCCATTACAAGACCAAGGAAGAGCTGCTCCACCGGATCAGCCGCATCGGCCACGACAAGGCCCTGGAGATCCTCCGGGCCGCGGCCGACGGCGAGGGCACCGCCGCCGAGCGCCTCGCCGACGCCGTGCGCTCCTTCGTCCGCTGGCACGCCGAGCGCCACACGACCGCGCGCGTCGTCCAGTACGAGCTCGACGCCCTCGGCCCCGAGCACCGCGCCGAGATCATCGAGCTGCGCCGCGAGTCCGACGCGACCGTGCGCCGGATGCTCGAAGAGGGCGCGGCCGCGGGCGAGTTCGACGTGCTCGACGTGTCCGGCACCGCGGTCGCCGTGCTCTCCCTCTGCATCGACGTCTCGCGCTGGTTCAACACCCAGGGCCGCCGGACGGCCGACGAGATCGGCGTGCTCTACGCCGACCTCGTCCTCCGGATGGTCGGCGCTCAGAAGTAGTAGCGGGAGACCGACTCGGCCACGCAGACCGGCTTCTCGGAGCCCTCGCGCTCCACGGTCACCGCCGCCGTCACCTGCACGCCGCCGCCCGCCTCCTCGACCTTCGTCAGGACGGCGGTGGCGCGCAGCCGCGAACCCACCGGGACCGGGGCGGGGAAGCGCACCTTCTCCGTCCCGTAGTTGAGGCCCATCTTCATGCCCTCGACCCGCAGCACCTGCGGGACGAACAGCGGCAGCAGCGACAGCGTCAGATAGCCGTGCGCGATCGTCGTGCCGAACGGGCCGGCGGCGGCGCGCTCCGGGTCCACGTGGATCCACTGGTGGTCCCCGGTCGCCTCCGCGAAGAGGTCGATCCGCTTCTGGTCGATCTCCAGCCAGTCACTGTGCCCCAACTGCTCGCCGACCCCCGCGCGCAGCTCCTCGGCGGAGGTGAAGATCCTCGGCTCGGCCATGTTTGCTGGTCCCTTCTCCTACGGCTGTCTAAGCGCTTGCTCAGCATGTGGGGTGTGGGGGCCGCTGTCAACGGCCGCCGTCGACGCACCAGTAGGGTTCTACGGGTGCCGCAGATTCCAGAGAAGATCCACGAACTCACCGTCGGCCAGCTCTCCGCCCGTAGCGGGGCCGCCGTCTCCGCCCTGCACTTCTACGAGGCGAAGGGGCTCATCACCAGCCGCCGCACCAGCGGCAACCAGCGCCGCTACGGCCGCGACACGCTCCGCCGGGTCGCCTTCGTCCGCGCCGCTCAGCGGGTCGGCATCCCGCTGGCCACCATCCGGGAGGCACTGGCCCAGCTCCCCGAGGAACGCACGCCCACGAACGAGGACTGGGCCCGGCTCTCCGGGGCCTGGCGCACCGAACTCGACGAGCGCATCAAGCAGCTCGGGCGGCTCCGGGACCATCTGACGGACTGCATCGGCTGTGGCTGTCTCTCCCTGGAGACCTGCGTCCTGTCCAACCCGGACGACCGCTTCGGCGAACAGATGGCGGGCTCCCGCCTCCTCCCGGTCCGCCGCCCGACCCCCACGGACTGACCGCCCAGCCCACCCCCCCCCGTGCGGGGCCCGCACCCGGTTGGGCGGTGCCCCGCTGCCGTGTGGGCAATCGTCCCGCTGGGGCGGGACGGGTGGGCACACGGGACGGCGCGCCTGGCCGCGCCCCCGCCCCCTGCGCCTGGGCCCGCACCATGACCGCGCCGCACGACGTGGTGCGGGTTTGGGCGCGGAAGCCTCTGGCGCCGGCAGGGCGCGGGTCCGTTGTGCCCACCCGTTCCGCCCCGGCGGAACGATTGCCCACAACGGGGGCGACGAGGCCGCGGGCCCGCAACGGGGCGGTGCGTTACGCCGCCGAGGCCAGTGACCGGTGGCGCTCCCCGCGTGCCCGGGCCAGCGCCCCCGACGTCAGTACCGCCCGCGGGACGCCCACCCCGCAGTCCCCGCACACCGGGCCGAGCCACGGCTCGCCGGCCCATTCGATCCGCGGCCCCGCGCACACGGGGCACGCCTCGCCCGGCCCCCGCTCCAGGGCGCCGATCAGCCGCCGCAGCACCTCCGGCAGCGGGTCCGAGGGGTGCACCGCCGGGTCGCCGCAGCGGACCACGCCGTTGCCGCCCCAGACGCGCCGGTGCCAGTCGTCGAGCGCGCCGAGCCCGCGCAGTCCCTCGCTCTTCTCGCGCCGCCGCCGGGCGGCGAACCGCTCCTCGTACGCGAGCCACACGGCCCGCGCCTCCTCCAGTTCGTCGAGCGCCGCCACGAGGCGCTCCGGGTCGAGCTCCCGGTCCTCGGGCCCGAATCTGTGTCGGCGGCACAGATGGTCCCAGGTCGCGCGGTGCCCGTAGGGCGCGAACCTCTCCAGACACTTGCGCAGGGAGTACCTGCGCAGTGCCGTGTCGCACCCCGGATCGCGCACCTGTCTCGCGAGACTCCGGAAACCGGCCATCCCTCGCCACCTCCGCCGCTGGTCCTTCCGCGCTATCAGAGGGACGAACGGGAGCCCCGCCGTGTTCCATCGAAATTCCGATGGGAGCCATCAACGGGGTGGGAGAGGTGCCCGTCACCCACCGGAACCAGCGCGTCCGGTGGGTTCTACCGGCCCGCCCGGGCCGCCGAGATCACCACCCCGGCCAGCTCGGGACGGCAGATGTCGCTGTGCGAGCGGACCACCTCGGCCGCGTCCACGCTCACGCACCCGGAGTCCGGCACCCCCTCGCGCAGGACCTCCGCGATGCTCCGCTCCACCGTTCCCGGCACCGCCTGCACGCCGTCGTGCCCGATCGCGCCCCAGCGCGGGTCGTCCGCGCCGAGCAGCCCGGCCGTGGCGCCGGCCAGCGACTCGGAGTCGTTCGCGAGCCGGGACGCCAGCGGGTACATGATCCCGAGCGCCGTGTCGTGCCGCGAGTAGCAGGCCACCACCGGCCCCCGGACCCGGCGCTGGAGGTCCCGCAGCGAACCGGACCGCCCGGGGTCGTGCGGCAGCCGCGCCGCGAACGCGTAGTGCGAGAAGGCGCCCTGAAGGAGCGTCACGGAGGCGACCGGCCGGACCCCGGCGGGCAGCCCCCGCAACGCGTACGCGACGAGCCGGGCGCCCATGCTGTGGCCCACGAGGTGGACGCGGAGCCCGGGGGCGGCCCGCGCGACCTCGACGAGCAGCGGCCCGAGCCCGTGCTCGCCGACCTGCCCGGCCCGCTTCTTCATCACGTAGTACGTGGCCTGCCGCAGCGCCTCCTTGGCGCCCTTCCAGTACCTCTTCAGCCCTCCGCCGAAGAAGCCCTCCGCCGGAACCCCGCCCGCGCCCTCCAGGGCCCCGGTGAACAGGGCGCACACCGCCACCGGGTCCGCGACGAGGAACTCCGGCACCGGCTCCGCGAGGGCGGCGGACTCCACGGCCACGGACTCCACGGCCACGGACTCCACGCCCACGTCCGTCAGCTCCCGCAGCAGCGCCCCGAACTCCTCGAACGCCGCCTCCGACTCCGGCGCCGCGGCGAGCAGCTCCGTGAGCCGCCCGATGACCGGCTCCTTCTCCGGGAGGACCGTCACCAGGGCCCGGTAGTCGGGCACCGGCTCGTCCGTGAACATCATCGAGGGCCAGATCAGCCCCGCGTACCCCGCCTCCACCCCGGGCGCGAGCAGTCCGGGGAAGGGGGCGAAGAAGTCGGAGCAGAGGCGGGTGGCGCCGGACGGGGAGCTGTTCCACCCGTGCGCGAACACCACCAGGTCGCCCACGCCCTGCCGGGCCAGCGCGGCGAGTTCCGAGGCCTGCCCCGGCGGCCCGTCGCCGTCCTTGTCGAAGGTGATCTCCCGGTACGGCTCCACACTCATCCCGGTCACGGCCAGACCCGTCCCTCCACGTCGAGGGGGCCGCGACGCCGAGTGCGCCCCGTGCGCGGGCGGCGGCTCCTCGGCAAGGATGCCCGCGCGGGGCCGCGTCCAGACGTGTGAAGGGGCGTCAGTGCAGCAGCCGTGCCGCCGAGATCCGGGGGAAGTGGATCAGCAGGTCGTACGCGGTGGAGAGCCGCACCGGCACGGTGTCGCCCGGCCAGGGGAACACCGTGCCGATGTGCCGGGTCGGCCGGGGCACGGCAAGCCAGTCGCGCGCCGCCGGAGTCGTACGCCGCAGGTCCAGGTAGAAGGGGCCGGACGCGACGCGGTCCAGGGTGTGGGAGCTGCTGTCGGGGCCGAGCGGGGCGACGGTGAAGGTCCGGAGCGGCTCGCCCGGGGCCCCGGTGTCGTGCGCGTTGAAGGAGCCCTGCCCGAAGGAGGCTCCCACGCTCACGTAGTCCCGGCCGAGGGCGTCCCGCAGGAAGGCGCCCTGGAGCCGCGGGTACTGGTCCGGGTTCGACGTCTCGTAGCCGACGTGCCCGTTGTGCGCGGAGAGCACCATCCGGTCGCCGGTCCGCCGCTGCCACCACACGGTGTTCTCGGCCATGGTCCGGTCGCGGTAGAGCATCGCCGCGGCGACCCCCTCCGGCGTCGTGAATTCGTGGGCGTACTCGGTGCCGACCTGGGCGATCGCGCGCGCGTGCTGCACCGCCCACAGGTGCGCCTCCCGCGCTCCGGGGCCCTTGCCGGGGCTCTGCCGCTCCAAGAGGGCGAGGGCGCGGTTCACGTCACCGGCCATCCGCTGCCGTTCGGCATGCGGCTTCTCCATGTAGCCCTTCATCCAGGCCTCCACCTCGCCCGTGGGCCGCGAGTCCCGGTACAGCTCCCGGAAGCGGGGGAGGAGCGCCGGATGGACCCGGGCGACGTACGAGGTGACGGCGTCGAAGAGGTTCGGTCCCGCGTAGCCGAGGTCGTTGCCCATGAAGTGGACCTGGTGCCCGGGGTGGAGCCGGTTGTGTTCGCGCATCCAGAGGAAGAGGTCGAGGTACTCCTCGGTGTTCCAGAGGCGGTACGACTCCTGGAACTCGTCCCGCATGATCGCCCGGATGTCGCCCTTGCCGGTGCGGACCCACTCGTCGACGAGGAGTCCGGTGGACCAGGGCGCCTCCAGGGCGAAGGTGGTGAAGCCCTTGGACTCCACGAGGTGTTCGAAGACCTGGTGCTTGGCCTCGAAGAACTCCGCCGAGCTGTGCGTGGCCTCGCCGATCCCGACGACCTTGGCCGAGCCGATCATCCGGTCGAGCGGGCGCAGATCGGTCAGGGGCCGGGCGGAGCGGGCGAGTTCCCGTACGGGATCGGGGGCGGGCGGAGCCGTGGCGGCGCCCGCGGCGGGCGCCAGGGAGCCCAGGCAGGCGGCGAGGAGGAGCCCGACGAGCGGCAGACGGCGTGAACGGCGTCGTAAGGAGAGGTTCATGGGGCAAGCGTGGCCGGTGGGACGCCCGGTGGGACATCCCGCCCGCACCCGTCTCGTACGGGGGCCAGCCCCCCTCACCGGTACAGCAGGTACTCCTCGCGCACCGCCCGGAAGGCCGCAAGGTCCGACTCCCACGCCCCGACGACCTCGTCGACGCCCGCGCCCGCGTCGATCAGGGTCCGCACCCGGGTCGAACCGGTCAGCTTGTCGATCCAGTGGTCCGCCCGCCAGGCGAAGCCCGACCACGAGCTGCGGGCGGTGACGAGGAGCCCGATCCCGGTCCGTACCGGGTCGAAGGAGTCCCGGTCGTCGACGTGCAGCTGCACCCCGCCGATGGTCTTCCCCTGGAACTTGGAGAAGGTCGGGGCGAAGTACGCCTCGCGGAACCGGACCCCGGGCAGGCCGAGGGCGTTCGCCGCCTCCGCCCACCGCCGGTCGATGCCCTCGGCGCCGAGGAGTTCGAAGGGGCGGGTGGTGCCGCGCCCCTCGGAGAGGTTCGTGCCCTCGAAGAGGCACGTGCCGGAGTAGACGAGCGCGGTGTCCGGCGTCGGCATGTTCGGGCTGGGCGGCACCCACGGCAGCCCGGTCGCGTCGAAGAACTCCGACCGCCGCCACCCCGTCATCCGTACGGTCTCCAAGGCGACGGGCGAGGCCAGGAACTCGCCGTTGAAAAGACCGGCCAGCTCGGCGACCGTCATGCCGTGCGCCTGCGCGATCGGCTCCCGCCCGACGAAGGTCGCGAACGCCCGGTCCAGGACGGGCCCGAGCGCCGCCCGCCCGGTCACCGGGTTCGGCCGGTCCAGGACGACGAACCGCTTCCCGGCGAGGGCTGCGGCCGCCATGCAGTCGTACAGCGTCCAGATGTACGTGTAGAAGCGGGCGCCGACGTCCTGGACGTCGAAGACGACCGTGTCCACCCCGGAGGCGGTGAAGACGTCCGCGAGGGGCTGCCCGCTCTTCAGGTACGTGTCGTGGACGGGCAGCCCGGTCGCCGGATCGTCGTACCGGCCCTCGGAGCCGCCCGCCTGGGCGGTGCCCCGGAAGCCGTGCTCGGGGCCGAAGACGGCGACGAGGTCCACCCGCTCGTCGGCGTGCATGACGTCGACGACGTGGCGCGCCTCCGGGGTGATGCCGGTCGGGTTGGTGACGATGCCGACCCGCTCGCCGACGAGGAGCGCGTACCCGTCGGCCGCGAGCCGCTCGAAGCCGGTCCGCACCCGGCCGTGACCGGGGGCGGCGGATGCGGGGGCGGGGGCCGTGGCCGCCACCGCCCCCAGGGCGCCTCCGGCGGCCAGCAGACTCCGTCGCGACAGGCTCATGGGGGAGGACCTCCTCGGAGTGACGGGAGTGACATGGGCACGCACGCTAGCGCTCCTGACCGCCCCGGGGAACGAGGCGTGCGGAACGGGTCTTCCGCCACTCCATACCGACCGGTTAGTCTGTCCCGATCCCGAAAGCTGACCGTCACGGCCGAGAGGTGGGTCCATGACCGCGGACACGAACGAGCTCCACGGCGCCGGCGTCGTCGTCACCGGAGCGGGCGGCGGCATCGGCGCCGCCCTCGCCCGCCGCTTCGCCGCCGAGGGCGCCCGCGTCGTCGTCAACGACCTCGACCCCGGGCGCACCAAGGCCGTCGCCGAGGAGATCGGCGCCGTCCCCGTCCCCGGCGACGCCTCCGCCGTCGTCGACGAGGCCCGCGAGGCCCTCGGCGGCACCGTCGACATCTGGTGCGCCAACGCCGGACTCTCCTCGCCCGGCGACGCCTTCGCCGACGAGGACGTCTGGGCCGCCGCCTGGGACGTCAACGTCATGGCCCACGTCCGCGCGGCCCGCGCCCTCCTCCCGGAATGGCTGGAGCGCGGCAGCGGCCGCTTCGTCTCCACCGTCTCCGCCGCCGGACTCCTCACCATGATCGGCGCGGCGCCGTACAGCGTCTCCAA
Source organism: Streptomyces vietnamensis (assembly GCF_000830005.1). Taxonomy (NCBI): domain Bacteria; kingdom Bacillati; phylum Actinomycetota; class Actinomycetes; order Kitasatosporales; family Streptomycetaceae; genus Streptomyces; species Streptomyces vietnamensis. The sequence goes on along the minus strand of NZ_CP010407.1, from coordinate 1,817,280 downwards.
GCACGGCGCGTACGCCTTCGCGGAATGGCTGTCCCTCACCTACCGCCACCGCGGCCTGAAGGTCCACGCCATCTGCCCGCAGGGCGTCCGTACGGACATGCTCACCGCCGCCGGATCCGCCGGCGAGCTCGTCCTCGCCCCCACCGCCATCGAGCCCGAGGACGTCGCCGACGCCCTCCTCGACGCCATCCGGGCCGACCGCTTCCTCGTCCTGCCCCACCCCGAGGTCGCCGGCTACTACCGCAACCGCGCCACCGACCCCGAGCGGTGGCTCGGCACGATGAACCACGTCCAGCAGGCCTGGGAGACGGCCACCCGTCAGGCGTAGTCGCGACGGATGGGAAGATCTAGCGGCGGGAACGCGTTCCCATGACCGAAAACGATCACCACGGAAGGCGGCGGAGCATGGCCAGGACGACGGACGGGAGCGGCACCCCCGTCCCCCAGAGGCTCCTCGCCGCCGCCACCCGGCTCTTCGCCGAGCGGGGCTACGACCGCACCTCCGTCCAGGAGATCGTCGAGGCCGCCGGGGTCACCAAGGGTGCCCTCTACCACTACTTCGGCTCCAAGGAGGACCTCCTCCAGGAGGTCTACTCCCGCGTCCTGCGCCTCCAGCAGGAACGGCTCGACGCCTTCGCGGACGCCGACGCGCCCGTCGAGGACCGGCTGCGCGACGCCGCGGCCGACGTCGTCGTCACCACCATCGAGAACCTCGACGACGCCTCCATCTTCTTCCGCTCCATGCACCACCTGAGCCCCGAGAAGCACAAGCAGGTGCGGTCCGAGCGCCGCCGCTACCACGAGCGCTTCCGGGCCCTGATCGAGGAGGGCCAGCGGGCGGGCGTCTTCTCCTCCGCCACGCCCGCCGACCTCGTCGTCGACTACCACTTCGGCTCCGTGCACCACCTGTCGACCTGGTACCGCCCGGACGGCCCGCTGACCCCGCAGCAGGTGGCCGACCACCTCGCCGACCTCCTGCTGCGGGCCCTGCGCCCGTAAGTCGGCGCCTACAGGTACTTCTTCAGCTCCCGGCGCGCCAGCGACCGCTGGTGCACCTCGTCCGGACCGTCCGCCAGCTTCAGCGTCCGCGCCGCCGCCCACAGCTCGGCCAGCGGGAAGTCCTGCGAGACACCGCCCGCCCCGTGCGCCTGCACGGCCTTGTCGATGATGTCGACGACCGCGCGCGGGGTCGCGATCTTGATGGCCTGGATCTCGGTGTGCGCGCCCCGGTTGCCGACGGTGTCCATGAGCCAGGCCGTCTTGAGGACGAGGAGCCGCAGCTGCTCGATGGTGACCCGGGCGTCGGCGATCCAGTTCTGCACGACGCCCTGCTGCGCGAGCGTCTTGCCGAAGGCGGTACGGGAGACCGCGCGCCGGCACATCAGCTCGACCGCCCGCTCCGCCATGCCGATGAGCCGCATGCAGTGGTGGATGCGGCCGGGGCCGAGCCGGGCCTGCGCGATGGCGAAGCCGCCGCCCTCCTCGCCGACGATGTTCGCGGCCGGGACCCGGACCCCGTCGAAGATCACCTCGGCGTGGCCGCCGTGGTAGTGGTCCTCGTACCCGTACACCTGCATCGCGCGCCGGACCTCGACGCCGGGGGTGTCGCGCGGCACGAGGATCATCGACTGCTGACGGCGGAGGTCGGTCCCGTCGGGGTCGGTCTTGCCCATGACGATGAAGATCTTGCAGCCGGGGTTCATCGCCCCGGAGATGTACCACTTGCGGCCGTCGACGACGTATTCGTCGCCGTCCCGCCGGATCCGGGTCTCGATGTTCGTCGCGTCGGAGGAGGCGACCTCGGGCTCGGTCATCGCGAAGGCCGAACGGATCTCACCGGCGAGGAGCGGCTCCAGCCACTGCTTCTTCTGCGCCTCGTCGCCGAACTGGGCGAGCAGCTCCATGTTCCCGGTGTCCGGGGCGGCGCAGTTGAGGGCGGTCGGGGCCAGCTGCGGGCTGCGGCCGGTGATCTCGGCGAGCGGCGCGTACTGGAGGTTGGTCAGCCCGGCCCCGTACTCGGCATCGGGAAGGAAGAGGTTCCAGAGCCCCTGCCGCTTGGCCTCGGCCTTGAGCTCCTCCACGACCGGCGGGGTGTCCCACGGCGAGGCGAGCCGGGCGCGCTGCTCCTCGGCGACGGCCTCGGCCGGGTAGACGTGCTCGTCCATGAAGGCGAGGAGCTTCTCGCGCAGCTCGACCGTACGGGCGTCGTAGGCGAAGTCCATGATGGGTCAGCCCTCCTGAAGGGTGGTCAGGCCGTGTTCGATGAAGACGGGGACGAGTTCGCCGATGCGGTCGAAACCGGCGCCGACCGTCTGCCCGAGGGTCCAGCGGTAGTGGATGCCCTCCAGGATCACGGCGAGCTTGAACCAGGCGAAGGCCGTGTACCAGGCGAGTCCGGAGGTGTCGCGGCCCGAGCGGGCCGCGTAGCGCTCGACCAGCTCGGCGGGGCTCGGATGCCCGGGGGCCGTGGCGGTCGTGGAGACGGGGGAGTCCGGCAGGTCCAGCGGCGTGCTGTACATGACGAGGAGGCCGAGGTCGGTGAGCGGGTCGCCGAGGGTCGACATCTCCCAGTCGAGGACGGCCCGGATCCGGTCGTCCTCGCCGACGAGGACGTTGTCGAGCCGGTAGTCGCCGTGGATCACGGTCGGCGTCCCGGACGACGGCAGCGCGCGCCCGAGGGCGGCGTGCAGTTCGTCGATCCCGGGCAGCTCGCGGCCGCGCGAGGCGTCGAGCTGCTTGCCCCAGCGGCGCAGCTGCCGGTCGAGGAAGCCCTCGGGGCGCCCGAAGTCGCCGAGCCCCACGGCCTCCGGGTCGACGGCGTGCAGGTCGACGAGCGTGTCGACCAGGCCGAGGACGGCCGCGCGGGTGCGCTCGGGGCCGAGCGGGGCGAGCTGACGGGCCGAGCGGTACGGCGTCCCGTCGACGAACTCCATGACGTAGAACGGCGCGCCGAGCACGGACTCGTCCTCGCAGAGCAGCACGGTCCCGGGAACGGGCACGTCGGTCCCGGCCAGGGCGCTGATCACCCGGTGCTCGCGCCGCATGTCGTGGGCGGTGGCGAGGACGTGGCCGAGCGGGGGCCGGCGGACCACCCAGCGGCCGGTGCCGTCGCTCACGACGTACGTCAGGTTCGACCGGCCACCTTCGATCAGCCGGGCTTCGAGGGGGCCGGACACGAGGCCGGGCCGCTCGCGGTCGAGGAATCGGCGCAGCTGCTCGGGGTCGAGTCCTGGCGGCGGGGCGGAGCTCATACGTGCGTACCTCCGGATCGGCTTGGTCGGCGTTCATGATGACCGACCAGTCGGTATGTCGTCCAGGGGGGCGCCTGGAAAGCGTGTCCCGCCCCCCGATGGCCGGCCGTATGGCTGAATGGAGTCCGATATGGACGCGAAGCTGACCGTCGACGAAGTCCGGCTGACCCCGATCCTCGTCTCCGACCCGCCGCTCCTCAACACCCAGGGCGTCCATCAGCCCTACACGCCCCGGCTCGTGGTGGAAGTGGTCACGAGGGGAGGGGTGAGCGGCCTCGGCGAGACGTACGGCGACGGCGTCTACCTGGACGTCGCCCGCCCCCTGGCAGAGGCCCTTCCGGGCCGCTCGGTCACGGACGTGAACGCTCTCTTCGAGCCGGCGCCGCGCCCGGATGCGGGCGCGGGCACAGGCACAGGCGCGGACACGGGCGCGGACACGGGGGTCGACGCGAGCGGCCTGCGCGGAGTCCGCACCCCCGAGAAGCTCCGCCTCTCCGTCGTCTCCGCCTTCGAGACCGCCTGCCTCGACGCACTCGGCAGGACCCTCGGCCTGCCCGTCCACGCCCTCCTCGGCGGCAAGGTCCGCGACGAGGTCGAATACAGCGCCTACCTCTTCTACAAGTGGGCCGGCACCGACGCGTGGGGCGCCGCCCTCGACCCGGCCGGCATCGTCGCCCAGGCCCGCCGCTTCGACCGGGAGTACGGCTTCCGCTCCTTCAAGCTCAAGGGCGGGGTGTTCGCCCCGGACCAGGAGATCGCGGCCGTCCGGGCGCTCGCGCGGGAGTTCCCCGGCCGCCCGCTCCGCCTCGACCCCAACGGCGCCTGGTCCGTGGAGACCTCGCTCGCCGTCGCCCGCGAACTCGGGGACGTCCTGGAGTACCTGGAGGACCCGGCGATCGGCATCGCCGCCATGGCCGAGATCGCGGCCCGCACGGACGTCCCGCTGGCCACCAACATGTGCGTGACCACCTTCGAGGAGATCCCGGAGGCCTTCGCGGAGCACGCGGTACGGATCGTCCTCTGCGACCACCACTACTGGGGCGGCCTCCACCGCACCCGCGAACTGGCCGCGCTCTGCCGGACGTACGGCGTCGGACTCTCCATGCACTCCAACACCCACCTGGGCATCAGCCTCGCCGCCATGACCCAGGTCGCCGCCACCCTGCCGGGCCTCCGGCACGCCTGCGACACCCACTACCCGTGGCAGACGGAGGACGTCGTCACCCCGCGCCCCGTCTTCCGCGAAGGCCGCCTCGGGGTCTCCGACGCGCCGGGGCTGGGGGTCGAGCTCGACCGCGAGGCACTGGCGGTCCTGCACCGGCGCTGGCTGGAGGACGACGGCAGGTACCGGGACCGCGACGACGCGGCGGCGATACGGACGACCCACCCGAACTGGACCCCGAACCACTGGTAACTCCACGCCCGTACGGGGGCGGCCGGCCGCAACGGACCGCTACGCGTGGCAAGCCACCGGCACCCCGCCGTTCATCGCCGCCATGTCCCCGAACACCGCCACAGGATCCAGCGGCGACCCCTCCGGCAGCCCCTCCAGCTCCGCGTACGCCCGGTGCAGGTTCGCCACCAGCCGCTCGCTCTCCCGCCACGCGGCGAACTCGCCGAGGTCCGCCTCCCGGGCCGTCTCCAGCGGGGTGGCGCCCTTCGCGTACCCCTCGGCGGCCAGCTCCCGCACCCACAGCAGGTACCGCTCCGTGGTGTCGTACGCCGTGGGGTCGGTCACCCGCCCGTGCCCCGGCACCACCGTCGGCGCGTCGAGGGACCGCAGCAGATCGAGCGCGCGCAGCGAACCGGCGAGCGAGCCCATCGGCAGGAACGGCGTCCCGCCGTGGAAGACCAGGTCGCCGGTGAAGACGACGCCCTGCTCCGGGAGGTGGACGATGGAGTCGCCCGTGGTGTGCGCGGCGCCCGGGTGGAGCACCCGGACCTCGATCCCGCCGACGTACAGGGTGAGCCGCTCGCTGTACGTGACGGAGGGCGGCAGGATGTCGACGCGCCCGAAGTCGGTCTGCGGCCACAGCAGATGGAGCTGGTGTCCGGCGGCGAGCTGCTCGGCGCGGCAGTTCTCGTGGCCCACGATCCGCGCCTCCGGCTGGAACACGCCGTTGCCGTAGGTGTGGTCGCCGTGGTGATGGGTGGAGACGATGGTCCGGGGCAGCGGCAGCCCCTCGGCGAGCACCGCCTCGCGCAGCAGCCGCGCCCGCCGCTCGGTGGCGGCGGTGTCGACGAGCAGCGACTCGTCCGCGTCGCCGATGAACCCGGCGTTGTTCAGGCACCAGCCGCCGTCGGGCTGGACGAAGGCGTGCACGTGCGGAGCGAGCGTGACCACATAGGGATCGGTGGCAGACAAAGGGATTCCCCCGGATGAGAGCCCGACTGGACAGGGGAAGAGTGCCAGTCGGCCCCGGCCCCGGGGAAGTCGGAACGAACGGCTCCGGGGAAGTCGGACAGGCGCCTGCGGAGAGGTCGGGGCGACCTACCCCTCGTCCCACCCCTGCGCCGCCACGAACGCGTCCCCGTACTCCGCCGACCACCGGCCCAGCGCCTCGATCGGCCCGAGCAGCGAACGTCCGAGCGCGGTCAGCGCGTACTCGACCCGGGGCGGGGTCTCCTCGTACGCCCGCCGCTCCACCAGCGCGTACCCCTCAAGCCGCCGCAGGGTCTCCGTCAGGACCTTCGCGCTGATCCCGCCGATCGCCGTCCGCAGCTCGCCGGGCCTGCGCGGCCCGTCCGCGAGCGCGTACAGGACGACCCCGTTCCAGGTGTTCGCGAGCAGGTCGAAACCGAGCCGCGCCCGGCAGTCCGCGAGGAGCCGGTCGGGGTCCCGGCCGGGGCGCCGGTCGGAGTCCCTGTCGGGGTGCCAGCCGGGATCCCTGTCGGTAACCATTCGGTAAGTCGCCCCCTGCCTACGGTCGTTCACGACAGCACGCACAACGGTACGTGAGGGAGGACGCCCCATGCGGGTGGGAATCATGGGTACGGGAGCGATGGCACGGGCGCTCGGCGGAGGCTGGGTCAGGGCGGGCCACGAGGTGCTCGTCGGCGGCCGGGACGCGGAACGGACCGCCGCGCTCGCCGCGGGCACGGGGGCCCGGCCGGGCACCCTCGCCGAGGCCGCCCGCTTCGGCGGGGCGACGCTCCTGGCCCTGCCGTACGACGCGGTCCTGCCGGCCCTCGGGACGGTGGACCCCGGGCGGATCCTGATCGACTGCACCAACGCGGTCGGCCCGGGCCCGGTCCTCACCACCGGCGAGGGCCCCGGCGCCGCCCGCACGCTCGCCGCCGCCACGGGCGCCCGGGTGGTGAAGGCCTTCAACCACGTCACGCCGACGGTGTGGAGCCGTACCCCGCCCGTCTTCGCGGACGGACCGGTCGCCGTCCCCCTCTGCGGGGACGACGAGGAGGCCCTCGCCCTCGTCGCCGCCCTCGCCGCCGACCTGGGCTGCGCCCCCTTCGTCGCAGGCCCGCTGGCCCACGCGGACCTCCTGGAGGCGACGACGGCCTTCCTCATCGGCCTCTGGACCTCGGGCCGCGACCCGCGCGCCATGCTCCCGCCGCCGGCTGCCCTCGAAGGCTGATCCCGGCTTGCGGGCCGGTCCGTACGCACCGAGGGTCGAAGGTATGAAGGCGATCAGCTACAGCCGGTACGGCGGTCCCGAGGTCCTGGAGTACGGCGAGCTGCCCGAGCCCAAGATCGGACCGGACGCGGTCCTGATCGAGGTGCGGGCGGCCGCCGTCAACCCGGTCGACTGGAAGTGCCAGGCCGGGTACCTCGACGGTCTGATGGACACGGTCTTCCCGGTCGTCCCCGGCTGGGACGTCTCCGGCGTCGTCGTCCGGCTCGGCCTCTGCGTCCCCGAGTTCGCCGTGGGCGACGAGGTGATGGGGTACGTGCGCGAGGACTTCCTCTCCCGGGGCACCTTCGCCGAGTACGTCGCGGCCCCCGTCCGCACCCTCGCCCGCAAGCCCCGCACCTTCGACTTCGAGGAGGCCGCGGCCCTCCCGCTCGCCGGCCTCACCGCGTACCAGGCGCTCCACCGGCCCCTCGCGGTACGGCCCGGGGACACCGTCCTCGTCCACGCGGCCGCCGGCGGGGTCGGCTCGATGGCCGTGCAGATCGCCCGCCACCTCGGCTGCCGGGTCATCGGCGCGGCCAGGGAAGCGGGCCTTGAGCGGGTCGCGGAGCTCGGCGCGGAGCCCGTCCGCTACGACGAGGAGACCTTCGCCGACCAGGTCCGCGCCCTCGCCCCGCAGGGCGTGGACGCCGTCCTCGACACCATCGGGGGCCCGTTCCTGAAGCTCTCCGCCCCGCTCCTCGCCCCGCAGGGCCGGCTGGCCTCGATCGCCGACGGCGAGGTCCTCGCCCTCGGCGGCACCTACTTCTGGACCCGCCCCGACGCCGCTGACCTCGCGGCCCTCGCCGACCTGGCCGACGCGGGCGTCCTCACCGTACGGGTGGCCAGGTCGTTCCCGCTGGAGCAGGCGGCCGAGGCCCAGCGCGCCAACGCGGCGGGCGGCCTGAACGGCAAGGTCGTGGTCACCGTCCCCTGACGAGGGTGCGTCAGCCGCTCGGCGGGACGTTCTGGTTGAGGGCGAAGACGTTGTCGGGGTCGTACCGGTCCTTGAGGGCGACGAGACGGGCGTACTTCTCGGGGCCGTACGAGTTCCGCAGGCGTGCCGTCCCCTCGTCGCCGCCGATGAAGTTGGGCACCGACGTCCCCGTCGCCCAGGGCCGCATCGCCGCGTGGAAGGAGCGGGTCCAGTCGATGTGCCGCTCCCGTCCGTCGCTGCCCCACCAGATGGCCAGGCAGAAGTACACCCACTTCGTCGGCGGGATGGAGAGGGCCATGTGGTCGGCGTCCAGCCGGGACGCGCCGCCCATCGGGCAGAAGATCAGCTGGGTCAGCGGAGCGGTGATCCCCTCCGCCTGGGCGAGCGCCGTGTCGATCGCCTCGTCCGGCAGCTCGGGCAGGTAGTCGACCTTGAAGTACTCGCTGACGCCCACCGGGGTGCCGGCGTCGAGCATGGTCTGCACGGCGGTGTACGGCATGGGTCCGACCATCCGCACCCACGGGTCACCCCACTCGACGAGCGGCGACAGCGCCTTCTCGCCCTCCGCCACGTCACCCACGTACACGACGATCACGCCGCAGGCGGGCTCGCCCCGCACCTGCTCGGGCACGAACTCCGCGGGCGGCGCGCTGATCAGGGCGAGCGCGCCGGTGACCTCGTCGGGCGCCTGCTCCATGAAGTCGCGGTAGAAGCGGGTGAGGGCCCCGGCCGCGGAGCGCGGGTGCAGCAGCAGCCCGGCGTACAGCAGGGGGCCGACCGGATGCAGCCGGAACTCGAACTCGGTCACCACGCCGAAGTTGCCGCCGCCGCCCCGCAGCCCCCAGAAGAGGTCGGCTTCGTGTTCGGCGTCGGCACGCAGGATCCGGCCGTCGGCGGTCACGACCTCGGCGGAGAGCAGACTCGCGGCCGTCGGCCCGTACATCCGCTCCAGCCAGCCGGAGCCGCTGCCGAGCGTCAGGCCCGCGACCCCGGTGTCCGACACCCGCCCGCCGGTCACGGCCAGGCCGAACTCCTGGGTGGCGGCGTCCAGTTCTCCCCAGGTGAGACCCGCCCCGAAGCGGCCGGTCCGCGCGTCGGTGTCGATCTCGACGCGCTTCATCGGGCTGGTGTCGATGACCAGCCCGCCGTCGCAGGAGGAGTATCCGGGGGCGGAGTGCCCGCCGCCGCGCACCGAGACCCCGAGGACGTTCTCCCGTGCGTGGTGGAGCGCCGCACGCACGTCCTCGGGGCCGGTGCAGCGCGCGACCAGGGCCGGATGCTGGTCGTGGTCGCGGTTGAAGCACCGGCGGAAGGTGTCGTACTCGGGATGGTCGGGCCCGATGAGGTCGCCCTGGAACGCTCCGGCGAGGGCGGACGGACGTGTGGAGGTCATGGCGGTCGTCCCTGCTGAGCCGTCGACGGCGGCGGCCGCATGACCACGGGCACAGCCCGGGCTCGGCCGACGCGGCCCTGCCGCCTGCTGTACGCCGTCAGTATGCGGTCCGACCAGCGGGTAGGCCATTCGGGTGCGCGCCCGGCGGACCTACCAGATCACGGCCGCCCCGATGACGGCGAGCGCGATGGTGCACACCGCCGCGAGCAGCGCGCCCCGGTGGGAGAGCGGGACCGGCCGGGCCGCGTCCAGGGAACGGATCCGGCGGTGGGCCACGGCCAGGAAGGCGATCCACACCAGGGACGACAGCGCGAGCCCGGTCAGCTCCCGCGCCGTGACCTCGTCGCTGACGGTCAGCTTCACGGCGAGCACCGCGACGACCGTGCACGACAGGGTCGTACGCCGCCACGCGAGCCGGGTCCGCTCCGGCTGGAGCCCGGGATCCCGGGTCTCGCCGGCCGTACTCACCGCCCGGCCCAGCCGAAGACGACGAGCACCACCATCGCGAGCGCCACCGCGGCCACCGCGAGGCTGAGCACGGCGGGGAACCGGGACACGGGCAGGTCCTCGCCGCGCCGCATCGCGCGCTCGCAGCGCACCCAGTGGTTCACCGCCCGCAGGGCGCACAGCACACCGGCGGCGAGCAGCGCGAGCGCGAGCCCGACGCGCACGCCCCAGCGGAGGTCCGGCAGGAACTGGTCGACGGCGAAGCCGCCGCCGACGAGGGCGAGCGCGGTCCGGATCCAGGCCAGGAAGGTCCGCTCGTTGGCGAGGGAGAAGCGGTAGTCGGGGGTGTCGCCCTCGTCCCGGATCCGCCGCGGTGCGAACCACAGCCGCAGGCTCTGCACGAAATCGCTCACCCGTGCACCCTAACGGTCGGATGATCGGACCGCCGGGCCTCGGACTCCCGCGCCGGACGGTCAGCCCGCCGTGTGCCCGCCCCGGCCCTGCAGCAGCTCGTACGCCGCGAGGCCGTCCGGCACCCACTCCCAGGTGCCGAGGCGTTCCTCCAGCTCCCCGTCCGTCAGGAAGGCGTGCCAGGCGACCTCCTCCACCTGCGGGTCGACCGGCAGGTCGCAGCGGACCTCGTAGACCGCCGACCACCACTTCCCGTCCCCGTTCCCGGAGTCGAACAGGAACGTCAGGACCGGCTCGGGCCGGGGCAGTCCGGAGACCCCGAGCTCCTCCTCGGCCTCGCGCAGCGCGGCCTCGTCGTAGGACTCGCCCGCGCCGACGACACCGCCGACGAACATGTCGTACAGGGAGGGGTACGACAGCTTCGTCGACGTCCTGCGGTGGACGAAGGTCCGGCCCTCGGCGTCCCGGACCCGGATGAAGACGCAGCGGTGGGTCAGGCCCCGCGCGTGCACCTCACCGCGCGGGGCCCGACCGATCACCCGGTCGTTGTCGTCGACGACGTCCACGATCTCTTCAGCGCTCATGCGCCCATGAAATCACCGCGCCGTGAAACGTCACTGCCCCATGACGTACTTGATCGTCGGACCGGTCGTCCAGCCGCCGTCCACGGCGAGCTCCGCGCCCGTCACGTACGAGGCGGCGTCCGAGAGCAGGAAGACGACCGCGCCCGCGATCTCGTCGGCCTCGCCGACCCGGCCCATCGGCGTGTTGGGGTACTTGCCCTCGCCGCGCTCGATGCCGACGGAGGCCGTCATCGGGGTGTAGGTCATGCCGGGGTGGACGGAGTTGACGCGGATCTTCGCCGTGCCGAGCTCCACCGCGCCGATCTTCGTCAGGCCGCGCACGCCCCACTTGGAGGCGCCGTACCCGGCGGTCAGGGCCAGGCCCATCAGGCCCGCGGCCGAGGAGATGTTGACGATCGAGCCGCCGCCGGCCTCCTTCATCGCCGGGATCGCGGCCTTCATGCCGATGAAGACACCGGTCAGGTTGATGTCGAGGACCTTGCGGAAGTGCTCGACGGACTCGGTCTCCAGGAGGGCGCCGGTGGAGATGCCGGCGTTGTTCACCAGCCCGTGCAGCGCGCCGAACTCCGCCACGGCGAAGGCGACGGCCGCCGCCCACTCCTCCTCGGAGGTCACGTCGTGGTGGAAGAAGCGGGCCCGCTCGCCGAGCGCCTCGGCGGTGGCCTTGCCGTCCTCGTCGAGGACGTCGGTGATCACGACGTTCGCGCCGGAGGCGACGGCCAGCTTGGCGGCCTCGGCGCCCAGGCCGCGGGCGCCGCCGGTGATGAGCACGGTCTTGCCGGTGAGGTCGTTCATGTGAGGTCCCTTTCAGCGGGGTCAGACGCTCCGGGGCTGTGCGGCCCGGAGAAGCGCGGTGGTCGTCTCGACGAGGTCGGCGAGGAAGAGGGGCTCGTCCGTGAGGGGCTCGGTGCCGTCGAGGTACTGCCGGGCGCGGTCCGCCATGGCCGCGCCGACCACGGTCAGCGCCAGGTCGAGGCGCTCCAGGAGCAGGGGCTCGGGGAGTCCGTCGGCGGCCAGGCGGTCGGCGATCCGCTCGATGAGCCGCCAGTAGACGGTGCCGGCGAGCGTGGGATGGGGGGTGCGGGTGCGGACGCCGCTCTCGTGGCTGAGCTGCGCGGAGATCCGCAGGCAGCGGCGGCCCCGGTCGGTGCGCAGCTCACTGGCCTCGGCGGCGACGAGCGCGGCGATCAGCTGCTTCAGGTCCTCGCCCGCGTCGTCCAGGAGGGGCGCGAGCACCTGTTCCGTACGGGTCTGGCGGCCGGCCATGACGGCGTCGAGCAGTCCGGCGCGCGAGCCGAAGTGGTACTGCACCGCGGAGGGGTTGGCCTGTCCGGCCAGCTTCACGATGTCCCGCAGCTGTGCGCCGTCGACGCCCTGTGCGGCGAAGAGCTCCTCCGCCGCGCGGATCAGTTTGTCCCGGGTCTCGGGCCCTGACGTCCTCGCCATACGTTCATATTAATGCTCGACATTAAAAAAGCGAAAGGGTGGACGGTTGACTCGATACATCCGTGTATCCAAGATGCGGTCCATGTCCTACGACGCTGATGTGATCGTGATCGGGGCGGGCCTCGCCGGCCTCGTCGCCACCGCCGAGCTGGTCGACGCCGGCCGCACCGTGATCCTCCTCGACCAGGAACCCGAGCAGTCCCTCGGCGGCCAGGCCCACTGGTCCTTCGGCGGCCTGTTCCTCGTCGACTCGCCCGAACAGCGCAGGATGCGCGTCAAGGACAGCCACGCCCTCGCCCTCCAGGACTGGTACGGCACCGCGGACTTCGACCGCACCGAGGACCACTGGCCGCGGAAGTGGGCCGAGGCGTACGTCGACTTCGCCGCCGGCGAGAAGCGCGCCTGGCTCCACGCGCGCGGGGTGCGCTTCTTCCCCGTCGTCGGCTGGGCCGAGCGCGGCGGCTACGACGCGAACGGCCACGGCAACTCCGTACCCCGCTTCCACATCACCTGGGGCACAGGACCCGGCCTCGTCGCCCCCTTCGAGCGCAGGGTCCGCGAGGGCGCCGCCCGCGGCCTCGTCGACCTCCGCTTCCGGCACCGCGTCACCGGACTCGGCCGCACCGCCGGAGCCGTCGACACGGTCTCCGGCGAGATCCTGGCCCCCTCCACCGCCACCCGCGGCACCGCGTCGAGCCGCGAGGCCACGGGCACCTTCGAACTGCGCGCCCAGGCCGTGATCGTCACCTCCGGCGGCATCGGCGGCAACCACGACCTCGTCCGCGCGCAGTGGCCCGCCCGGCTCGGCACCCCGCCCGCCAAGCTGCTCTCCGGCGTCCCCGCCCACGTCGACGGACTGATGCTCGGTGTCGCCGAGAAGGCCGGCGCCCGCCACATCAACCGCGACCGGATGTGGCACTACACCGAGGGCATCGAGAACTGGAACCCCATCTGGGCCCGGCACGGCATCCGCATCCTGCCCGGACCGTCCAGCCTCTGGCTGGACGCCACGGGCAAGCGCCTGCCCGTCCCGCTCTTCCCGGGCTTCGACACCCTGGGCACCCTCGAACACATCATGCGGACCGGCCACGACCACACCTGGTTCGTCCTCGACAAGCGCATCATCGGCAAGGAGTTCGCGCTCTCCGGCTCCGAACAGAACCCCGACCTCACCGGCAAGTCCGTCCGGGACGTCCTCGGCCGCGCCCGCGCCGACGTACCGGCCCCCGTCCAGGCCTTCATGGACCACGGCGTCGACTTCGTCGTCGAGGACGACCTCTCCGCCCTCGTCCGCGGCATGAACGCCCTCACCGACGAGCCGCTGATCGACGAGGCCGCCCTGCGCCGCGAGCTCATCGCCCGCGACCGCGAGATCACCAACCCCTTCACCAAGGACCTCCAGGTCACGGCGATCCGCGGCGCCCGCAGGTACCTGGGCGACAAGCTGATCCGCACGGCCGCCCCGCACCGCATCCTCGACCCGAAGGCGGGCCCGCTGATCGCCGTACGCCTCAACATCCTCACCCGCAAGTCCCTCGGCGGCCTGGAGACCGACCTCGACTCCCGCGTCCTGACGGAGGGCGGCGAACCCCTGGACGGCGTGTACGCGGCGGGCGAGGCGGCCGGCTTCGGCGGCGGCGGAGTCCACGGCTACCGCTCCCTCGAAGGCACCTTCCTCGGCGGCTGCATCTTCTCGGGCCGCGCGGCGGGCCGGGCGGCGGCCCGGGCGGTGAGCTGAAACCGTCCCCGGGCGGTGAGCTGAAACCGACGGCGAAGGCGGTCGACCGACGGGCCCCGCCCGGCACGTGACGCGGCTCACACGCCGAGCCCTTCGTGTCGCGCCCCTCCCCGCCGCCCAGGATGAGGCCATGGAGATAGGCATCGCACTGCCCCAGTACGGCACCCACGCCCGCGCCGACCGCATCGCGGCCTTCGCGCGCGACGCCGAGGACGCCGGGTTCGACTCGTTCTGGGTCGGCGACCGCGCCCTGACCCCGGTCGCCCCCAGCGACCTCTATCCGGGGCACACCCCGGAGAACCCGTACCCCCACCAGTACAAGACCTTCCTCGACCCGCTGACCGTGCTCACCGTCGCCGCCGCCTCGACCTCCCGCGCCCGGCTCGGCATGAGCACCCTCAACGGCCCCTGGTACCCGCCGGCCCTGCTCGCCCGCTCCCTCACCTCGCTCGACCAGGTCAGCGGCGGACGCCTGGACGTCGGACTCGGCATCGGCTGGCTGCGGGACGAGTACACCGCCGTCGGCGCCGACTTCGGCCGGCGCGGCGCCCTCCTCGACGAGCTGCTCGACGTCCTCCACGGCTTCTGGACCCAGGAGGAGTTCGGTCACGAGGGACCCCACTGGACGATCCCCGCCTCGTACGTGGGCCTGCGCCCCGTCCAGCCCGCCGGACCGCCCGTCTACCTCGGCGGCTTCAGCCCGGCCGCCCTGCGCCGGGTCGGCCGCCGGGCCGCCGGCTGGGTCGGTGCCGTCCTGCCGCCCGGGATGGCCGAGGGCCTGTGGGACGTGGCGCGGCGCGCCGCCGAGGAGGCGGGCCGAGACCCGGGGGCGCTGCGTCGGCAGATCCGGTACAACCCCGCCCCCGGCGCCACGGCGGACGCGATCGCCGCCGTGCTGGCGGGCGTGCGCGACACCGGCGCCGACGGTTGCTTCGTCGACCTCCAGCAGTCGGTCGACTCGCCCGAGGAGGCGCTGGAGCTCGGGATCAAGGTCCTGGACCTGCTGCGGGGCTGAGTACGACGGAGGGGCCCCGGATGTCCGGGGCCCCTCCGTGCGTACGAGATCGGCTACAACACCAGCGACAGCAGCAGCACGAACACGATGCCGACGACCGAGATGATCGTCTCCATCACCGACCAGGTCTTGATCGTCTGGCCGACGTTCATGCCGAAGTACTCCTTCACCAGCCAGAACCCGGCGTCGTTGACGTGGCTGAAGAAGAGCGAACCGGCACCGATGGCGAGGACGAGCAGCGCCGTGTGGCTGGTCGACATGCCCTCCGCGAGCGGAGCCACCAGGCCCGCCGCCGAGATCGTCGCCACCGTGGCCGAGCCGGTCGCGAGCCGGATCGCGACCGCGATCAGCCAGGCGAGCAGCAGGGCCGGGATCGACCAGTCCTTCGAGAAGTCGAGGATCATCTGGCCGACGCCGATGTCGATCAGGGTCTGCTTGAAGCCGCCGCCCGCGCCGACGATCAGCAGGATGCCGGCGATGGGGGCGAGGGACTTCTCGACGGTCGAGTTCAGCCGCTCCTTGGTGAAGCCGGCCGCGCGGCCCAGGGTGAACATGCCGACTATGACGGCCGCGAGCAGGGCGATCAGCGGCGAGCCGATGACGTCGGTGACCTTCTGGACGCCGTTCTCCGGGTCGTCGACCACGATGTCGACGAGCGCCTTGACCAGCATCAGGGCGACCGGCAGCAGGATGGTCGCGACGGTGACGCCGAAGCCGGGACGCTTCTCCAGGTCCTCGGAAGGGCGTGTGGGGATCATCTTCTCGGGGGCCTTGATGTCCACCCAGCGGGCGGCGTACCTGGAGAAGACCGGACCGGCGATGATCACCGTCGGGATGGCGACGACGAGGCCGAGCGCGAGGGTGACGCCCAGGTTGGCGCCGACCGCGTCGATCGCGACGAGCGGGCCGGGGTGCGGCGGGATGAGCCCGTGCATCACGGAGAGGCCGGCCAGCGCCGGGATGCCGATCCGCATCAGGGAGTAGTTGCCGCGCTTGGCGACGAGCAGCACCACCGGGATCAGCAGCACGATGCCGACCTCGAAGAAGAGCGGCAGGCCGATCACGGAGGCGATGAGGACCATCGCCCACGGCATGGACCGCTTGCTCGCCTTCGCCAGGATCGTGTCGACGATCTGGTCGGCGCCGCCGGAGTCGGCGAGCAGCTTGCCCAGGATCGCGCCGAGCGCGATGAGCACGCCCACGCCGGCCACGGTGTTGCCGAGTCCGGTGCTGAACGACTTGATGGTGTCCGCGAGCGGGGCACCCGCGAACGCGCCGAGCGCCAGCGAGCCGATGGTCAGCGCCAGGAACGCGTGCAGCTTGAACTTGGTGATGAGCAGGACGATGACGGCGATGCCGGCGAGCACGGCGATCCCGAGCTGGGCGTTGCCTGCCGAGGTGATCGGTTCGGCGGCGTCCGCTGCCAGGATCTCGACGCTGAGACTGGTCACGGTGGTGTCCTTCGTACGGGCAGGAATCGGGGGACGGGGGTACGGGGGGTACGGGGAGGGTCAGCCGGCCAGGCCGCGCAGGGCGGCGACGGCGCGGGCGGTGATCTCCTCCGGGGTGCCGGAGACGTCGACGGCGACGCCGGCCTCGTCGTCCTGCAGCGGCTGCAGGGTGGCGAACTGGGAGTCGAGGAGCGCGGTGGGCATGAAATGGCCCTTGCGTGCGGCCATCCGCCCCTCGATCAGCTCCCGGTCACCGGTCAGATGCAGGAAGACGATCCCGGGCGCGGCGGCACGCAGCCGGTCCCGGTAGATCCGCTTGAGCGCGGAGCTGCTCACGACCCCGCCGAGCCCGGCCCGGCCGTGCGCCCACTCCCCGATGGCGTCCAGCCAGGGCCCCCGGTCCGTGTCGTCCAGCGGGATGCCGGCCGACATCTTGGCGACGTTGGCCGCCGGGTGGAAGTCGTCGCCCTCGGCGTACGGCAGACCGAGCGCCTCCGCGACCAGCGGACCGATGGTGGTCTTGCCGGTCCCGGCGACGCCCATCACGACGACGACCGGGGGAGCGGAGAGGGGGGTGGTGCTCATGGGGGGTGCCTCGCTGTCTTCTTCGACATCGATTCGGTGAATCCGTCGCGCTCATGAAACCCATTGGGTACGACGTATTCAAGAGTCTGTGACATAAAAGTCGTACTTTTAATTCCCGGGTGTGATCACACGCGCCCGCGCGCATAGGCTGATCGCCATGACGACACCGGCCCAGGGGCTCCACTCACACGTCCTGGCCACCCTGGGTCTCGCGATCACCGCCGGGGAGTACCCGCCGGGCACCGTGCTGCGCACCGACGAGCTCGCCCAGCGCTTCGACGTCTCCCGGACCGTCGTCCGCGAGGTCGTCCGGGTCCTGGAGTCCATGCACCTCGTCGAGTCCCGCCGCCGGGTCGGCGTGACCGTGCTCCCCACGGCCAGCTGGAACGTGTACGACCCCCAGGTCATCCGCTGGCGGCTCGCCGGCGCCGACCGCCCCCGCCAGCTCCGCTCCCTCACCGTGCTCCGCTCGGCCGTCGAACCGGTCGCCGCCGGCCTGGCCGCGCTGAACGCCACCCCGGAGCAGTGCCGCGAGCTCACCGAACAGGCCCTCGGCATGGTCGCCACCTCGCGCGGCCGGCGCCTGGAGGAGTACCTCGTCCACGACATCGCCTTCCACCGGGTCGTGCTCAACGCCTCGGGGAACGAGATGTTCGCCCGCCTCGGCGACGTCGTCGCCGAGGTCCTCACCGGCCGCACCCACCACCACGTGATGTTCGAGGACCCGGACCCGGCCGCCGTCACCCTCCACGTCCAGGTCGCCGAGGCCGTACGGGAGCGGGACGCGGCCCGCGCTGAGGAGCTCACCCGGCAGATCGCGGTCGGCGCTCTCCAGGAGCTGGACGTCCTCGCCCCGTAGTTCACACGGGCGTTACCCGCCCGTAACCTCTGAACTAGCTCAAATAAGGGCGTTCAGTGACATGCGTCACAGTCAGCCGGGTGTCGTTGCCGTGAGGATGTGCGCTGGCCGTGCCGGGGACACCCCCCGCAGGTACGGCCGGGTACCGCACCGTCCCCCTCACGAAGGCGAACAACTCCATGACTGACCGCGTCACCGCGGCCGAGCCGCTGTCCGCCGCTCCGGCGAACCCGGCCGCCGCCCCCCACGTCGACGCAGGCGACGCCGGATACCGCAAGGACCTCAAGTCCCGGCACATCAACATGATCGCCATCGGCGGCGCCATCGGCACCGGCCTCTTCCTCGGCGCCGGCGGCCGCATGTCCCAGGCGGGGCCGTCCCTCTTCATCGCGTACGCCGTCTGCGGCGTCTTCGCCTTCTTCGTCGTGCGCGCCCTCGGCGAGCTGGTGCTCTACCGCCCCTCCTCCGGCGCCTTCGTCTCCTACGCCCGTGAGTTCATGGGCGAGAAGGGCGCCTTCACGGCCGGCTGGCTGTACTTCCTCAACTGGTCGACCACCGCCGTCGCCGACATCACCGCGGCCGCCACCTACGCCCACTTCTGGTCGATGTTCAGCGACATCCCGCAGTGGGTCCTCGCCCTGATCGCCCTCGCGGTCGTCCTCACGGCCAACCTCATCTCCGTGAAGTACTTCGGCGAGATGGAGTTCTGGTTCGCGATCATCAAGGTCGCCGCCCTGGTCGCCTTCATGCTCGTCGGCATCTTCCTCGTCGTCACCTCGCACGACGTCGGCGGTCACACCCCGGGCCTCGCCAACATCACCGACAACGGCGGCATCTTCCCCAACGGCATGATGCCGATGCTGCTGCTCATCCAGGGCGTCGTCTTCGCCTACGCCTCCGTCGAGCTCTGCGGCGTCGCCGCCGGCGAGACCGAGAACCCCGAGAAGATCATGCCGAAGGCGATCAACTCGATCATGTGGCGCGTGGGCCTCTTCTACGTCGGCTCCGTCGTCCTGCTCGCGCTGATCCTCCCGTACACCGCCTACTCCGGCGACCAGAGCCCCTTCGTCACCGTCTTCGACAAGCTGGGCATCCCCGGCGCCGCCGGCGTGATGAACCTCGTCGTCCTCACCGCCGCCCTCTCCAGCCTCAACTCGGGCCTCTACTCCACCGGCCGCATCCTGCGCTCCATGTCGCTCTCCGGCTCCGCGCCCAAGTTCACCGGCGTCATGAACAAGGGCGGCGTCCCCTACGGCGGCATCCTGCTCACCGCGGGCTTCGGCGTCGCCGGCGTCGCCCTCAACTACGTGATGCCCGGCGAGGCCTTCGAGCTGGTCCTCAACTTCGCCTCCATCGGCATCATCGGCACCTGGGCCATGATCATGATCTGCTCGCTGCTCTTCGTGCGCAGCGCCAAGCAGGGCAAGCTCACCCGCCCCGGCTACCAGCTGCCCTGGGCCCCGTACACCCAGATCGTGACCCTGGGCTTCCTCGCGGCCGTCCTCGTCCTGATGTGGATGGACGGCGGCATCAGCCGCACCACCGTGAACTGCCTGCCGCTCATCGCGGCCGCGCTCACCGGCGGCTGGTTCCTGGTCCGCCGCCGGGTCCGCGAGACCTCCGCGGCCCAGCAGGGCTGACGACTCCCCCACGGGAGACGGCGGGACCCCCACAGGCACGGCCTGCGGGGGTCTCGCCTTTTGTCAGGAGATAGTGGTACGCAAGAGCCTTACAAGATCCGGTCGGAGAAAAGGAAGTTCGCGATGCCGCAGCACGTCCAGGGGGTCATCGCCCCCGGCAAGAACGAGCCGGTACGGGTCGAGACGATCGTCATCCCCGATCCCGGCCCCGGCGAGGCCGTCGTGAAGATCCAGGCCTGCGGCGTCTGTCACACCGATCTCCACTACAAGCAGGGCGCGATCAACGACGAGTTCCCCTTCCTGCTCGGCCACGAGGCCGCCGGAATCGTCGAGTCCGTCGGCGAGGGCGTCACGGACGTCACCCCCGGCGACTTCGTGATCCTCAACTGGCGCGCCGTCTGCGGCACCTGCCGCGCCTGTACGCGGGGCCGCCCCTGGTACTGCTTCGCCACCCACAACGCGAAGCAGAAGATGACCCTCCTCGACGGCACGGAGCTCTCCCCGGCCCTCGGCATCGGCGCCTTCGCCGAGAAGACCCTCGTCGCCGCAGGACAGTGCACCAAGGTCGACCCGTCCGTCGCCCCCGAGGTCGCGGGCCTCCTCGGCTGCGGCGTGATGGCAGGCATCGGCGCAGCGATCAACACCGGTAACGTCGGCCGCGGCGACACCGTCGCCGTCATCGGCTGCGGCGGCGTCGGCGACGCGGCCGTCGTCGGCTCCCGCCTCGCCGGAGCCGCGAAGATCATCGCCGTCGACATCGACGACCGGAAGCTGGACAAGGCCCGCGAGATGGGCGCCACCCACACGGTCAACTCCCGCACCTCCGACGCCGTCGAGGCGATCCGCGAGCTCACCGGAGGCTTCGGCGCCGACGTCGTCATCGAGGCCGTCGGCCGCCCCGAGACGTACGAGCAGGCCTTCTACGCCCGCGACCTCGCCGGCACCGTCGTCCTCGTCGGCGTCCCCAGCCCCGAGATGAAGCTGGAGCTCCCGCTCCTCGACGTCTTCGGCCGCGGCGGCTCGCTGAAGTCCTCCTGGTACGGCGACTGCCTGCCGTCCCGCGACTTCCCGATGCTCATCGACCTGCACCAGCAGGGCCGCATCGACCTCGCCGCCTTCGTCACCGAGACCATCGGCCTCGGCGACGTCGAGAAGGCCTTCGCCCGCATGCACGAGGGCGACGTCCTGCGCTCGGTGGTGGTCCTCTGATGGCGGCCCGCATCGACCACCTCGTCACCTCCGGCACCTTCAGCCTCGACGGCGGCACCTGGGACGTCGACAACAACGTCTGGATCGTCGGCGACGACACCGAGGCCCTCGTCATCGACGCCGCCCACGACGCCGGGGCGATCCTCGCCGCACTCGACGGCCGCACCCTGCGCGCCATCGTCTGCACCCACGCCCACGACGACCACATCGACGCCGCCCCGGCCCTCGCGGCCGCCACCGGCGCCCGCATCCTGCTCCACCCGGCCGACCAGCCGCTGTGGAAGCTCACCCACCCCGACCACAGCCCGGACGGCGAGCTCGCCGACGGCCAGGTCCTCACCATCGCCGGCACGGACCTCACGGTCCTCCACACCCCGGGGCACGCCCCCGGAGCGGTCTCCCTGTACGCCCCCGACCTGGGCACGGTCTTCACCGGCGACACCCTCTTCCAGGGCGGCCCCGGCGCGACGGGCCGGTCCTACTCGGACTTCCCGACGATCGTCGACTCGATCCGCGAGAAGCTCCTCACCCTGCCGCCGGAGACGGTCGTCCGCACCGGCCACGGCGACACCACCACGATCGGCGCGGAAGCCCCGCACCTCCAGGAGTGGATCAAGCGGGGCCACTGAGCCGCAGCCGGCTCTCGAAGCGCCTCTCGTCGCCCGTGAACGGGTCGGTGAACTCCAGCGTCCGCGCGAGCAGTCGCAGCGGACGCGCGAAGTCCTCCGGCCCGTCCTCACGGACCACCGGATAGACCGGATCGTCCAGGATCGGCAGCCCCAGGCCGTTCATGTGCACCCGCAGCTGATGGGTCCGCCCGGTCACGGGCAGCAGCCGGTACCGCCCGAGCCCTCCCGCGTGCTCCACCAGCTCGATCCGGCTCTCGGCGTTCGGCTCGCCCGGCACCTCCCGGGCGGCCATCACCCCGCGCTCCTTCTCGATCCGGCTCCGCACGGTCACCGGCAGCTCCACCGCCGGGTCGTACGGCGCCACCGCCTCGTACTCCTTGCGCACGGCCCGGTCCCGGAACAGCGTCTGGTACGCCCCCCGGTCCTCCTCCCGTACGACGAACAGCACGAGCCCCGCCGTCAGCCGGTCGAGCCGGTGCGCGGGCTGGAGGCGCGGAAGCCCCAGGTCACGCCGCAGCCGGGCGAGCGCGGTCTCCGTCACGTGCCGTCCCCGGGGCATCGTGGCGAGGAAGTGCGGCTTGTCCACGACCACGATCCGCTCGTCGCGGTGCACGACCCCGATCGCGAAGGGCACCGGCGTCTCGGCGGGAAAGTCCCGGTGGAACCAGAGGTACCGCCCCGCGGCGTACGGCTCGTCCCCGCCGACGGGACCGTCCGTCCCCACGAAACGCCCGCCGAGCAGCATCTCCTCGATCCGCCCGGCACCGACGGCGGCCCCGTACCGGTCGACCAGGTACTCCCCGACGCTCGCCCAGCCCTTCCCGGGGTCCTCCGGCAGCCGCACCCGCACGGGATCGATCCCGTTCCGCTGGGGGAGGGGCGAAGAGGGGCCCTTGGATCTGCGTCGCACCGGTCCTACCGCCGTGAGTCCTGCTGCCGAAACAAGAAAGACCCCACATGACGTGGGGTCTTTCGATGGTGTCCGAGGGGGGACTTGAACCCCCACGCCCGATAAAGGGCACTAGCACCTCAAGCTAGCGCGTCTGCCATTCCGCCACCCGGACAAGGTGTCTGTCTTCTTGGCCGCTGGGCCCTTCCGACGAGGAAAACCATAGCAAACATTCGGAGCGGTCGATCACCACCCCCGTTCGGCCCCCGTCATGTGACAGCCGCATGTCGGCCGACGGGCGCTCTTGGGCGCCGAGGGGGCCGCGCGGGAGGATGGGTGGGATCACAAGGAATCACGTGGGGCACGTAGTGGGAGGAAGCAGCGTGAGCGAGTCGAACACGGCGCGGGGCATCACCGGCGAGGACGAGGTCGTCGACCTCTGTCGCGACCTCATCCGCATCGACACCAGCAACTACGGCGACCACTCCGGTCCCGGAGAGCGGGCGGCGGCCGAGTACGTCGCCGAGAAGCTCGCGGAGGTCGGACTCGAGCCGAAGATCATCGAGTCGCACAAGGGGCGGGCCTCCACCGTCGCCCGGATCGAGGGCGAGGACCCGTCGCGTCCGGCCCTGCTCATCCACGGCCACACCGACGTCGTCCCGGCCAACGCCGAGGACTGGACCCACCACCCCTTCTCGGGCGAGGTCGCCGACGGCTGCGTCTGGGGCCGCGGGGCCGTCGACATGAAGGACATGGACGCGATGACCCTCGCGGTCGTCCGGGACCGGCTGCGCAGCGGCCGCAAGCCCCCGCGCGACATCGTCCTCGCCTTCCTCGCCGACGAGGAGGCCGGCGGCACCTACGGCGCCCGGCACCTGGTCGACAAGCACCGGGACCTCTTCGACGGGGTCACGGAGGCGATCGGCGAGGTCGGCGGCTTCTCCTTCACCGTCAACGAGAACCTGCGGCTCTACCTGGTCGAGACGGCCCAGAAGGGCATGCACTGGATGCGCCTCACCGTCGAGGGCACGGCGGGCCACGGCTCGATGACGAACAACGACAACGCCATCACGGAGCTGTGCGAGGCCGTGGGCCGCCTCGGCCGCCACGAGTGGCCGGTGAGGGTCACCAAGACCGTCCGCTCCTTCCTGGACGAGCTCTCGGACGCCCTGGGCACCCCGCTCGACCCCGAGGACATGGACGGCACCCTCGCCAAGCTCGGCGGCATCGCCAAGATGGTCGGCGCCACCCTCCGCAACTCGGCCGCCCCGACGATGCTCGGCGCCGGCTACAAGGTGAACGTGATCCCCGGCCAGGCCACGGCGCACGTCGACGGCCGCTTCCTGCCCGGGTACGAGCAGGAGTTCCTGGCCGACCTCGACCGGATCCTCGGCCCCCGCGTGAAGCGCGAGGACGTGCACGGCGACAAGGCCCTGGAGACCAGCTTCGACGGCGCCCTGGTGGACGCCATGCAGCTGGCCCTGCGCGCCGAGGACCCGATCGCCCGCGCCGTGCCGTACATGCTCTCCGGCGGCACCGACGCCAAGTCCTTCGACGACCTCGGCATCCGCTGCTTCGGCTTCGCGCCGCTCCAGCTGCCGCCGGAGCTCGACTTCGCCGGCATGTTCCACGGCGTGGACGAGCGCGTTCCGGTGGACGGCCTCAAGTTCGGCGTCCGGGTCCTGGACCGTTTCCTCGACGCCTGCTGAATTCGCCAGTGTGTTTGTATGTGACCGGAAAGAGTGAATGAACTCGGGGGCTCGTAGCTCCCACCATTCCCCCTCGTTACAGGTGGTGCGGTCCGCGGCTGGGGCCGCATTGCCAACTAGGAGGAATAATGATCAAGAAGGTCGTCGCTGCTGCGGCTGCCACCGGCGGTCTCGTTCTCGCGGGTGCGGGCATGGCCGTTGCCGACGCGGGTGCCCAGGGTGCGGCCATCGGTTCCCCCGGTGTCCTCTCGGGCAACGTCGTCCAGGTGCCGGTCCACGTTCCCGTCAACGTGTGCGGCAACACCGTGTCCGTCATCGGGCTGCTGAACCCCGCCTTCGGCAACACCTGCGTCAACGCCTGACGTTGTGCCTCGCCCCGTGAGGGTGTGAGCCGGTCCGGCCCCGGAGTGCGTGCCATGCACTCCGGGGCCGGTGGCCATTTCCGCCCCGGGCCGTCAGCCCGGTGGCACTCTTTCGAAGCCGAGCAGGCAGGGAACAAGCTATGCGACAGGTCACGCGCAAGGGCCTCATCACCGTCGCGGCCGCCGGAGGCGTTTTCGCCGCCGTCGGCGGCGGATATGCGCACGCCGATTCCGGTGCGTACGGTACGGCCACGAATTCCCCGGGCGTCGCGTCCGGAAATTCCGTCCAGGTCCCGGTGCACGTGCCGGTGAACGCCTGCGGAAACACCGTCAATGTCGTCGGACTTCTCAATCCGGCATTCGGCAACAAATGCGCCAACACCTCCCCGTCCGGTGGCGGCTCCTCCGCCGGTGCGCACACCGGTGACTCCCCGGGCGTGGGCTCCGGCAACAACGTCCAGGTGCCGGTCGACGTGCCGGTGAACGTCTGTGGCAACAACGTCACGGGCGTCGGCCTGGGCAACCCCGTCATGGGCAACGACTGCGCGAACGAGGGAGGGGACACGGGCTACGGGGAGGAAGGGCCGGGTACGCCTGGCACCCCGGGTACGCCTGGGACTCCCGGCACCCCGGGTACGCCTGGGACCCCCGGTACACCTGGGACGCCTGGCACCCCGGGGACTCCCGGTACGCCTGGTACCCCCGGTACGCCTGGCACCCCGGGTACGCCTGAAACTCCCGGCACCCCTGGAACGCCTGGCACCCCTGGTACGCCCGGCCACCCCGGTACCCCCGGCCACCCCGGCAACGAGGGCGGGCCGAACACTCCCGGTACCCAGGTCGTCACTCCGCCGCGGGCCGTCGAGGAGCTCGCCGAGACCGGCTCCGGTTCGCTCGGCGTGATCCTCCCCGCCGGTGCCGGGATGCTGCTGGCCGGCTCGCTGATCTACCGCCGCGCCCGCGGCGCCGCCTGAGCCCGTAGCGCGGTCACGCACCACGCACAGGGGCCCCGCACACCGCGGGGCCCCTTCTCGTTGTCCGTTCCTCGCTACCAGGTCGCCCGGATCTGGCGGATGATCCGCCGCTTCAGCCGCACTCTGCGGCTCCCGTCCCGGTGCAGGCTCAGACGGTCCAACTCCCAGTGTCCGTACTCGGCATGGTCGGTCAGGAGCCGCGTCGCCTCCTTGCGGGAGACACCGCGCGGCACGTACACGTCGACAAATTCGTATTCCGGCATCGCATCTATTGTGCGGGCACGGGCCCGGTACGGATAGCGTCTGTCTCATGTCTGATGCTGCGCAGCCCACCGCTGCCGAGGTACGTGCCGCCGCCGAGGCGGTCAAGACCGCACTGGACCGTCACCTCGCGGCGGTCGAACGCCGCACGGGAGACGACGACACGGCCGTCTACGAAGCCTTCAACGCCCTCGCCGCGGCGGCCGAGGCGTACGACGAACTCCTCTACGACCGCTACGACGAGGTCACCCCCTTCGAGATCCCCGGAGCCGACGGCAACCTGCCGCCGTACGCCGGACCTGACGAACCTCACGCCCTCAGCCTCCTGATCCGCCGCGACTACGCCGTGGCGGAACCGCAACGCCTGCTCGCCCAGGCCCGCCGCGTCGCCGAGCTCGACGGCGACGCGGACACCGCGGTGATCGCCAAGGCCGGCGTCTCGCCGCTCGCCGCTCTCGGCGTGCTCTTCGGCGAGTACGAACCGGACGAGATCGCCTCCCGGCACAAGGAGTTCGGCCTGGAGGAGGGCGACTCCACGCTCTGGGTCACCGCCGCCGAGGAGCTCCCGGAACCGGGGGAGTGGCTGAACGCTCCCTTCGACCACGCCGATCCCGAGCGGATCGTGTGTCGCTTCGACGTCAGCTCCGTCTTCGACGAGGACGAGGACGAGCACGAGGAGGAGGACGAGGACCAGCCCGTGGAGGCGGCGGCCCGCGGCGCGGACGCCTGACAGCCGTCTGCCGGACGGAAAGGGGGCCGGGACGCCGTGTGCGGTGTCCCGGCCCTCCCTCGTTCCTTCCCGTGGCCGCCTATGCTTCGTCGGCGGCCAGCAGGCCCTCCAGGAGCGGCCGCAGCCGCGTCGTACGCTCCGGGGCCACGCCCTCGGCCACCGCGCGGGCCAGCGCCTGGTCCACACCGTGCACGACCGACAGGTGCCGCTCCGCGCGGCCGAAGGCCGTGTAGACCCACGCCCGGCTCAGGCCTCCCGCCGCGTCCCCGGGCAGCACCACGACCACGGCGGGCCAGCGCGCCCCGGCCGCCTGGTGCGCGGTGAGCGCCCAGCCGTGCCGCAGCGCCGTGCCCACCTGCTCCTTCGGTACGAGGAGCTCCTCGTCCCCGCAGCGCAGGCGCAGCCCGTCGGCGTCGGCCGAGAGGACCGTGCCCGTCACCGTGCGCCCCGGCACGGGCGCGTACGCCACCCGGTCCCCCGGGTCGTAGCCCCCGAACCGGCCCGGTCCGGGGTTGAGCCGCTGCTTGAGGGCGGCGTTCAGCGCGCGCGTACCGGCCGAGCCGCCGTGGCCGACCGTGACGACCTGCGTCCGCTCGGAGGGCACCCCGATCGCCCGGGGCACCGAGTCCGCCACCAGCTGGACCGTACGGTGCACGGCCTCGCCAGCGTCCCGCACCGGGACGATCACGACCTCCTTGCCGGGGGCCTCGACCTGGTTCAGCTCGCCGACGCCGATGCCCGACACCAGCTCGCCGAGCGGCCCCGGGTCGGGGACGCGCGAGGCGACCCTCGGGCACACCCGGGCCGCGAGCACGTCCGCGAACACCCGGCCCGCGCCCGGCGCGCCGAGCACCTCGGGGTCGCCGCTGAGCACGAGCCGACAGCCGTCCGGCAGCGACTCCACGAGCATCGCGCCGGTCTCCACGTCCAGCTGCGGCGCGTCGAGGACCACGAGCAGGTCCAGGGCGAAGGCGCCCTCCTCGTCCCGGCCGGGACCGGCGGCCCCGGACAGCAGGGCGGCGACCGTCACGGCGTCCGCCCCGGCGGCGCGGCGCCCGCTGTCCGCGTGGACGGCCACCAGGGTGCGCAGCCCGCGCTCCCGGGCCGCCGCCGCGAGCGCCACCGGCTCGGCACGGGAGGCCTCGCCGCCCGTGTGCAGGACGAGGCCGTGCGCACCGGCGGCGCGCTCCAGCTCGCCGCCCTCCCAGGCCTCGGCCTTCGCCGTCCTGACCAGCCGGGCGAGCCCGTCCGCGAGGCTCTCCTCCGCCAGTGCGTACCGGTCGAGCCCGAGCAGCGCGGGCGCGGCGGGTGCGGCCGCCTCCTCCTCGACGTCCTCGTCGCCCTCGGGCTCCTCCCCGGTCTCCTCCTGGAAGAGGAGGACAGCGCCCTCGGAGACCGCCGTCTCGACGGCCTGCTCCGGGTCGGGGACCGCGTGCCCGGCGAGTCCGGCGCGCACGGCCTGGATCTCCAGGGCCGTGTGTCCCTGGAGGGCGGCCCGCTCCAGGAGCCACACGGTCAGGGCGACCGTGCGGCGGGGGTCGTCGGGGCCGCACGCGGAGCCGAGGAGCGCCCGCGCGAAACCGTCGGCCTGCTCCGGCCGGACCCCGGACACCGCGAGCAGCTGCCACGGGTCCTCGCGCAGCGCCGTGGCCGCGCCCTCGCCGAGCGCGGCGGCGACCTGGCCGGCCAGCGCCTCCGGGGCGCCGCCCTCGGAGAGGACCTCGCGGACGGCGGCGGTGGTGCCGGGCGCCGGAGCGGTCGGCCGCCGCTCGGGTGCGGGGGGCCGCACGGTCACGGCGGGGGCTGCCTCGGCGACGGGACGTCGGGGCGCGGGTGCCTCGTAGAACGTACTGCCGGAGGCGCTGCCGCCCTCCACGGCCCGGACGGCCGCGAGGAGGTCGGCGGCGGTGCCGCTCAGCTTGGCGCCGCTCGCCACCGGCCCGCCCTTCTCGGCCTTCCGCGCCTCGATCTTCGCCCGCAGCTCCCGCTGAGCGGCAAGCTCGGCCTGAGCGTCACTCAACTCGGGCGCGTCGGCTCCGCCACCGGATCCCGGCTCCGCGCCGGAATCAGGCCCTTCGGCCGAAGTCGGCCCATCGGCCGGAGTCGGCTCTTCGGCCGAAGCCGACTCCTCGCCGGAGCCCGGCGTCTCGCCGGAGTCCGGTTCTTCGTCTGCCTCCGGCTCGTCGGCCGGACCCTGAACCTCGGCGGTACCCGGCTCCTCGGCCGTCCCCGAGTTGTCAGCCGGCTCCTCGGCCGCCCCCGGCGCGTCGTCGGCCGTCCCCGGCCCCGTGGTCGGCTCCTCGGGTGCGTCAGGTGCCGGGGCCGGGGCCTCGGGGGCCTCCTCCAGGTCCTCGGCAGGGGCCACGGCCTCGGGCGCGGTCTCCCCGGAAGGCTCGGTCACAAGGTGCTCCAGTCGTGATCCGGATAGCGGTGCACGGGCGCCGACACATCGTCCAGCGCCCGACAGATCTCGTCAGGAAGACTAAGGGCCTCCACTGACAACGCGGCCGTGAGCTGGCGCGCCGTGCGCGCGCCGAC
The DNA here is from genome assembly GCF_000830005.1 of Streptomyces vietnamensis. Taxonomy (NCBI): domain Bacteria; kingdom Bacillati; phylum Actinomycetota; class Actinomycetes; order Kitasatosporales; family Streptomycetaceae; genus Streptomyces; species Streptomyces vietnamensis. The sequence continues at coordinate 1,788,593 of NZ_CP010407.1, read as the reverse complement.
GATCGGGGCCGTCACTCCGGGGCGGTCGCGCACCCACGCGAGGGCGACGTGGAGCGGGGTCGTCGCCAGTCCGTCCGCCGCCGTCGCCACGGCGTCCACGATCCGGCTCGCCGCCTCGTCCAGGTACGGCTCCACGAAGGGAGCCATCGTCTCCGAGGCCCCCCGCGAGTCCGTCGGCGTGCCGCTGCGGTACTTCCCCGTCAGGACCCCGCGGCCGAGCGGGGAGGAGGGCAGCAGGCCTATGCCGAGGTCCATCGCGGCCGGCAGCACCTCCCGTTCGACGCCCCGCTGGAGCAGCGAGTACTCAAGCTGCGCGCCGGCGAGCCGGGTCCGGTCGCCGCCCAGCTGCCAGGTGCCGGCCTTGGCGAGCTGCCAGCCGCAGAAGTTCGACACGCCCGCGTACCGCGCCCGGCCGCTGCGCACCGCGATGTCGAGGGCCTGGAGCGACTCCTCCAGGGGCGTGTACGGGTCGAAGGCGTGCAGCTGCCAGAGGTCCACGTGGTCGGTGCCGAGGCGCGCGAGGGACGCGTCGAGCGCGGCGAGCAGGTGCCCGCGCGAGCCGTCCGTGCGCCGGTCGGGGTCCGGGACGCTGCCCGCCTTGGTCGACAGGACGAGGTCCTGCCGGGGCACCAGGCGCTCCATCAGGCGCCCGAGCAGGTACTCCGCCTCGCCACCGCCGTACACGTCGGCGGTGTCCACGAGCGTGCCGCCCGCGTCCCAGAACGCCTTCAACTGCTCGGCGGCGTCGTGCTCGTCGGTGTCCCGGCCCCAGGTGAGGGTGCCGAGTCCGATGCGCGACACACGCAGGCCGGTACGTCCGAGATGCCTCTGCTCCATGGGCGCGAGAGTACTGGCCAGGGCACCACGCGGAGAGAGCCTGTGGACAACCGTGTCCTGACGGATGGCCCACGCGCGCGCTAGAGTCCGGCCCAAGAGACGTTACCGATGGGTAAGGGGTGCGTGGAATGCGGCTCGGCATCAACCTCGGCTACTGGGGCGCCGGCATGGACGGCGACAACCTCGCCGTCGCCCAGGAGGCGGACCGCCTCGGCTACGACGTCTGCTGGGCCGCCGAGGCCTACGGCTCCGACGCCCCCACCGTCCTCTCCTGGGTCGCGGCGCAGACGGAGCGGATCGACGTCGGCTCCGCGATCATGCAGATCCCGGCCCGTCAGCCCGCCATGACGGCGATGACGGCCGCCACCCTCGACTCGCTCACCGGCGGTCGCTTCCGCCTCGGCCTCGGCGTCTCGGGACCCCAGGTCTCCGAGGGCTGGTACGGCGTGAAGTTCGACAAGCCGCTGGCCCGCACGCGCGAGTACGTCGAGATCGTCCGCAAGGCCATGACCCGCGAGCGGCTCAGCTACGACGGCGAGCACTGGACCCTGCCGCTCCCCGGCGGCCCCGGCAAGCCGATCAAGCTGACCGTCCACCCGCAGCGCGAGCACATCCCGCTCTACATCGCCGCGATCGGTCCGAAGAACCTGGAGCAGACCGGCGAGATCGCCGACGGCGCCCTGCTGATCTTCCCCTCCGCCGAGCACCTGGAGGAGACCGCGCTGCGGCACCTGCGCGCGGGCCGCGAGAAGGCCGGCCTGACCATGGACGGCTTCGACGTCTGCCCCACCCTGCCGCTGGCCCTCGGCGAGGACGTGAACGCGCTTGCGGACGTGTTCCGTCCGTACACCGCGCTGTACGTCGGCGGCATGGGCAGCCGCAAGCAGAACTTCTACAACCAGCTCGCCCAGCGCATGGGGTACGAGAAGGAGGCCGCCGAGATCCAGGACAAGTACCTGGCCGGCGACAAGGCCGGGGCCGCGGCCGCCGTGCCGCACTCCCTGATCGACCAGACCACGCTGCTCGGCTCCGTCGAGCGGATCGCCGAGCGGATGACGGCCTACGCGGAGGCCGGGGTCACCACCCTCACCCTCGCCCCGGCCGGCTTCACCCTGGACGAGCGGGTGGCGGCCCTGCGGGCGGGCGTGGAGGCGATGGAACGCGCCGGACTGGCGTAACCACGCGGCCTGGCGCCGGACCCGACGGACGGAGTTCGGCGCAGGCGGTCGAAGCCCGTGAGGCCCCCCGGGGCCGAGCGGTGCGAGAGCACCGTCCAGGAATGGTCGGAGTCCGGCGCAGGGGGTCGAAGCCCGTGAGGCTCCCCGGGGCCGATCGGTGCGAGAGCGCCGTCAAGGAGAGGTCTGCGGCCGTGGTGGGGGCTCGGGGGTCTTCCCCGCCACGGCCGTCATGCGGAACAACGCTCCACCGGGTCTCCGGTTACGCCCTCGGGTCTCACTCTTTCGGCCGAGTCGCCGCGCCCTCCTGTTGCCCGTCGTCCGGGACCGGACTTGACTCGTTCTTCCCGGACGTACCGGAGTACGGGCGTCCGCACGGAGGTGGCGGCGATGCTCACGGCCAAGGGCCTGTTCCAGGAAATCATCGACAACGACGAGTCCTTCCGGCTCTTCTGCTCCATCGCCGCGAGCGGCGAGTCCCAGGGAGGCTGGGAGAACGCCCGGATCGCGGCCCTCGTCGCACCCGGCATGCGCGCCCTCGCACCCAAGATCACCCGGCACGGCGCCGACGAGGACAAGCACGGCCGGATCTTCAACGCGTTGATGAAGAAGCGCGGTCTCGAACCCGTCCCGGTGCCCCCCGACACCGACTACACGATGCTGCTCGAACAGCGCGGCATCGGCCTCGCGCACGACAAGCTCCGCGCCGACCGGCCGCTCACCGAGGAGGACGTGGTCGTCTACCTCGCGCACAGCAGGGTCACGGAGGAGCGCGCCGCCGACCAGATGCAGCTGCTCGTGAAGCACTTCGGCGACCACCCGGAGCTCGGCAGGGCCATCCGGATGATCTGCAACGACGAGGACAACCACCTCGCCTACTGCCACGAGGAACTGCTCCGGCTCGCCCGTCAGGGCCACGGCCGGCTCATCCAGCGGACCCTGCGCGAGTCCGCCCTCGCCGAGATCCAGGTCTACCGGGACGTCAGCCTCGCCGTGATGCGCCACATGGGCCGCATCCTGAACTGGCCGAAGCCCAAGGCGGCCGTCCTCGCCGCCGGGATCCACGCCGTGTACCTGTACGAGCGCGCCGCCGGCTGGCACAGGATGGTCGACCTGCGGATGCCCGAGCGCCTCGACGCCCTCGGCGGCCCCGCGACCCCCGCCCCCGCCTTCTGACCGCGGGAGCTACATCCAGCCGCGCCGCTTGAACACCCGGTACAGCGCGACGACGATGCCCGCCATCACCACGATCACCACCGGGTACGAGCCCTCCCAGCGCAGCTCCGGCATGTGGTCGAAGTTCATCCCGTAGATCCCCGCGACCATCGTGGGGACCGCGGCCATGGCCGCCCACGCCGAGATCTTCCGCATGTCGTCGTTCTGCCGGACCCCCATCTGCGCGAGATGGGCCGACAGCACGTCGGACAGGAGCCGGTCGAGGCCCTCCACCTGCTCGTTGGAGCGCAGCAGGTGGTCGTTGACGTCGCGGAAGAAGGGCTGCGAGCGCTCGTTCACGAACGGCACCGAACCGGCCGTCAGCCGGGCCATCGGCCCGGACAGCGGGCCACTGGCCCGCCGGAACTCCAGGACCTGCCGCTTCGCCGTGTAGATCCGCTCCGCGGTGTTGGCCGGATTGCCCCCGCTGGGCGCGAAGACGTCCGCCTCCAGCTCCTCCAGGTCGACCTGGAGCTCGGCCGCGATGTCGAGGTAGTGGTCCACGATCGCGTCGCTCACCGCGTACAGCACCGCCGTCGGCCCGTGCTTCAGGACCTCCGGGTCGGCCTCCAGGCGTCGGCGCACCTCCGCGAGCGGCGCGCCCTCGCCGTGCCGGACCGTCACGACGAACGAGTCGCCCATGAACACCATCAGCTCGCCCGAGGACACCCGGTCGCTCTCCGGCTCGTACACGACCGGCTTGAGCACCACGAAGAGCGAGTCGTCGTAGACCTCCAGCTTGGGCCGCTGATGGGCCTTCAAGGCGTCCTCGACGGCCAGCGGGTGCAGCGCGAACTCCGAGGCGACATGGTCGAACTCCGCCTCCGAGGGCTCGTGGAGACCCACCCACAGGAACGCGTCCCCCGTCGCCCGGGCCTCCTCCAGGGCGTCGGAGAGGTCGGCGGGTCCGTCCGTACGGCGCCCGTCCCGGTAGATGGCAGAGTCCACGATCACGCGGCGCATTCTCCCCCGAACGCCCCCGCCACGCACGCGCGTGCGGCCGCCCCCGCCCCCTGCGCCCCGGCCCCGGCACCGCCTAGGCTGGCCCGCATGGCCACGCTGATCCTCGTCCGGCACGGACGCTCCACCGCCAACACCTCCGGGGTCCTCGCCGGGCGCCTGCCCGGTATCGCGCTCGACGAGCGCGGGGCCGCGCAGGCCGCCGCCCTTCCCGGGCGCCTCGCGGAGGTCCCGCTCGCCGCGGCCGTCACCAGCCCCCTCCAGCGCTGCCGGGAGACCCTGAGGCCGCTCCTGGACGCCCGCCCCGGTCTCCCGCTCCACGTCGAGGACCGGATCAGCGAGTGCGACTACGGCGACTGGTCCGGCCGCAAGCTGGCGGAGCTCAACGACGAGCCGCTGATGGAGGTCGTCCAGCGGCACCCGTCCGCCGCCGCCTTCCCCGGCGGCGAGTCCATGCGCGCCATGCAGGACCGCGCCGTCGAGGCCGTACGCGACTGGAACGCCCGCATCGAGGCCGAGCACGGCGAGGACGCCACGTACCTCATGTGCTCCCACGGGGACATCGTGAAGGCGATCGTCGCCGACGCCCTCGGGCTCCACCTCGACCTCTTCCAGCGCATCCACGTGGACCCCTGCTCGGTCACCGCGATCCGCTACACGCGCGTGCGTCCCTTCCTCCTCCGCCTCGGCGACACCGGGGACTTCGCCGGCTTCGCCCCCCGCGAGCACCCCGACAGCAGCGGGACGGCCGAGGTCGGTGGTGGTGCGGGCGCACCGTGATCCCCCCGCGCAGTAGGGTGGACGCGCCGCTGTAGTACGACTGTCGAGACTCAAGGGAGCCGGGAACGTGTCCCGTCAGGTGTTCCTCTACGACCCACCGGAGCGTTTCGTGGCCGGCACGGTCGGGCTGCCTGGCCGCCGTACCTTCTTCCTCCAGGCGTCCGCCGGCGGCCGGGTCACCAGCGTCGCCCTGGAGAAGACCCAGGTCGCGGCCCTCGCCGAGCGCATGGACGAACTCCTCGACGAGGTCGTCCGCCGCACCGGGGGCAACGCGCCCGTACCGGCCGTCGCACCGGCCGAGATCGCGGACACCGCCCCCCTCGACGTGCCCGTCGAGGAGGAGTTCCGGGTCGGCACCATGGCTCTCGCCTGGGACGGCGAGGAGCAGCGCATGATCGTCGAGGCGCAGGCGCTCGTCGAGCTCGACGTGGACTCCGAGGAGGACCTCGCCGAGGCCGAGGAGCGGATGCTCCAGGACGAGGAGAACGGCCCGCCGATGCTCCGCGTCCGCCTCAGCGGGGCCCAGGCCCGGGCCTTCGCCAAGCGGGCCCTGGACGTCGTCAACGCCGGCCGCCCGCCGTGCCCGCTGTGCAGCCTGCCGCTCGACCCCGAGGGGCACGTCTGCCCGCGCCAGAACGGATACCGCCGCGGAGCATGAGCAGCCCCGAGAGCCCGCGCGACATCGAGCTGCTCGCGCGCGGTGAGCTGACCGTGCGCGGCCGGGTCCGCGAGGCGTCCAACGCCGTGCTGTACTGCTCCGTCGCCCATGAGGGCCGCGAGGCCGCCTGCGTCTACAAGCCGGTCGCGGGGGAGCAGCCCCTGTGGGACTTCCCCGACGGCACCCTCGCCCAGCGCGAGGTCGCCGCGTACGAGATCTCCGAGGCCACCGGCTGGGGCCTGGTCCCGCCGACCGTGCTCCGTGACGGGCCGTACGGGGAGGGCATGGTCCAGCTGTGGATCGAGGCCGACCCCGGGGCACAGCTCCTGGCGCTCACCGAGGACGAGGAGGCGGGCGAGGGCTGGAAGGCCGTGGGGCCCGCGCAGGTCGACGAGGACCGCACCGCGCTCCTCGTCCACGCGGACACCCCCGAGCTGCGCCGGCTCGCCGTCCTGGACGCCGTCATCAACAACGGCGACCGCAAGGGCGGGCACCTGCTGCCGGCCCCCGGCGGCCGGCTGTACGGCATCGACCACGGGGTGACCTTCCACGTCGACGACAAGCTGCGCACCCTGCTGTGGGGCTGGGCGGGCGAGGAGCTGCCCGCCGAGGCGGTCGGCGTGCTCGACGCGCTCGACCGGTCCCTGGGCCCGGGAGCGCCGCTCGCCACCCGACTGGCGGAACTCCTGACCGGCGCCGAGGTGGCGGCGGTACGCGCCCGCGTGGAGGCGCTGCGCGCCACCGGACGGCACCCGGAGCCCTCGGGCCGGTGGCCCGCGATCCCCTGGCCGCCCGTCTGAGGCCCCGGCCGCACCCGCAGGGGCCCTGGCCCCACACGGGGCGGTGCCCGCCCCCGGCGACCGAATGTTTTCGGCCACGTCTCCCGAGGGGTGCGAACCCCTCGGGGGTATGCACGCAAGCCTCTCACCCGCAAGAGCGCCTAATCGGTCAAGATCCCGGATCCGGTTCGTATCCGGAACACCTGTCCGGTTACGCTCGGGGCATGCATGCCTGGCCCGCTTCTGAGGTCCCCGCCCTTCCCGGCAAGGGCCGCGACCTCCGGATCCACGACACCGCGACCGGCGGGCGAGTGACCCTCGCCCCCGGCCCCGTCGCCCGTATCTACGTCTGCGGCATCACGCCGTACGACGCGACCCACATGGGTCACGCGGCGACCTACAACGCGTTCGACCTCGTTCAGCGCGTGTGGCTCGACACCAAGCGGCAGGTCCACTACGTCCAGAACGTCACCGACGTGGACGACCCGCTCCTGGAGCGCGCGATCCGCGACGGCATCGACTGGGTCGGCCTCGCCGAGCGCGAGACCGCCCTCTTCCGCGAGGACATGACCGCCCTGCGGATGCTGCCCCCGCAGCACTACATCGGTGCGGTCGAGGCGATACCGGGCATCATCCCGCTCGTCGAGCGGCTGCGTGACTCCGGCGCCGCGTACGAGCTCGACGGCGACATCTACTTCTCCGTCGAGGCCGACCCGCACTTCGGCCAGGTCTCGCACTACAGCACCGAGCTGATGCGCCACCTCTCCGCCGAGCGCGGCGGCGACCCGGACCGCCCGGGCAAGAAGAACCCGCTCGACCCGATGCTGTGGATGGCCGCCCGCGAGGGCGAGCCGAGCTGGGACGGCGGCAGCCTCGGCCCCGGCCGCCCCGGCTGGCACATCGAGTGCGTCGCCATCGCCCTCGACCACCTCGGCATGGGCTTCGACGTGCAGGGCGGCGGCTCCGACCTGATCTTCCCGCACCACGAGATGGGCGCCTCCCACGCCCAGACCCTCACGGGCGAGTTCCCGATGGCCAAGGCGTACGTCCACGCCGGCATGGTCGCGCTGCACGGCGAGAAGATGTCGAAGTCCAAGGGCAACCTGGTCTTCGTCTCCAAGCTCCGCCGCGACGGCGTCGACCCGGCCGCCATCCGGCTCGCGCTCCTCTCGCACCGCTACCGCGACGACTGGGAGTGGACCGACCAGGTCCTGGAGACGGCCGTGGAGCGGCTCGGCCGCTGGCGCGCCGCCGTCTCGCGCCCCGACGGCCCGTCCGCCGACGCGCTCGTCGAGGAGCTCCGCGAGGCCCTCTCCGACGACCTCGACACGCCCACCGCGCTCGCCGCGGTCGACCGCTGGGCCGCGCTCCAGACGGCCGAGGGCGGCGAGGACGAGTCCGCCCCCGGCCTCGTCTCGCGCGCTGTCGACGCACTGCTCGGTGTGGCCCTGTAACGAGCAGGACCGCACAACTCCCTTTTAGGCAACCGCCCTTGGACTTCTCGCTGAAGTCCGAGGGCGGTTCCGTTTTGTCCTGGCGGGAGTGCTCGTTCCTGCGCTAAACAACCTCCATGCAATCATCATCACGCATGAAAGTTGCACTTGCCGGAGCCGTCCTCGGGCTCTTCGCGGCCTTCGCGGGACCCGGCTCCACCGCGTCGGCCACCCCCGCCGACACCACGGTCGGCGACGTCACCGGCTTCGCCGCCGACGGATCCGTCTACCGGCTGACCGCAGGCCGCACCGAGGCCCGCGTCTCCTTCGTCACCGCCGACACCTTCCGCATCGAACTCGCCCCCGACGGGAAGTTCACCGACCCCACCGGCACCGACATCACCCTGCCCCAGGGCCCGCCCCCGGCCACCCGCTGGCGCGACCTCGGCGACCGCTACGAGCTCGCCACCTCCAAGGTGACCCTGCGCGCCACCAAGTCACCGCTGCGCTTCTCGGCCGTACGCGCCGACGGCACCCCGCTCTGGACCGAGACCCAGGGCCTCACCTGGAACCAGGACCGCACCGTCCAGACCCTGGCCCGCGGCGCCGACGAGCAGTTCTACGGCGCCGGCATGCAGAACGGCCGCGGCAACACCTCCCACCGCGACAAGACCGTCGAGGTCGGCGTCGACTACAACTGGAACGACGGCGGCCACCCCAACTCCGTCCCGTTCTACCTCTCCTCCGCCGGCTACGGCGTCTACCGCAACACCTACGCGCCCAACACCTACGCCTTCACCGACCCCGTCACCACCAGCGCGAAGGAACAGCGCTTCGACGCCTACTACTTCGCCGGCGACGGGAAGGACGCCCTCAAGGACGTCATCGGGCAGTACACGCAGCTCACCGGCAAGCCCTTCCTGCCGCCCGTGTACGGCCTGGAGATAGGCGACTCCGACTGCTACCTCCACAACGCCAACCGGGGCGAGCGCCGCACCCTCGACGCCCTGAAGGTCGCCGACGGCTACGTCGCGAACGACATGCCCAACGGCTGGATGCTCGTCAACGACGGCTACGGCTGCGGCTACGAGAACCTCGCCGAGACCTCCGCCGGCCTCGCGGACCGCGACATGAAGCTCGGCCTGTGGACCGAGGACGGCATCGACAAGCTCGCCGACCAGGTCAAGGCCGGCCAGCGGGTCGCCAAGCTCGACGTCGCCTGGGTCGGCTCCGGCTACAAGTTCGCCCTCGACGGCTGCAAGGACGCCCACGCCGGCATCGAGGCCAACAGCGACGCCCGCGGTTTCACCTGGGCCCCCGAGAGCTGGTCCGGCGCCCAGCGCTGCGGAGTCCAGTGGTCCGGCGACCAGTCCGGCAGCTGGGAGTACATCCGCTGGCAGATCCCCACCTACGCGGGCGCGTCCATGTCCGGACTCGCCTACACCACCGGTGACGTCGACGGCATCTTCGGCGGCAGCGCCAAGACGTACACCCGCGACCTCCAGTGGAAGATGTTCCTGCCCGTCACCATGACCATGGACGGCTGGGCCGCCAACGACAAGCAGCCCTTCCGCTACGGCGAGCCGTACACCTCCGTCAACCGCGCCTCGCTCAAGCTGCACGAGTCCCTGCTCCCGTACATCTACAGCCACGCCCGGCAGGCCACGAAGACCGGCGTCGGCCTCGCCCGGCCGCTCGCCCTGGAGTACCCGGACGACCCGAAGGCCACGACCGAGGCCGCGAAGTACGAGTTCCTCAGCGGCGAGGACTTCCTGGTCGCCCCCGTCTACCAGGACGCGACGGAGCGCGACGGCATCTATCTGCCGAAGGGCACCTGGATCGACTACTGGAGCGGGCGCACCTACCGGGGCCCCGTCACCGTCGACGACTACAGCGCCCCGCTCGACACCCTGCCCCTCTTCGTCCGCGCCGGGGCGACCGTCCCCATGTGGCCCGGCTCCATCCGCTCGTACCGGGACCGCGCCCCCGGCGACCCGATCGCCTGGGACGTCTACCCGCAGGGCAGCTCCTCCTTCGAGCTGTACGAGGACGACGGCGTCACCCGCGAGCACCGCACCGGGAAGTACGCCACCCAGCGCGCCGAGGTCGGCGCCCCGCAGTCCGGCCCCGGCGACGTCACCATCCGTCTGGGCGCCAGCACCGGCTCGTACACCGGCAAGCCGGCCGCCCGGCCGTACGCCTTCACCGTCCACACCGGCGACGCCCCCGGCACGGTGAAGCTCGACGGACGCCCGCTGCCCGCCCTCACCTCCCGCGCCGCCCTCGACGCGGCCACCGAGGGCTGGTGGTACGACCGCGACGACCGCGGGGGAGTGGTTCGGATCAAGACCGCGGCCCGGTCCACCGACCGCGCCTTCGAACTGCGCCTGACCGACACCAGCGCCGTCGGCGGGGCCGTCCCCGGCGCCTCCGCCGTCCTCGCCGCCCCCACCGGGCAGGAGCTCGGCGCCGGCAACCCCGGCACCGTCGCCGTGGACGTCACCGCGGGCACCCGCGACGCCACCGACGTACGGGTCTCCCTCGACGCCCCCGCCGGCTGGCAGGTCACCCCGGCCGCCCCGATCGCCCGCGTCCCGGCCGGCACCACCCGACGGGTCGAGGTCGCCGTCACCCCGCCGGCGGACGCCAAGCCCGGCGAGGCCACCCTCACGGCGACCGCACGCCACCGTGCCGCGGGCACCGACCGCACCGCCGTCCAGCGGTTCGCGGTCCGGGTGATGCCCCCGGCGCCGACGGCCGACGCCTGGGCGAGCGACCTCGTCTGGCTGCGCTCGACCAACGGCTGGGGACCGCCCGAGCGCGACCGCTCCAACGGCGAGTCCGCCGCCGGTGACGGCCACACGCTCACCCTGGCCGGACAGACCTACGAGAAGGGCATCGGCGCCCATGCCGACTCCGACATCGAGGTCTACCTCGGCGGCCGCTGCACCACCTTCACCGCCGACGTCGGCATCGACGACGAGATCGACGGCTACGGGGACGTGGCCTTCTCCGTCGAGGCCGACGGCCGGGTCCTGTGGACCTCGCCCCGGCTCACCGGGGCCTCCGCGACCCTGCCCGTGAACGTCGACGTGACCGGAGCCCGACACGTCCGGCTGAAGATCACGGACACCAACGGGTCGAAGAGCGGCGACCACGGCGACTGGGCGGCGGCCCGCTTCGGCTGCGCCTGACGCACACCCGCCTGATTCGCGCCAGCAGGGCAGGATCCAGCCAACTGCCCTGCTGGCAGCCGGTGTTGTGATGGGGTGAGAGTGTCATCGACCAGTTGTACGAAAGGGCACTCAGTGCAGCATCACCTCGCACGCAGAGGATTCCTGGGAGCCGCCGCCGCCCTCGGCGCGGCGGCTCTCACCGGTCCCCTCGCCGCAGGCACGGCGCACGCGGCCGGCCCCGGCGGGCGGTGGCCCACCGGCTTCCCCCTCCCGAAGGGCTTCCAGCCGGAGGGCGTCGCCATCGGGCACAGCCCGTTCGCCTACTTCGGCTCCCTCGCCGACGGCTCCGTCTACCGCGTCTCGCTGGCCACCGGCGAGGGCGGGATCATCCACGAGGGGCTCGGCTTCGAGCGCTCCACCGTCGGACTCAAGATCGACCGGTCCGAGCGGCGGCTCTTCCTCGCCGGCGGCTGGAGCCGGGAGATCCGCGTCGTCGACGCCCGCACCGGCGCGCTCCTGCGCGACTTCACCGGACTCGGCGCCGAGAACACCATGGTCAACGACGTCGTCCTCACCCCGGGCGCCGCCTGGTTCACGGACTCGTTCCAGCCCCGGCTCTACCGTCTGGCCATCGACCGCACCGGCGAGCCCGCACACGAGATCACGACCCTGCCGCTCACCGGCGACTGGACGCAGGGCCCCGACTTCACCGCCAACGGCATCGAGCGGACCCCCGACGGCCAGGCCCTGCTCGTGGTCAACGTCCACCAGGACGGCGGCACGCTCCTGCGCGTCGACCCGCGCACCGGCACCGCCCGCACGGTCGACCTCGGCGGCCTGAAGATCCCGAACGGCGACGGAATGCTGCTCCTCGGCCGCGACCTGTACATCGTCCAGCAGGCGGTCAACCAGATCGACGTCGTCCGGCTCGACGCCGCCGGAACGCGCGGCACCCCGATCGCCCGGATCACCGACCCGGACCGGTTCCGCGTCCCGACCACCGCGGCCGTCTGGGGCGACCGGATCTACCTGCCCAACGCGCGCTTCGGCCTGGACCCGGATCCCACGGTGGCGGACTACGACGTGGTGTCCGTGCCCAGGGTCTGAACGCGGTACGGGAGGGGCGGCCGCGCCACCCCTCCCGTACGGCTACTCCTGCGTGTCCCCGGTGTCCCCGTCGTCGTCCTCCGGGGCGTCGGACGGCGGCTCCGTCCCCGGCACCGCCTCCGGGCCCGGCTGCTCCGGCTTCGGCGGGCGGGTCCGGCCGCTCCCGGAATCCCTCAGGAACTCGCCGCCCTCCGTCGCCACCCCAGGACCGGAACCCGGCCCCGTGCCCGGCTCGCGACGCCGCAGATACCGCTCGAACTCGCGGGCGATCGCCTCGCCCGAGGCCTCCGGCAGCTCCGCCGTGTCCCGCGCCTCCTCCAGGGTCTGCACGTACTCGGCGACCTCGCTGTCCTCGGCCGCCAGCTGGTCCACGCCCAGCTGCCAGGCCCGCGCGTCCTCCGGCAGCTCGCCCAGCGGGATGCGCAGCCCGATCAGGTCCTCCAGGCGGTTGAGCAGCGCCAGGGTCGCCTTCGGGTTCGGCGGCTGCGACACGTAGTGCGGCACCGCCGCCCACAGGCTCACCGCCGGCACGCCCGCGTGCGTGCACGCCTCCTGGAGGATGCCCACGATGCCCGTCGGGCCCTCGTACCGGGTCTCCTCCAGGTCCATCGTCCGCGCCAGGTCCGGATCGGAGGTCACCCCGCTGACCGGGACCGGCCGGGTGTGCGGGGTGTCCCCGAGCAGCGCGCCCAGGATCACCACCATCTCCACACCCAGCTCGTGGGCGAAGCCCAGCAGCTCGTTGCAGAAGGACCGCCAGCGCATCGAGGGCTCGATCCCGCGCACGAGCACCAGGTCACGGGGCTTGTCGCCGCCGACCCGGACCACGGAGAGCCGGGTCGTCGGCCAGGTGATCTTCCTGACCCCGTTGTCCAGGAAGACGGTGGGGCGGTTGACCTGGAAGTCGTAGTAGTCCTCGGCGTCGAGCGCCGCGAAGACCTCGCCCTTCCATTCCCGGTCCAGGTGGGCGACCGCGGTGGAGGCGGCGTCGCCGGCGTCGTTCCAGCCCTCGAACGCGGCCACCATGACCGGGTCGATCAGCTCGGGTACCCCCTCGAGCTCGATCACCCAGCGCCTCCTTATTCGAAGTTCCTGTCGTACGGCCCCACCTTACGGCTTTCCGGTGGTCCGCCCGCAGTCCCCGGACATCCCCGAAAACCCGTGCGGCCTTGATCGACTACCCAGGAACTCGCCTCCGCACACGGCGGAGTCACTCCTCCCACAGCGTGCTCGGCGCCTCCCTCCGCACCACCGGCGCGATCTCCTCGGCGAACCGCTGGAGGGTCTCCTGCTGCTCGGCCGTCGACTGGCCGAAGGTGTCGACGGTGACGGACTGCAGATCGTGCCCGTAGTGCTCGTGATAGCCGAGGATCTTGTCGATGATCTGCTGCGGGGAGCCGATCAGCTGGGGGCCGTCCGCGATCGCGTCCTCGATCGTGCGGAACGGCGTGTTGTACCCCGCCTTGCCCTCCAGGTGCGGCTTGAAGCTCTGCCGCACCTTCGCCTCGTACAGCTCCTTGTACCGGCTCACCGCCTGCTCGGGGGTGTCGGCGATGAGCAGCCCGCCGGAACCGGCCGCCACGCGCGCGTGGGCCGGATCGTGCCCGTACTCCTCGAACTTCTCGCGGTAGTGGGCGATGAGCCGCGCGTACGCCTCGCGCGGCTGGATCGCGTTGGCGGTGAAGAGCGGATCGCCGTGCTTCGCCGCGAGCTCGGGGGAGTTGAGGCTGGTGGCCGAGCCGTGCCAGATCCGGGGCGGACCGGCGTACGGCCGCGGGACCGTGGTCACGTTCTTCAGCGGGGGCCGGAACTCGCCCTCCCAGTCGACGCCCTCCTCCGTCCAGAGGCGGCGCAGCAGCTCGTACTTCTCCTTCTGGAGGTCCCACTGCCGCTCCTCGTCCAGGCCGAAGAGGTCGAAGTGGCCGGCCTCCGCGCCCTTGCCGACGACGAGTTCGAGCCGGCCGCGGGAGAGCTGGTCGAGCGTCGCGTAGTCCTCGGCGACCCGGACGGGGTCGAGGATCGCGACCACGGTGACGCCGGTGAGCAGCCGGATTTGGCTGGTGCGGGCGGCCAGCGCGGCGAGCAGCACGGTCGGGGAGGAGGAGAGGAACGCGCCCGCGTGCCGCTCGCCGACCGCGTACGCGTCGAAGCCGAGCCGTTCGGCGGTCTCGCCGAGCGTGACGACCTGCTCCAACCGGTCGGCGGCGGACAGCAGTTCGCCGGTGAGCGGGTGCGGGGAGTGGTGGACGATCGAGAGCACCTGAAACTTCATGCCTCAACTGTGCGCGCCGAGTGTTGCGGCCGTGTGGCGGGCGCATGGCACGCGTCAGGGGCGGCCCCTCGGAGAGGAACCGCCCCTGGACGCAAGGAACTTACTTCCGCAGCATCGACTCGACCTCGGCGCGGATCTCATCCGTCGCGAGACCGCGGATGGTCAGCGTCGTACGGCGGCGCAGCACGTCGTCCGCCGTCTCGGCCCACTCGTGGTCGCGGGCGTAGGCGACCTGCGCCCAGATCTCCGGCGCGTCCGGGTGTATCCGGCGGGCGAGCTCCGGGTTCTCGTTCGCCATCCGGGCGATGTCGAAGGAGAGCGAGCCGTAGTGCGTGGCCAGGTGCTTGGCGGTGTCGGCGGCCATCCGGGGGCCGGGCGCCGGACCGTCGACGAGCAGCCGGTGGGCGACCGCGTTCGGGTTGGCGATGCCGGGCAGCGGCAGCCGCTTCGGCAGCGCGGACACCGGCACAGCCCCCTCGGCGTATTCGCCGATCACGTGGCCGGGAAGCTGCTCCAGCTTCTTCATGACCGTGCGGCCGATGTGGCGGAAGGTCGTCCACTTGCCGCCGGCCACCGACAGCATGCCGCCGCGGCCCTCGGTGACGACCGTCTCGCGCTTGGCCTTGGAGGTGTCGCCGGGACCGCCCGGGAGCACCCGCAGGCCGGCGAAGGAGTACGTGATCAGGTCGCGGGAGAGCTGCTGGTCGCGGATGGAGAAGGCGGCCTCGTCCAGGATCTGGGCGGTGTCCTTCTCGGTGACCTCGACCTGGCCGGGGTCGCCCTCGTACTCCTCGTCGGTGGTGCCGAGGAGCAGCATGTCCTCCCAGGGGAGGGCGAAGGTGATGCGGTACTTGTCGATCGGGGTGGCCAGCGCGGCCTTCCACGGCGAGGTCCGCTTGAGGACCAGGTGCGCGCCCTTGGAGAGGCGGATGGAGGGGGCCGCGTTGGGGTCCTCCATCTTGCGCAGGTGGTCGACCCAGGGGCCGGTCGCGTTGAGCACGAGGCGGGCGTTCACGCCGAACTCGTCGCCGGTGGTGCGGTCCTTCAGCTCCGCGCCGGTGACCCGGCCGCGGGTGAAGCGCAGGCCGGTGACCTCGGCGTGGTTGAGGACGGTGGCGCCGGCGTCGACGGCGGCGCGGACCGTCATCAGCGCCATGCGGGCGTCGTTCATCTGGTCGTCGCCGTAGACGGCGACGGCCTTCAGGTTGTCGGTGCGCAGCTCCGGCACGTCCTGGGCGGCCTTGGCGGGGGAGAGCAGGTGCCCGACGCCGTCGCCGAAGGCAGAGAGGGCGGAGTACGCGAACACTCCGGCGCCCAGCTTGGCGGCGCCGTGCGGGCCGCCCTTGTAGACGGGCAGGTAGAAGGTGAGCGGGTTGGCGAGGTGCGGTGCCACCTGGCGGGAGACCGCACGCCGCTCGAAGTGGTTCTCCGCCACCAGCTTCACCGCGCCGGTCTGCAGGTAGCGCAGGCCGCCGTGGAGCAGCTTGGAGGAGGCGGAGGAGGTGGCGCCGGCGAAGTCGCCGGCGTCCACCAGGGCCACCCGCAGGCCCGACTGTGCGGCGTGCCAGGCGGTGGAGATGCCCAGGATGCCGCCGCCGATCACCAGGAGGTCGTACGTCGCCTTGGAAAGCTGTTCCCGGGTCTCGGCGTGGCTCGGCAGGGAACCGGCAGCCGGGTGCGTCCCCAGGGCAGGGACGCTCTGCAGGGTGGTCATCTCGTATTACTCCTCGGTCGAATCATCGAGCCAGCCCATGGAGCGTTCAACGGCCTTGAGCCAGCTCTTGTACTCGCGGTCACGCTTGTCGGCGTCCATGCGAGGGGTCCATTCCGCCGCCCGGCGCCAGTTGGCGCGCAGCGCGTCGGTGTCCGGCCAGAAGCCGACGGCCAGACCGGCGGCGTAGGCGGCGCCGAGGCAGGTGGTCTCGGCGACCATCGGACGCACGACGGGCGCGTCCAGGAAGTCCGAGAGGGTCTGCATCAGCAGGTTGTTGGAGGTCATGCCGCCGTCGACCTTGAGCGCGGTCAGCTCGACGCCGGAGTCCTTCGTCATGGCGTCGGTGATCTCGCGGGTCTGCCAGGCGGTCGCCTCCAGGACGGCGCGGGCGATGTGCGCCTTGGTGACGTACCGGGTGAGGCCGGCGATGACACCGCGCGCGTCGGAGCGCCAGTACGGGGCGAACAGGCCGGAGAAGGCCGGCACGAAGTAGGCGCCGCCGTTGTCCTCGACCGAGGACGCGAGGGTCTCGATCTCGGCGGCGGACTTGATCAGGCCCATCTGGTCGCGCATCCACTGCACCAGCGAACCGGTGACGGCGATCGAGCCCTCCAGGGCGTAGACCGGCTTCGCGTCGCCGATCTGGTAGCCGACCGTGGTCAGCAGGCCGCTGTAGGAGTTGATGACCTTGTCGCCGGTGTTCATCAGCATGAAGGTGCCGGTGCCGTACGTGGACTTGGCCTCGCCCTCGGCGAAACACGTCTGGCCGAACAGGGCGGCCTGCTGGTCGCCGAGCGCGGAGGCGACCGGGATGCCGTCGAGGATGCCGCCCTTGACCGTGCCGTACACCTCGGCGGAGGAGCGGATCTCGGGCAGCACGGCGGCCGGGATCTCCATGGACTGCAGGATCTTCTCGTCCCAGGCCATGGTGTGGAGGTTCATCAGCATGGTGCGGGAGGCGTTGGTGACGTCGGTGACGTGGTGGCCGCCGTCGACGCCGCCCGTGAGGTTCCAGATGACCCAGGAGTCCATGGTGCCGAAGAGGATGTCGCCGCGCTCGGCGCGCTCGCGCAGGCCCTCGACGTTGTCGAGCAGCCAGCGGACCTTCGGGCCGGAGAAGTAGCTCGCCAGCGGCAGGCCGGTCTCGCGGCGGAAGCGGTCCTGGCCGACGTTGCGGCCGAGCTCCTTGCAGAGGGCGTCGGTGCGGGTGTCCTGCCAGACGAGGGCGTTGTGGACGGGCTCACCGGTGTTCTTGTCCCAGAGCAGCGTGGTCTCGCGCTGGTTGGTGATGCCGATGGCCTTGACGTCGGCGGCGGTGATGTTGCCCTTCTCCAGGGCGCCGGCGACGACCTCCTGGACGTTGGCCCAGATCTCGGCGGCGTCGTGCTCGACCCAGCCCGGCTTCGGGAAGATCTGCTCGTGCTCCTTCTGGTCGACGGAGACGATCCGGCCGTCCTTGTCGAAGACGATGCAGCGCGAGGAGGTGGTGCCCTGGTCGATGGCCGCGATGAAGGGGCCGGAGGTGTGTGCGTCGGTCACGGTGTGCTCCTGGGTAAGTCTGGAAGAAGGACGGCTCAGGCGAACGCGATGTTGTAGATACCCGCGGCGAGGGCGCCACCGATCAGCGGACCGGCGACCGGGATCCAGGCGTAGCTCCAGTCGGAGCCGCCCTTGTTCGGCAGCGGGAGCAGGGCGTGCACGATGCGCGGGCCGAGGTCACGGGCCGGGTTGATGGCGTAACCGGTCGGGCCGCCGAGCGAGAGGCCGATGGAGACCACGACGAAGGCGGTGATCAGGGCGCCGATGACGCCGAGGCCCTTGCCGCTGTCGTTGAGGCCCTGGGTGAGTACGGCCAGGACCAGCACGACGGTGCCGATGATCTCGGTGGCCAGGTTCTGCCAGGTGTTGCGGATCTCGGGACCCGTGGAGAAGACGCCGAGCACCGGGCCGGGGCCCTCGATCGGCTTCTCGCCGACGGTCTCGGGGTCCGTGAGGTGCGCCTGGAACTGTCCGTAGTAGGCCACCCAGACCAGCGCCGCGCCGATCATCGCGCCGAGCATCTGGCCGGCGATGTAGACGGGGACGTCGCTCCAGTCCCCGGTCTTGATCGCGATTCCGACCGTGACGGCGGGGTTCAGATGGGCGCCCGAGAGGGAAGCGGTCATGTAGACGGCCGTCATGACGGCGAAGCCCCACCCGAAGGTGATCGCGAGCCAGCCCGCGTTGCGGGCCTTGGAGCCCTTGAGCGTGACGGCGGCGCACACACCGCCGCCGAGCAGAATGAGAACGGCGGTACCGATGGTCTCGCCGAGGAAGATGTCGGAGCTGGACACCCGCGACTCCTTTGTCCTTCGTCCAGGGGAAGGCGAACCCCGGGTCCCTCCGGTGGTCCGCGCCCTCGTGTGAGGGCGTTGCCGGCCCTTGGCACTGTCACACCCTAGCGTGTATTGCCGTTAGGTGTTCGACAATGCCGACCGATGAACGGAAGTTTTGCCCCCGGGTTAACAGCACGTCAAGGGTCTGGGAAGCGAAAAACCCGCCGATAACGCGATCGTTACCGGCGGGTTCGGTTCTGTTGTACGGGCTGCCGCGCGCAGCCCTACGGAGGGTGGTCGGGCCGCGTCGCACGGGCGGTCGGGACCGCGCTCGCACGAAGGCGGGGCGCGCCCGCGCGGGCTCTCAGAAGCGGCCGGCCCCCAGGTCCCGGGAGACCGCGCGGGCGCAGTCCCGCACCGCCGCCACCAGCTCCGGGCGCAGCTCCCCGCCCGGACAGACCCGCTCCACGGCGCCCGTGACCGCCACCGCGCCCACCGGCATCCGCCGCCGGTCGTGGATCGGCGCCGCCACCGAGGCCACGCCCTCCCAGGTCTCCTCCACGTCCGCCGCCCAGCCCCGGGCCCGCGTCATGTCGAGCAGCGACTCGAAGTCGCCGAGCTCCGTGGTCGTCCGGGGCGTGAACGCCTCCCGCTCGACCTCCACCACCTCGCTGTGCGCCACCGGGTCGTACGCCGACAGGACCTTGCCGAGCGCCGTGGAGTGCAGCGGCTGCATGGCCCCCACCTCCAGGACCTGACGGCTGTCGTCCGGCCGGAAGACGTGGTGCACGATCAGCACGCCCTTCTGGTGCAGCACCCCCAGGTGCACGCTCTCGCCGCTGGACCGCGCCAGGTCGTCCGTCCAGACCAGGGCGCGCGCCCGCAGCTCGTGCACGTCCAGATAGCTGTTGCCGAGCCGCAGCAGCTCCGCGCCCAGCTGGTAGCGGCCCGAGGCCGCGTCCTGCTCCACGAAGCCCTCCGCCTGGAGGGTGCGCAGGATGCCGTGGGCCGTTCCCTTGGCGAGTCCGAGCGAGGACGCGATGTCGGAAAGGCCGAGCCGGCGCTCGCCGCCCGCGAGCAGTCGCAGCATGGCCGCCGCTCTTTCAAGCGACTGGATGTTCTTCGCCATCGCCCGGCCCCTCACCCTTCTCACGCTGTTCGACAATGCTGAACACTATCGGTCGATGCCGACCTTGCGTCACACCACACAGTGTCGGCCAAGGAGGGGCAGGACCGGGAGTCCCCGCACACAGGATGCCGTCCGGCCCGTGGGACGCCGTGTCCACCCCGGCCCCTGCGCGGTTACGCTGGCCCCGTGCATCCTCCACCGAGGGTGCAAAGCCGACAGCCGTCGCATCCCAGGGAGCTCATCCATGGCCTCGTTGCCGACCCCTTCCGCTGACAGCCGGACCCGCGCCGCCGCCCTCCGCGAGGCACTCGCCAGCCGAGTCGTCGTCGCCGACGGAGCCATGGGCACCATGCTCCAGGCCCAGGACCCCACCCTCGAGGACTTCCAGAACCTCGAAGGATGCAACGAGATCCTCAACGTCACCCGGCCCGACATCGTCCGTTCGGTGCACGAGGCGTACTTCGAGGTCGGCGTCGACTGCGTCGAGACCAACACGTTCGGCTCCAACCACTCGGCCGCGGGCGAGTACGAGATCGCCGACC
Organism: Streptomyces vietnamensis; assembly: GCF_000830005.1. Classification (NCBI taxonomy): domain Bacteria; kingdom Bacillati; phylum Actinomycetota; class Actinomycetes; order Kitasatosporales; family Streptomycetaceae; genus Streptomyces; species Streptomyces vietnamensis. The sequence goes on along the minus strand of NZ_CP010407.1, from coordinate 1,768,501 downwards.
GGATCTTCGAGCTCTCCGAGGCGGGCGCCCGGATCGCCCGCGAGGTCGCCGACGAGTTCGCCGCCAAGGACGGCCGCCAGCGCTGGGTCCTCGGCTCCATCGGCCCCGGCACCAAGCTGCCCTCGCTCGGCCACATCGCGTACGACGTGCTGCGCGACGGCTACCAGCAGAACGCCGAGGGCCTGCTGGCCGGCGGCGCCGACGCCCTGATCGTCGAGACCACCCAGGACCTGCTGCAGACCAAGTCCAGCCTCATCGGCGCGCGCCGCGCGATGGACGCCCTGGGCGTGGACGTGCCCCTGATCTGTTCGCTCGCCTTCGAGACCACCGGCGTCATGCTCCTCGGCTCCGAGATCGGCGCCGCCCTGACGGCCCTGGAGCCCCTCGGCATCGACCTGATCGGCCTGAACTGCTCGACCGGCCCGGCCGAGATGAGCGAGCACCTGCGCTACCTCGCCCGCCACTCCCGTACGCCCCTGATGTGCATGCCGAACGCCGGCCTGCCCGTCCTCACCAAGGACGGCGCGTACTTCCCGCTCACGGCCTCCGAGATGGCCGACGCGCAGGAGAACTTCGTCCGCGACTACGGCCTGTCCCTGGTCGGCGGCTGCTGCGGCTCCACCCCCGAGCACCTGCGCCAGGTCGTCGAGCGGGTCCAGGGCATCGTCCCGCCCGAGCGCTCCCCGCGCCCCGAGCCGGGCGCCGCCTCCCTCTACCAGACCGTGCCGTTCCGGCAGGACACCTCCTACCTGGCGATCGGCGAGCGGACCAACGCCAACGGCTCGAAGAAGTTCCGCGAGGCCATGCTCGAGGGCCGCTGGGACGACTGCGTGGAGATGGCCCGCGACCAGATCCGCGAGGGCGCGCACATGCTCGACCTGTGCGTGGACTACGTGGGCCGCGACGGCGTCGCCGACATGCAGGAACTCGCCGGCCGCTTCGCCACCGCCTCCACCCTGCCGATCGTGCTCGACTCCACCGAGGTGGACGTGCTGCGCGCCGGCCTGGAGAAGCTCGGCGGCCGCGCCGTGATCAACTCGGTCAACTACGAGGACGGCGACGGGCCGGAGTCCCGCTTCGCCAAGGTCACCCGACTGGCCCAGGAGCACGGCGCGGCGCTGATCGCGCTGACCATCGACGAGGAGGGCCAGGCCCGCACCGCCGAGCACAAGGTCGCCGTCGCCGAGCGGCTGATCGCCGACCTGACCGGCAACTGGGGCATCCACGAGTCCGACATCCTCATCGACGCCCTGACCTTCACCATCTGCACCGGGCAGGAGGAGTCCCGCAAGGACGGCATCGCCACCATCGAGGCGATCCGCGAGCTCAAGCGCCGCCACCCGGACGTGCAGACCACGCTGGGCCTGTCGAACATCTCCTTCGGCCTCAACCCGGCCGCCCGCATCCTGCTCAACTCCGTCTTCCTGGACGAGTGCGTCAAGGCGGGCCTGGACTCGGCGATCGTGCACGCCTCCAAGATCCTGCCGATCGCCCGTTTCGACGAGGAGCAGGTCACCACCGCCCTCGACCTGATCTACGACCGGCGGCGGGAGGGCTACGACCCGCTGCAGAAGCTGATGGCCCTGTTCGAGGGCGCGACGGCGAAGTCCCTGAAGGCCGGGAAGGCGGAGGAGCTGCTCGCGCTGCCGCTGGAGGAGCGTCTGAAGCGGCGGATCGTCGACGGCGAGAAGAACGGCCTGGAGGCCGACCTCGACGCGGCCCTCGTGGACCGGCCGGCCCTGGACATCGTCAACGACACCCTCCTGGACGGCATGAAGACGGTCGGTGAGCTGTTCGGCTCCGGCCAGATGCAGCTGCCGTTCGTGCTCCAGTCCGCCGAGGTCATGAAGACGGCGGTGGCCTACCTCGAACCGCACATGGAGAAGTCCGACGCCGAGGGCAAGGGCACCATCGTGCTCGCGACCGTGCGGGGCGATGTCCACGACATCGGCAAGAACCTCGTGGACATCATCCTGTCCAACAACGGCTACAACGTCGTCAACATCGGCATCAAGCAGCCGGTCTCCGCGATCCTGGAGGCCGCCGAGGAACACAACGCCGACGTCATCGGCATGTCCGGCCTGCTGGTGAAGTCCACCGTGATCATGAAGGAGAACCTGGAGGAGCTCAACCAGCGCGAGCTGGCCGCCAAGTACCCCGTGATCCTCGGCGGCGCCGCCCTCACCCGCGCCTACGTCGAGCAGGACCTCCACGAGATCTACCAGGGCGAGGTCCGCTACGCCCGCGACGCCTTCGAGGGCCTGCGGCTCATGGACGCGCTCATCGGCGTCAAGCGCGGCGTCCCCGGAGCCGTACTCCCCGAGCTCAAGCAGCGCCGGGTCGCCAAGACCGGCACCGCCGCCGCCCTCCAGGTCGACGAGCCGGAGCCCGGCGGCCGCTCCGACGTGGCCACCGACAACCCGGTGCCGACCCCGCCCTTCTGGGGCACCCGCGTCGTCAAGGGCATCCCGCTGAAGGACTACGCGTCCTGGCTCGACGAGGGCGCCCTCTTCAAGGGCCAGTGGGGCCTCAAGCAGAACCGGGCCGGCGACGGACCGGCGTACGAGGAGCTCGTCGAGACCGAGGGCCGGCCCCGGCTGCGCGGCTGGCTGGAGCGCCTCCACACCGAGAACCTCCTGGAGGCGGCCGTCGTCCACGGCTACTTCCCCTGCGTCTCCAAGGGCGACGACCTGATCATCCTGGACGAGGCGGGCAACGAGCGGACCCGGTTCTCCTTCCCCCGCCAGCGCCGCGGCCGCCGCCTCTGCCTCGCGGACTTCTTCCGCCCGGAGGAGTCCGGCGAGACCGACGTCGTCGGCCTCCAGGTCGTCACCGTCGGCTCGAAGATCGGCGAGGCCACGGCCAAGCTCTTCGAGTCCGACTCCTACCGCGACTACCTCGAACTGCACGGCCTCTCCGTCCAGCTCGCCGAGGCCCTCGCCGAGTACTGGCACGCCCGCGTCCGCGCCGAGCTGGGCTTCGGCGGGGAGGACCCCGAGAACGTCGAGGACATGTTCGACCTCAAGTACCGGGGCGCGCGCTTCTCGCTCGGCTACGGCGCCTGCCCCGACCTGGAGGACCGCGCGAAGATCGCGGACCTGCTGCGGCCGGAGCGGATCGGCGTCCACCTCTCCGAGGAGTTCCAGCTCCACCCCGAGCAGTCCACCGACGCCATCGTCATCCACCACCCCGAGGCGAAGTACTTCAACGCACGGTGACCGTCCGACGACCGATCGCCGACCGCGCGGGGTAAATCCGCGCGTTCGCGGTGATCGCGACGTACACTTGTCGGTCCAGTGCAGGCCGGTCTTCCTCCCCGTACCGGGGAGGGGGGCCGGCCTTCTCGTCCCTCCATGGAGGTGTGCCGGATGACCAGTACGGTCCCCGCGTCCCTGTTCCGTACGAACGGCAGCTCCGCCCTGCAGGCGGTCTTCCTCGACATGGACGGGACCCTCGTCGACACGGAGGGGTTCTGGTGGGACGCCGAGGTCGAGGTCTTCGCCGACCTCGGACACCGTCTGGACGAGGCCTGGCGCGACGTCGTCGTCGGCGGCCCGATGACCCGCAGCGCGGGCTACCTCATCGAGTCCACGGGCGCCGACATCACCCTCGAAGAGCTGACCGTCCTGCTCAACGAGAAGTTCGAGCAGCGCATCTCCCGGGGCGTCCCCCTCATGCCCGGCGCCGAGCGGCTGCTCGCCGAGCTGTCCCGGCACTCCATCCCCACCGCCCTGGTCTCCGCCTCGCACCGGCGGATCATCGACCGGGTCCTCGCCTCGCTCGGCCGCGACCGCTTCGCCCTCACCGTCGCCGGCGACGAGGTCGTCCGCACCAAGCCCCACCCCGAGCCGTACCTGACGGCCGCCCAGGGCGTTGGTGCCGACCCCGCGCTCTGCGCCGTCATCGAGGACACCGCGACCGGTGTGGCGGCCGCCGAGGCGGCCGGCTGCCGGGTCGTCGCGGTGCCCTCCGTCGCCCCGATCGCACCCTCCCCGGGCCGGGTCGTCGTGCGTTCCCTCGAAGAGGTCGACGTGCCGTTCCTGCGGACCTTGATCACGGGAATCTGAGCTTTATCTGAGGAAAGCGATCCGGCTAAAGCGAGCGGGCCATTCACCGAAAAGCATTTACGTGACCTTGGTCACTCAGAGTGCCGGACGGCGGGTGGCCCGTTCCCGTCTCGTGTCTCAAAACCGGATGTTTCGGCGCCCCCTGTGTCCTGGTTGGGCAATCATCGTCCGCAACGTCCGGCGCATGGGTATCGAGGCCCATGCATTCATGATCACTCTTCGATTACGTCCCTGTACGGCCCCGGTCAAGCGATGCCGGCGCCGCGCACTAATCTTTCGCGAGTACTTCGCCGCATAACCGCGTGCACCGGCGCATACCCAAGTCGCCGTGAACACAGGACCGATCGCAACACCCGGCCCGATCGCTCCCGCCCCGACCGGGCGGCAGGCGGCGGAGTTCCACTGACCGCTGTACCCCAGTGCCGGATGAGGAGATCGTCCCTGATGAACCGCAAGACCCTGGTGCTGCCGGCCGTGGCCGGACTGCTCGCCCCCCTGCTCGCCGCCTGCGGCGGAGCGGAGGACGGCCGGGCGATAACCGTCGGCACCACGGACCAGTTCATCGCGACGGAGGACGCCCCCGCCCCTCTCGACCCGGCCTACGCCTACGACACCGGCGCCTGGAACATCCTCCGCCAGACCGTCCAGACCCTGCTGCACGTGCCCCGCGGCGGCGGCGAGCCCGTCCCCGAGGCCGCCCAGAGCTGCGGCTTCTCCGACAAGGCCAGCGAGAGCTACCGCTGCACCCTCCGCGAGGGCCTCACCTTCGCCGACGGCACCCCCCTCACGGCCGAGGACGTCAAGTTCTCCATCGAGCGCGTCCTGAAGATCAAGTCGGACAACGGCACGGCCGCCCTCCTCTCGAACATCGACACCGTCGAGACCCAGGGCACCGACGGGATCGTCTTCCACCTCAAGACCCCCGACGCCACCTTCCCGTACAAGCTCTCCACTCCCGTCGCCGGCATCCTCAGCAAGGACAAGTACGCCGCCGACAAGCTCCGCGACGGCTTCGACGTCGACGGCTCGGGCCCGTACACCCTGAAGGTCGAGCGCGAGGGCGACAAGGCCACCCGCTTCGTCTTCACCAAGAACCCGGCCTACAAGGGCGACGTCACCCTGCGCAACGACAAGGTCGAGCTGCGCCCCTACGCCGACGCCGAGGCCATGGGCGCGGCCCTGGAGAGCGACGACATCGACATGATGGCCCGCTCCCTGTCGCAGAAGCAGATCAAGGACCTCACCGAGACGCCCAAGGACGACATCCGCGTCACCGAGGTCCCCGGCCTGGAGATCCGCTACCTCGGCTTCAACACCAAGGCCCCCTCCGTCGAGGAGAAGGCCGTGCGCCAGGCCATGGCCGCCGTCGTCGACCGGGGCGCCCTCGTCAACCTCGTCTACGGCCCCACCGCCGAGCCGCTCTACTCGCTGATTCCCTCCAGCATCACCGGCCACGCCACCCCCTTCTTCGACGAGTACGGCGAGCCCGACCCCGCCCGCGCCGCGAAGATCCTCAAGGACGCGGGCGTCAAGACCCCGGTCAAGGTGACCCTGAACTACACCACCGACCACTACGGCGCCGAGACCGCCCAGGAGTTCGAGGCGCTCAAGAAGCAGCTCATCGCCAGCGAGCTCTTCGACGCCACCGTCAAGGGCGCCGAGTGGTCCCAGTTCCGCACGGCCCAGAAGCGCGGCGACTACGCCGTCTACGGCCTCGGCTGGTTCCCGGACTACCCGGACCCGGACAACTACATCGCGCCGTTCCTCGACAGCGACAACTTCCTCAACACCCCCTACGTGAACAAGACCGTTCGCGAGAAGCTCATCCCGCGCTCGCGCCGCCAGGCCGACCGCAACGCCGCAAGCCCCGTCTACGCGCAGATCCAGAAGATCGTCGCCGAGGACGTCCCCGTCCTGCCCCTGTGGCAGGGCAAGCAGTACGTCGCCGCCCGCAGCGACCTCAACGGAGTCGAGTACGCCCTCAACACCTCCTCCGACCTGCTGCTGTGGGAACTGGGCCGCGGTACCGCCTGACCCCTTCGTTGTCCCGGCCGCGCACCAACGCGCGGCCGGCCTGACAAGAGATCAAGAGGCAAGTTCTGTGAAGGCACGAAACAAGTGGCTGACGGCCCCCCTCGCCGCGGGCCTGTCCGCCGCCCTCCTCAGCGGCTGCGGCACCGAGCAGGGAAGCGGCTCCGGAGGCTCCGGAGGCGGAGTACGCGTCGGCATGTCCGACGAGATCCTCGCCACCGACCCGGCGGCCGGCTACGACCCCGGCTCCTGGCTGCTGTTCAACAACGTCTTCCAGTCCCTCCTCGCCTTCCCCAAGGGCGGCCTCGCGCCCGAGCCCGAGGCCGCCGAAGAGTGCGACTTCTCCGCGGGCAGCAAGGTCTACACCTGCACCCTGCGCGACGGCCTCACCTTCTCCAACGGCAACAAGCTCACCTCGGAGGACGTCAAGTTCTCCTTCGAGCGCGCCCTCAAGATCGCCGACCCCTCCGGCCCGGCGCCGCTGCTCTCCACCATCGACAAGATCGAGACCCCGGACGAGAAGACCGTCGTCTTCCGCCTCAAGGTCCCGGACGCCACCTTCCCCAGCAAGATCGCCTCCGGCGCCGGCTCCATCGTCGACCACCGCGACTACCCCGCCGACGCGCTGCGCACCGACGGCAAGGCCACCGGCTCCGGCCCGTACAAGCTGGACTCCTTCAGCGACACCGAGGCCACCTTCTCCGCCAACCCCGGCTACAAGGGCAACGCCAAGCCCAAGAACGGCGCGGTCACCCTCAAGCTCTACAAGGGCGACCGCACCGCCCTCGCCAAGGCCTTCACCGACGGCGACATAGACGTCGCCTACCGAGGCCTCTCCGCCGACGACATCGCCGCCCTCGAGAACTCCGCCAGCACGGCCGACAAGGGCATCGAGGTCGTCCAGGGCAGCAGCGCCGAGGTCCAGCACCTCGTCTTCAACATGGACGACCCGGTCGTCGGCAAGCTCGGCGTCCGCAAGGCCATCGCCCACCTCGTCGACCGCGAGGCCCTCGTCGAGAACGTCTACAAGTCGACGGCCACCCCGCTCTACTCGATCGTCCCGGCCGGCATCGCCGGACACAACACCGCCTTCTACGACACCTACGGCACCCCCGACAGTGCCAAGGCGAAGAAGGCCCTCCGCGCCTCCGGCATCACCGACAAGGTGAAGCTCACCCTCTGGTCCACCCCCAGCCGCTACGGCCCGGCCACCGACCAGGAGCTCAAGGCCATCGCCGAGCAGCTCAACGCGAGCGGCCTCTTCGACGCCGACGTCAAGTCCGTCCCCTACGAGCAGTACGAGAAGGACATCGCCGCCGGCAAGTACGGCGTCTACGTCAAGGGCTGGGTCCCCGACTACCCCGACGCCGACAACTTCACCAGCCCCTTCTTCGGCGAGGGCAACGTCCTCGGCAACCACTACGAGAACGCCACCATCACCGGCAGCCTCATCCCGAAGACCGCCGGCATCGCCGACCGCGCCGCCACCGCCGACGAGTACGGAAAGCTCCAGAACCTCGTCGCCGAGGAACTCCCGGTGCTGCCGCTCTGGCAGGGCAAGCAGTACGCCGTCGCCCGCGACGACGTCACCGGCCTCGAATGGACCCTCGACGCCTCGACCGTCTTCCGCTTCTGGGAGATCCGCAAGGGCTGACCCCCTCCCGGTCCACGCACGGGGGCCCGGCGCGCACCACGCGCACCGGGCCCCCGTCGTCGTCCGTCGCCCTCGCGACTACTGGCCACCGGCCCCCGGCCGCACCAGACCGCTCTCGTACGCGTACACCGCGGCCTGCACCCGGTCCCGCAGCCCCAGCTTCGTCAGCACATGACCCACGTGCGTCTTCACCGTCGTCTCGCTGACGAACAGGTCCGCCGCGATCTCCGCGTTCGACAGGCCCCGCGCCACCAGCTTCAGCACCTCCACCTCACGGTCGGTCAAGGTGTTCAGCGTGTCCGGCACCTGCTCCTCGCCCGTCGGCAGATGCGCCGAGTACTTGTCGAGCAGCCGGCGCGTGATCGACGGCGCCAGCATCGCCTCGCCCGCCGCCACCACCCGGATCGCCTGCACCAGCTCGTTCGCCGGAGCGTCCTTCAGGAGGAAGCCGCTCGCCCCCGCCCGCAGCGCCTCCACCACGTACTCGTCCAGATCGAAGGTCGTCAGGACCAGCACCTTCGCCGGACCGTCCCGCCCCGGACCCGTGATCTGCCGGGTCGCCTCCACCCCGTCCATCCGCGGCATCCGGATGTCCATCAGCACCACGTCCGGCTGCAGCGCACGCACCTGCTCCTGCGCCTGCAGACCGTCCCCGGCCTCACCCACCACCGCGATGTCCTGCTCCGCCTCCAGAATCATCCGGAAGCCGGTCCGCAGCAGCGGCTGATCGTCGACCAACAGGACGCGGATCGTCACAAGGGCTCCTTCACGGGGCTGAGACCAGCCCTTTCACGCGGGCTGGGCTCAGGAAGACGGCTGGGCCGGGTCCATTCTGCCCTGCCCGGATTCACCCGACTCCGGCGGGCGCGCGGAAACGATCTTCAGCGGATAGACCGGGGGAGTCCCCCCGAACTCCGGACAGACCGCCTGATGGTCACACCAACCGCACAGCTTCGTCGGCCGCGGCCGCCAGTCACCCGACTCCGTCGCAAGCCGGATCGCGTCCCACAGCGCAAGCAGCTTCCGCTCCACCCGCAGCAGATCCGCCTCCACCGGGTCGTACGTCAGCACCTCCCCGCTGCCCAGGTACACCAGCTGCAGCCGCCGCGGGATCACCCGCTTCAGCCGCCACACCACCAGCGCGTAGAACGTCATCTGGAACAGCGCACCGTCCCGGTACTCCGGTCGCGGCGCCTTCCCCGTCTTGTAGTCGACGATCCGCACCTCGCCCGAAGGCGCCACGTCGACCCGGTCGATCACACCCCGCAGCCGCAGCCCCGAATCCAGCTCCGTCTCCACGAACAGCTCACGCTCGGCCGGCTCCAGACGCGTCGGATCCTCCAGCGTGAACCACCGCTCGACCAGCCGCTCCGCCTCGTCCAGCCAGCCCGCCAGACGCTCTCCGTCCGGATCCTCCGCGAACAGCTCGCCCAGCTCCGGCTTCGACTCCAGAAGCCGCTCCCACTGCCCAGGAACCATCGACTTCGCCCGCGAAGCCGTCCGCTCCACCGCCGGATCGTCGAAGAGCCGCTCCAGGACCGCGTGCACCAGCGTGCCCCGCGTCGCCGCCGCACTCGGCTTCTCCGGCAGCCGGTCGATCACCCGGAACCGGTACAGCAGGGGACACTGCATGAAATCGCTCGCCCGCGAGGGCGACAACGACATGGGCGCCCGCGGCTCCGCCGGCAGCTGCTCGCTCGTACTCATGACGAAGACCCTACGACCCGCCGCCGACAACGAGCGGAATACCATCGACCTGGGACCCCGTCGCACTGCATGATCGAACCGTGACACATCCGACGCGGGTCACACCACGCGACGAAAGGAACCCGTGAACCAGGACGAGCCCAAGCCGCAGCGGACCGAGGAGCCCGGCGGCGGGATCCTCATGGGACGGCCCTTCGGCGTGCCCGTCTACGTCGCCCCCAGCTGGTTCGTCGTCGCCGCCCTCATCACCTGGGTCTTCGGCGACCAGATCGACCGCGTCCTGCCCGAGCTCGGCGCCGCACGCTACCTCGTCTCCCTCTTCTTCGCCGTCGCCTTCTACGCCTCCGTGCTCGTCCACGAACTGGCCCACACCATCGCCGCGCTCCGCTTCGAACTCCCGGTGCGCCGCATCCAGCTCCAGTTCTTCGGCGGCGTCTCCGAGATCGAGAAGGAGACCGAGACCCCCGGCCGCGAATTCGTCCTCGCCTTCGTCGGCCCCCTCCTCTCCCTCGTCCTCGCCGGCGCGTTCTACCTCTCCCTCTACGCCGTCGAACCCGGCACCGTCCCCGCCGTCCTCCTCGGCGGCCTGATGATCTCCAACCTGATCGTCGCGATCTTCAACCTGCTCCCCGGCCTCCCCCTCGACGGCGGCCGCATGCTCCGCGCGATCGTCTGGAAGATCACCGGCAAACCCATGAGCGGCACCGTCGCCGCCGCCTGGGCCGGCCGCGCCCTCGCCGTCCTCGTCCTCGTCGGCCTGCCCCTGCTCACCCGCACCGGCCTCCTCGGCAACTCCACCGAGGACATCAGCGGCTTCGAGACCGTCACCGACGCACTCCTCGCCGCCATCCTCGCCGCCATCATCTGGACCGGCGCCGGCAACAGCCTCCGCATGGCCCGCCTCCGCGAGCACCTCCCCGAACTCCGCGCCCGCGCCCTCACCCGCCGCGCCATCCCCGTCGAACCCGCCACCCCCCTCTCCGAAGCCCTCCGCCGCGCCAACGAGGCCGGCGCCCGCGCCCTCGTCGTCGTCGACGGCACCGGCGAACCCACCGGCATCGTCCGCGAGACCGCCATCGCCGCCGTACCCCAGCACCGCCGCCCCTGGGTCGCCGTCAGCACCCTCGCCCAGGACCTCACCGACGGCATGCGGGTCCCCGCCGAACTCACCGGCCAGCCCCTCCTCGACCACCTCCGCGCCAGCCCCGCCACCGAGTACCTCGTCGTCGAGGACACCGGCGAGATCTACGGGGTCCTCGCCACCACCGACGTCGAGCGCGCCTTCGTCAAGGCCATGGCACGACCGTCCACCTGACCCCGTACCCCCGGGCCATGGCACGACCGTCCACGTAACCCCGGTACTCTGGTCACATGTCCGAACCGACCGGTGCCGCCCGCCGACGCGGGCCCTTCAAGGTCGGGGACCAGGTTCAGCTGACCGACCCCAAGGGCCGTCACTACACGTTCACGCTCGAAGAGGGAAAGAACTTCCACACCCACAAGGGTTCTTTCCCGCACGACGAACTGATCGGCGCCCCCGAGGGCAGCGTTGTCCGTACCACCGGAAACGTCGCCTACCTCGCGCTGCGCCCCCTGCTCCCCGACTACGTCCTGTCCATGCCCCGCGGCGCAGCCGTGGTCTACCCCAAGGACGCGGGGCAGATCCTGGCCTTCGCCGACATCTTCCCCGGCGCCCGCGTCGTGGAAGCCGGAGTGGGCTCGGGATCGCTGAGCAGCTTCCTCCTGCGCGCCATCGGAGACAGCGGCATGCTGCACTCCTACGAGCGCCGCGAGGACTTCGCCGAGATCGCGAAGGGCAACGTCGAGCGCTACTTCGGCGGCCCCCACCCCGCGTGGCAGCTGACCGTCGGCGACCTCCAGGACAACCTGTCCGACACCGACGTCGACCGCGTCATCCTGGACATGCTCGCCCCCTGGGAGTGCCTGGAGGCCGTCTCCAAGGCCCTCGTCCCCGGCGGCATCCTCTGCTGCTACGTGGCGACCACCACCCAGCTCGCCCGCACCGTGGAGTCCATCCGCGAGTTCGGCTGCTACGCCGAGCCGCAGCCCTGGGAATCCATGATCCGCAACTGGCACGTCGAGGGCCTCGCCGTCCGCCCCGATCACCGCATGATCGGCCACACCGGCTTCCTCGTCACCGCCCGCCGCCTCGCGGACGGGGTCGAGCCCCCGATGCGCCGCCGCCGCCCCGCCAAGGGCGCCTACGGCGAGGACTACGAAGGCCCCAACAAGGGCTGACGTTCCGACATCCACACCGCGCCGCCGCCGAGTTCCCCGCCCACGCGGGAGAACTCGACGGCGGCGTCCTCATGTTCGCCGCCGCCGAAGACCGGCCGACCCGGGTCCACCCCAGCTGTTCCGTCCCCCTGTGACGTGTGGCACGATGCCGGGAACCCCGTCGCACCACCCCACAGGAGACGTCTCGCGTGCAGCACTCCGCCGCCCCGGACCTCGCGGACCTCGCCCACACCCACGCCCGGCCGGCCCACTGGCTGGCCACCGCCACCGCGACCGCCGCGGTCGTCGCCCTCGCTGGACTGCTCCAGCCCGGCCCCGCCGGAGCCACCGGCACCACGGCCGCCGCCCCGCACCCGGCACCCGCCCCCGACGCCGCCGGAGCCGACTACCCCCTCGAATGCGGGGGAGGCCCCCGTACGGTCGCGAAGCGGGTCACCGGAGACCTCGACGGCGACGGGAACCCCGAGACCATTGCGGTCGTGCACTGCGAAGCCGGCTCCGGCACCCCGCCGAGCGGCGTCTACGTCCTCACCCGCGGCAAGGAGAACGGCACCCCCGCGCGCGTGGTCGCCACACTCGTCGCACCGGAACAGCACCGGAACGTCACCGAGCTCGCCGTACACGACGGAACCGTGCGCGCCACCCTCCTCGGCTACTCGTCCCCCGACGTGCCCAGCTGCTGCCCCGACGAGCAGGAGAAGGTCAGCTGGCGCTGGCAGAGCGGCACCTTCGTCCGCGGCGACCAGGCGGACGCACGCGGCGTCTAGGGCCTTGCCCTGCGGATCAGGGGCGGACAGGCCCCAAGGCCCCGCGGGCCCGGGGAGACCCCGTGCACCCGAAGCCGCGGCCCGTCCGACCCCTACCCGCCCGACAGGCCCCAGGAGGCCCGCCCGGCGGCCCGGCCCCCGGCCCTTACTCGGCGTCGGGGCCGTACACCTCGACCTTGTCCGCGGCCCGGCGCACGTGGATGCAGTCGCCCGGGCACTCCTTCGCGGAGTCCACCACGTCCTGGAGCAGCGGCAGAGGCACCGGCGTGGTGGCCCCCGCCTCCTGGAGCAGCTCGTCGTCGGCGCTCTTCACATACGCGAGCCCGTCGATGTCGAGCTCGAAGACCTCGGGAGCGTACTGCGCGCAGATCCCGTCCCCAGTACACAGGTCCTGGTCGATCCAGACCTCCAGCGCCTCCTCGGCGCCCGTCGCCGGGGCCTCGTGCTGCACGGTCATATCTCCTGCCGTTTCTGCTTCGCGCGATAAGTCGGGCCACCCCTGACGGGTGTTGACCGATGACGACGATACAACCGCCCGCTTTCAAGTGGTGAAGGGTGGGTATTCCCCTGGCGAGAGGGGAAGCGCAAGGGTGAAGATCGGACACACCCCGGAGTCTTTTTGATCTAGGGGTTTCAATCACCACCCACGCAGGTAGGGTCAGGAAGCGTCCAGCTCCCCTTGGAGGAGGTGAGGACCGTGGCAGCCCACGACGACGACATCAACCGCGGCATCCGGCCGGGGCGGGGGTCTGAAGACCCCGCCGGTCAGGTTGCCTATCTCGAGCAGGAAATCGCCGTCCTGCGCCGCAAGCTCGCCGACTCTCCGCGCCACACGAGGATTCTCGAAGAGCGGATCGTCGAGCTGCAGACCAACCTGGCCGGCGTGTCCGCGCAGAACGAACGTCTGGCGAACACGCTCCGTGAGGCCCGCGACCAGATCGTGGCCCTCAAGGAGGAGGTCGACCGGCTCGCACAGCCGCCGGCCGGCTTCGGTGTCTTCCTGCAGGCCAACGAGG